>CAYJIC010000015.1:0-27084 GCA_964370155.1 uncultured Oscillospiraceae bacterium
AGATAAAGCACCTCTTTCGGCGTCATCTGCAAAATGCCTGCGAGGTTACATACAAGCAGTATGCGCCCTCTGGTCATTTTTTGATTCCTTGAAATAGGCACTTTCTCTTTGCCTGACTTTCAGGCTACAGATAAAGCACCTCTTTCGGCGTCATCTGCAAAATGCCTGCGAGGTTACATACAAGCAGTATGCGCCCTTTGCAAAGCCACCCACACTAACATCAAAAAAGGCAAAAACGACTTTAGTCGTTTTTGCCTTTTTAAAGTTGTTAAAATTATAAAATAGATCTACATTCCATATAATAGCGTTTGTCTTTTGCATGCCCCATAGAAAATGTCTTTTTAGGTAGCACGCCACCCAAAGCAACACCGCGGAATATATCATCTTTAGCGAACGGTGGCATGAGTAGCCCCACAGCTTTTTGCTCTGATACTAGCGCGCTTACACTGTCGTCGCCATGCACGTAATCAACATACATATCGGGGTTCTCCGCAGCGCATATTTCTAAAAACGCATCCACACTTCCCACCACTAAAGGTTCTTTTGCGTCGCTCAAATATACTTCTTCTGTCACGTTGTCACCATACACTAATGAAAAATGCTGGCCGCCTTCAATATTTGACACAGTGATATCATGGTCTTTAGCATATTTTGCAAGAGCGGTTTTAACAGCCTCAGCGCTTACGCCAAACACCACCCTGTGGATAGGCTCCACGTTAATGGCATCACTTTGGATATTTTCAAGCTCAACAAGACAATACCGTGCAGGATGATTTTCAAGTTCTTCTTGTGAAAGAGTGCCTTTAGTATCTTCCCAGAGGGCTTTTGCGGTTGCAAGGCTGTGGTTACCATCCCCTACTGCTAACGAAAAAGGAGTGGTTTTGCCTTTTGCAGCCGGATACTTTTGATAAAATTCGGCTTCGCCGTCAAGCGCAGATAAAGCGTTTGATATAGCGTCCACGTCGTTTTTATTGGTCACAGCCCAGGCACGAACACTGCCTCCGCCAAGCATGAGTGACACATCATAAAGTGGCAAAAGTGTGGCTTTTTTCTCAGCCAAAGGCTCTATCACAGTTTTGTTGGCATCGTCCACCAACAGTAAAATATGCGGGCTTTCCAGTTTCGCCCCACGACGAACGGCAAGACGTGGCGGTATACGTTCCTCAACTGTATTTTCAGATGGCCTAACTTTTGGATGAGTACCTTTTTCATAAGCGTATTCATCAAGATCCACCATGCCAACAAGTCCCTGGCGGATGCCCGAAGATGTTTCTCTCTCGACATAAACAAACCCATTAAAAGAAGATGTTAAAATGGTATCGTGGTATGCAAGCATATTTGAGTGAATATCAGAAATACGACTTTGCACGTTTTCATCTTCCAAATACACTTCGGGCAAAATCATGTGTAAAGTACTGGGTGCATCGCCAACCAAACTTTCTGCGTCATGCCAATATAAAGGCTCGCTAGTGAATTGATCACAGGCAATCACGGACCATTTCTCTAGATCCACATCTTTTTTCGGCAGTAAAATATCAGCAGCTAAAAACATATACATTCCTCTTTTAGGTTTAAATTGCCACCCTGTGGCCGGTTAGTGCGTATATGGCAAGTGATAAAATTCCGACATAAAGTAATTTTATGGGCAAGCCACGGAACGTTTCAGGCACATTACTATTTTTCATTTTATGCTCACCTTCGCTTACCATCAGCACAGCCAGCGAATACCCGATACCGCTACCAAGGGCAAATCCCATAGTTTGTAAAAAGTCATAGTTTTGGCTGGAAGTAATCAAGATAGGCCCGAGGATAGCATTGTTTAGGCACACCATAGGCAAAATATCAAGCCATTCTTCCTTGTTATGTGGACGAAAAACAAGAACGATCAACGCCATTATTAAAAGTGAAATCAAAGCACATACCACAAAAGCAAGTGGCGTCACATAGTCTCTGTACCAGTGCTGTGGCTGGGCCAACAGTTGTTGCGCAAAAAAACCAAGAGGGGCACTGATGACATTACCGATACACAAAAGTCCACAAAATATCATGCTGTTTGTAGCAGAGTCGCTGACAAGATGAGTAAGACGCGAAACACCAAACCCACGAGTGAAAACAGCATTTTGAACGAAGATAGCAATTACTGCATATGCGAAAAATGTAGCTAAATTTTGAAAAACAATACTCATGATAGCTGCCTTACCCCCCTAAGAATATTTTTCTTAAAGGCTTTTACAAGTCCACGCCACAAAGCGACCAAAAATGCTAGCAGGATAAATCCGCCTGCAGGCGAAGTAGCCATAGGAAGCAAGTTGCCTTCGTATATTTGCACACCATATAGTGTTCCAAGTCCTAAAAGTTCCCTGAGGCCCGCAGTTAAAAACAGCACAAGACAAAAGCCGATGGTGGTAATAATACCTTTTTTAAAGGATGTGATAATTCTTTCACTCGCAGAATTAGCATATCTCTTTATGATAAGTGGTTCCAGCACCATAAGCGGAAGATAGATACCGACATTTTGCAAATTATTGCCAAAGATATTTTCCATCAGCATGGCCACTCCAATATAGACCAATCCGGACACAAGTGCATACACAGGCCCACGAAGATGTTTGCCGATGCGTTGGCCGATAAACGTAGCTATTATACGTGTAGGAGTAAGCAATAACGCCACACCCACTGCCAGCATCCATGCATTTTGCAAAGTGGTGGAAGGGATAACCACCAGTGCCAGGCCAAGACCTTGCATAACTACGGGATTGTTCAAGAAAATGCGGTCACGACGTGATAGCCTGTCCATATTTTCTGCTAAAAAAAGTATACGATTTTCTCTCATTTAGGCGCCACCTCCACTCTTTTCTCTTTACGGCGGGCCTGTAAATGATCAACAGCACGATCAAAATATCCTGAAAAAGCATTAACCAGTAAGAAACCAAAACAAACGCCCAGCTCATAAATACCAAAATACCTAAACAACATGGTGGCCAGGCCAAGAAAAATACCATACAATATTTGGGAAGTCCAGTTTTTAGGTATAGTGCCAACTTCTGAAGCAAGAAAAACAGCCGCAAAAATAATAGCACCGGAAAATAATTCAAACTTTACCACCTGCAGACGCACCCAAATATCCTCAGGCCATGTGGCAAACGATATTTCTGTATAACGAGGAAAAACAAACGCAATCACTGCGATGGTTCCAAGAAAAAACAGCGGAGCCCATAACTCTATACGTTTTCGTAACAATAAATACACCGCGCAGGCTAAAATCACTAAAGAGCAACCCACGCCCATAGGTCCGGCATAATTACCGAGCAGTAGGTTCCATAAATCTATGTTGGGTAGACCGCCGTTGCGCAAAGTCAAAGATGGACCTTGAACTAGCTCGACGCCTTCAAATGACCACATTGACAACAATCTTTCAAAAGATGGAAAAGGTCTGGATAGCCACCCGGTAGGCGCAGGATAGCTTAATATTTCTTGTGGCCAGCTGACAGCAGCCACGCAAAATCCAACAGCTACCGGATTAAAAGGATAACTACCATATCCGCCAAATGCTTCCTTGCCAACTAATATAGCTACCAGGACGGCCACTATAACTATAATAAAACGCACATTGGCAGGCATCATAAGCACCAATACCAGCGCAATACTAATAGAAGAAATTTCGCTGCTGTCGTGAGGGCGGGCACGTAGCACAGAAGAAATGCGATCGGCCAGCAAAGCAGTAACAACAGCTACCAGGCCAAGCAGCAAGGTGCGTGGTCCATAAAAAAAGAACGCCATTAAAAACACCGGCAATGTCATAAAAATAAAATCGCGATGTAAAGCGTTCCCTTCATGTATTTTTTTCTTTTTCGCCATGTTTGCTCCTAAATCAACTTAAATGATACGTTGAATTTACAACTATGATATAGATTTCAATGCTTTAACTGCGGCCGCAGGATCTTTTGCACCAAAGATACTACTGCCGGCAACCAATACATCTGCACCGGCATTGATACAAATAGCGGCGGTTTCGTTGTTGATACCACCATCCACCTCGATAAGCAAAGAAAGGTTTTGCGCGGTGGCTTCTTTTTTGATATCTGATATGCGCTGTGCAGATTCAGGGATAAAAGCTTGGCCACCAAAACCCGGCTCCACGCTCATCACCAAAACAAGATCACAAAGTGGTAATAAAGGAAAAATCTCTTCTAATGGAGTTTTGGGCTTTATAGAAAGACCGGCTTTACAGCCCATTTCACGTATGGCTTGTAAAGTTTCTTTCACCGGGCTGTCTGCTTCATAATGTATAGTGATGCTATCAGCACCTGCCTTATAAAACGGCTCGATATATTTTTGTGGATCAACAATCATTAGATGCACGTCGTAATAAGCTTCAGGTAAAGCCTTTGCCAGGCATTGTAGCACAGGTATACCAACCGATAAATTCGGAACAAACACGCCGTCCATAACATCGAAATGCAACCAACGGTTATCAGGTGTCACAACTTTTCTACAATGTTGCTCTAAGTTAGCGAAATCGGCTGAAAGTATGGAGGGGGCTATTTCTATCATTATATTCAATCCTCTCTGCAATGGGATACATAAGCATTATGCTGTCTTTAAAATGTAATAGTCACAAAAATAGAAAAACTTCTGCCATAAAACATAACAGCATGTTTTGTGGCAGAAAGATGTTTAGATTATTTTGTTTGCACATTCACATCTGCCATTTTACGAATAAAAGTATTTTACACCAAATTGTCCGCAATGGCAAATTTTACATAATATATTGACGGTAATTTATGGGTCAACCGCGCTTTCGTCATTAACTTGCAGATCACCTGTCGGCAAACTAAATGAAAATGAAGCATATTTATTTTGTTCACTTTCGGCCCATATGCGGCCACCCATCAGCCCTAGCAATATTTTAGAAATATGCAGGCCTAAACCTGCGCCTCGTGCATTAAAGCTACGGCTTTTATCGGCTTTGTGAAAACGGTTGAATATATGATCCAATGTAGCGGGTGACATGCCAATACCCGTGTTGTGGATGGTAGTTATCACTTCATTGTTTTCTGTGCGAACAGTAACAGTAATAACACCATTGTTATGAGCAAACTTTATAGCATTATCCACTAAATTGAACAATATCTGATGAATAAAATCCTTGTCACATCTCACAAGCACCGGTTTATCAAAAACCAATCCAATAATTTTCAGATTTTTTTCCTCAATGCCTTTTTCAGAGGTTAAAATCACCGACGCAATAGATTCCCATAAATTGAAAACAACAATCTCGGGTGTATATTCGCCCACTTCCAAGCGGGAGATGTCAAGCATATTTTTGGTTAAGCGAGCCAAACGACCAACCTCGTCGCTAACAACTTCCAAGTAATTGTCATGTTGTTCTCGTGGGATGGTTCCGTCAAGCATACCATCTATAAAGCCTTTAATGGTAGTCATAGGTGTGCGTAGTTCATGTGCAATGTTGCCCATAAAGTTACGTCTGGACTTATCGGCCGCTTGCACAGAGTTTGCCATTTCGTTGATGATAATGGAAAGCTGGGCTAGTTCATCGTCACCCTCTACCGGCACACGAGCGCTGTAGTCTCCCTCGCCGAAACTATTAGCGGCGGCGGCTATTTTTCTCAATGGTGCAATGGTATGTTTGGCCAGCATCAACGCCAATATACCCGAAGGAATAAGAACAATAAGCGCAACAATCAAAAATGTTGTCACAATACTTTGTAAGTAGTTAAGTATGGCACTGCTTTTGTAAGCTGCCAAAACAAAACCCACTTCTGCGTTGTTTTCGTCTATAAGCACTCTGCCTAAGGTATAATGGCTTGTTTCATAAAGTCCGCCTAAAAATCCATTATCGCTTACAAACTCGTTTTGACTCATTTCGGAAAGAAATGCTGGGTCTAAGATGGTGCCCATGTCGGGCGAGCCTTCGCCGGAAGAATATTGTATCATTCCGCCGGTATCCACAACAAATACCTTGGCGCCAGTAACGTACGCCATATCGTTAATGCTATGTAAATTTTCAGGAGATAAAAGGGTATATCCATCTTTTCTTACATTATCAGCAACAGTAAGGGTGATATCTGATAACATATCTTGTTCGTTTTCACGAAAATGTCCCACGCCAACAATACTTTGAATCACACCCATCCCAAGCACACTTGCGAAAACCACAATAGTGATGGATATGAAAAAGTAATATCGAATAGATTTCGATTTCATAATACACCGTATCCAGTTTAGTCGATCGGTTTAATTTCGTCATACGGCGTAGGAGAATATTATTAGTAAAATCAACTTTCTTTCACTTCAAATTTGTATCCCACACCCCATACTGTTTTTAGACTCCATTCGTCACTTGCGTTGTCCATTTTTTCTCGCAAGCGCTTGATGTGTACATCAATGGTTCTTGAATCACCGTAATACTCAAAACCCCAAACTTCATCCAAAAGTTGATCACGGGTAAATACTCGGCCCGGATGACAAGCGAGAAAATAAAGAAGTTCCATTTCTTTTGGTGGTGCTTCAACCACTTCGTTCTTCACTTTCAGCTCATATTTATCTAGGTTTAAGTCCAGGTTATCAAAACGAATGAGCCTTTCTTCACTGCCGTCTTTTACAGTTGCACCGGTGCGACGAAGAACAGCCTTAATACGAGCCATAACTTCTTTAGTATCAAACGGTTTCACAATATAGTCATCTGCGCCCAATTCAAGGCCAAGTACCTTATCAAAGGTTTCGCCTTTTGCAGTCAGCATAATAATGGGAACTTCGCTGGTTGCGCGAATTTTACGACAAACTTCCCATCCGTCCTGGACTGGCATCATAATATCCAAAAGAATAATATCCGGTAAATAATTTTTGAATATTTCAAAAGCCGCATGACCGTCATATGCAATCCTGCAGTCATATTGTTCTTTTTCTAAATATAGCCGCAACAACTCACAAATGTTTTTGTCATCATCTACAATCAAGATTTTTTTATCAGCCATGTATTCTTTCATCCTTTCGATATATCTGTCAAAAAATCTTCTTTAACAGTATTATACATAATTTTTTCAAAAATTTCTACAAATATAACAAAATTTTCAATTTATTTGTAAAAATAGCACTTTGCATATATCAAAAGCTTACAATTGATGTAAATGGACAAACAAAACTTCATATGATATGATAAAAAAAGTTTTAAGATGGGGGAAATAGACGTGCTGTTCAATTCTATTCATTTTTTATTATTTTTTCCCGCTGTATGCCTTTTGTATTTTGTATTTCCACACAAGATACGATGGGTATGGCTTTTGGTTGCCAGTTACTACTTTTATATGTCGTGGAACCCGCAATACGCGCTGCTGATAGCTTTTTCCACAGTTGTCACTTATGCCAGTGGGCTACTTATAGAAAAAGCCAATCAAAAAGAAGCCAAAACAGCCATAAAGCTAAAAAAGTTGTGGGTATTGCTAAGTTTTGCCATAAATTTGGCGATATTGTTTTTCTTTAAATACTTTCCGTTTGCGCTTAGTAACATTAATGCTGTTTTAGCGCAGGTTGGAATCACGGCCATAGTGCCTTCGTTTGATGTTCTTTTGCCGGTGGGAATATCGTTTTACACGTTTCAAGCACTTAGCTATACAATGGATGTCTATCGCAAAGAAATGTCAGCCGAGAAAAATTTGCTGAAATATGCGCTATTCGTGTCGTTTTTTCCTCAACTGGTGGCCGGGCCGATAGAGCGCAGCAAAAATTTATTACATCAAGTACATGAAAAGCACACTTTTGACTTTTTGCGTATGCGCGATGGTCTGTTGCTGATGCTTTGGGGGTTTTTCCAGAAAATGGTAATTGCCGACAGGGTGGCTATTTTGGTAAATACTGTTATTGGCGAGTATCAATTTTATGAAGGCATAGAGCTTGTGGTAACAATGCTATTGTTTGCAGTGCAGATATATTGCGACTTTTCCGGATACTCCGATATCGCCATAGGTGCGGCGCAAGTGATGGGCTTTAAGCTGATGGACAACTTTAAGCAGCCGTATTTTGCCACATCGATTAGGGACTTTTGGCATCGTTGGCATATTTCTTTATCAACGTGGTTCAGGGATTATTTATATATTCCGCTGGGTGGAAGCCGTAAAGGTAAATGGAGGGCGCGCTTGAATGTGCTGATAACATTCTTGGCCAGCGGGCTTTGGCATGGTGCGGCGTGGAGCTTTGTTATTTGGGGCGCTTTACATGGAATGTTTCAAATCGTCGGCGAGATGATAAGAAAGCCTAAAGATCGCTTGTACAAAAGTCTTCGCATACCCACATCGTCATTTTCATTCAAGCTGGGCCAAGGACTGTGCACGTTTTTGCTAGTAGATTTCGCGTGGATTTTCTTTAGAGCCCCCGGCGCAATGGCGGCCTTTTCAATTATCCGTAGTATATTTTCCACCTTCAACCCGTGGATTTTGTTTGATGGCTCACTTTACACAATGGGTTTAAGCAGGCTTGAGTTCTCCATAATGTTATTATCAATAGCAATATTACTATTTGTAAACATACTGCAAAGAAAATATAATGTGCGCAATTTGCTGAGCCGTCAAATCATATTGTTCAGGTGGCCGGTATATTTTGCGGGTATTTTCGCTGTGGTAGTTCTTGGTATTTACGGGCCTGGATATGCTGCTGCGAATTTTTTGTATTTCCAATTTTAAGGGGACATCATCATGAAAGTTAAAATAACATATATTTTCAGCACTATTGCTTTTTTAGTGGTATTGGTTATTTTGTTTTCTGTTGTAAGCTTTGTTATTTGTGAAAAACCCTTAAGCTTTTACAATAAAGAAAAAGACACAGTGGATGTAGTGGTAGTTGGAAACAGCATTTCGTATTGTTCTGTAAACCCTGCGGTTATGTGGCAGGAAAACGGTATAGCGGCATATGACTTAGGTGTTCCGCTGACAAGTATCGGCACGCTTTATTATTATATGGTAGATTTTTTCAAAACGCAGTCGCCCAAGGTGGTTGTTTTGGAAGCGTATGTGATGGAGACGCTTCAGCCGCAAAAAACCATGGACTTTATGCCTTTTTCGAAAAACAAAATAGATGCCATACAATATGCTTATGCAGAAGAGTGGACAGATTATATTTTTCCACTTTTTCGTCAGCATGGAAGATATAGCAATATAAACGAGGAGTCTTTCAGTAACGAAGAAGATCCACTGAATGGATATCATTTTATACCTGTGTCAGGCACGCAAGTGGAGCTTCTTGATAGCCGAGAATATACAACAACTCCTGAGGAGAGCGCCATATCACAAGAGTCTTTATATTATTTTGACCTGCTGTTATCTTTGTGCAAAGAAAATAATGCAGAGCTATTGGTGACACACCAGTCCACGCTTCGGCTAAACCGCAGCTATTCAGATGCTGTAGCAGAGCTGTGCACACAGAATGATGTAAAGTTTATTGAGTATGTTGACGTGGAGGACGAGATAGGGTTTGACTTGAGTTCAGATATGGCAGACGGTGCACATATGAATTATATTGGCGCAGAAAAAATATCGAAACATTTAGGTGAAGTTTTGGCCACGGAATACGGTATTGAGAACCGAAAAGGCCAGGCAGAATATCAAACGTATGAACAAGATAGTCAGGTATATTATAGAATGAAAGCAGCCGAGGAGCTGAAAGCAGAATCTACTCTCAGCGGATATCTGCAAAAGATTAATGATGAACAATACACAGTTGCTATGGCCGCAATTGTTTTGGATGAAACATCGGTCACGCCGGATATACAAGTTGCGCTAAGTGAGCTTGGCTTTGCAGGAATACTGATGGAGCGGACATACTATTCGTATATGGCCGTAAAAGGTGGAGTGGCCCCAATACACGAGAACCTTGTACCTGATAGCCAGAGTTATCTTGGCGAGGCAGATGGTATACGCGTAGAAATACATTGCAACTATCCTGCAAACACGGTTAATATTCAAATGAATAATACCAATTATAAGATGCCGTTTGGAAAAGGGATGCAGGTTGTGGTGTATGACAAAATACTAGAAGAAGTGGTAGATGTTGCCAATTTTGACTCGATAGACATACAAACGCGTGTAAGATGACGGTCTGTCAAGCTTGGAAAAGTGTGTTGGATTAGATAATCTCAAAGCCGACGTTAAGAGGGTTTAGCCATGACATATGATTTGCATATTCATTCTTGTTTATCGCCTTGTGGTGAAGACGATATGACGCCTGCAAATATAGCAGGTTTTGCAAAGCTGAACGGTATTGACTTGATTGCGGTGGCAGACCATAACGCTGCAGATAATTTACCTGCCGTAGAAAGAGCGTGCACAGCATACGGAGTAAGGCTACTTCCGGCAATAGAAGTGACTACCGAAGAAGAGATACATATATTAACATACTTCCCCACGGTGGAGACAGCCCTTGAAATGGGTCGGATAATCGATGAAAAAATGATGAACATACCATATGAAAAAGAAATTTGGGGTCGTCAGCTGGTAATGGATGAACACGATAATATTATAGAAGAAAAATCAAAGCTACTTTCGGCGGCCATAGGTATGGATATATATGAAGTTAAAAAAACATGTGAAGAGCTGGGTGGAATAGCCATACCGGCGCATGTGGACAAAGACTCCAACTCGTTGTTATCGGTGCTTGGTTTTGCGCCGGAAGATTTGCCGTTTGAAGGATATGAGGTGAAGCGTCCGGAACACAGCCTAGAAGATCTACTAGATTCGGGCCGCCTACCGAAAGTGAAAGAATACCTAACAAGTTCAGACGCACATCAGTTATCAGATATTGCAGAGTTCCCACGCAGCCTTCTGGCAGACAGCTGTTTGCTTCGGCTACTCAAATAAGCACAGCATTATAAATTTAAGCTAAAATGAAATACGGTTTATATTTTTTATATTATATGGTATACTAATGCCACAAAGTATGCTTTAGTATATTAGATGTTGGCGCTTGTCTGAACTTCAAGATACAAAGCATTTCAAAATAGTTTTAAAGATATATGAAAGTAAAAATAGGCAACTAAATATGTTGCCCAAACAGATAGGATATATATGACCTTTGATGATTTAGCTTTGATTTCACCGCTCTTGAAAGCAGTGAAACAAGCAGGATATACCTCCCCAAGCCCTATTCAGCAAAAAGCAATTCCTCCCGTACTGGAAGGAAAAGATTTACTTGGATGTGCGCAAACAGGCACCGGAAAAACAGCCGCTTTTGCATTACCGATATTGCAAAGGTTGAAAATGAACGAGCAAAAAGGCAAAAATAAAATTCGTTGTTTGGTACTGACTCCTACAAGAGAGTTGGCGCTGCAAATAAAAGAGAGCTTTGACTTATATGCAAAGCATGTGCCGCTAAAGTCCACGGTGATTTTTGGTGGCGTAAGTCAAAGACCGCAAGTTGCCCTGTTAAAACGTGGAGTGGATATTTTAGTAGCCACACCTGGACGCCTTAATGACTTAATAGCGCAAGGATATATCAAACTTGGCGATATAGAAATTTTTGTACTGGATGAAGCAGATCGAATGCTGGACATGGGATTTGTAAACGACGTTAAAAGGGTGATACGTCATTTGCCCAAAGAACGTCAAACTTTGTTTTTTTCGGCTACTATGCCAAAAGAAATTGTGTCGTTGGCAAACAGCCTGCTTAAAAATCCGGCAAAGGTGTTTGTCACACCACCGTCGACCACGGTGGAAAAAATAGAACAATACCTTTATAAGGTTGAAAAGAAGAACAAAAAATACCTGCTGGCAAAACTGCTGGAAAATTCAGATATAACAAGTGCACTTGTGTTTACCAGAACAAAGCATGGCGCAGACAAAGTGGTAAGAGACTTAAAGCGTGAAAATGTGATGGCTGTAGCCATTCACGGAAACAAAAGCCAAACAGCGAGGCAAACTGCATTGGCACAGTTCAAAAACGGCACGGCACGTGTGATGGTAGCAACAGATATTGCCGCACGTGGAATCGACATTAGGCAGTTGTCCCATGTTTTCAACTATGATCTTCCAAACATACCGGAAACATACGTGCATCGTATAGGACGCACAGGCAGGGCGGGCAACGAGGGCATTGCCATCAGTTTTTGTTGCGCCGAAGAACAAGAACATCTAGACGGTATCGAAAAACTGATTGGATTTTCAATCAAAGAAAAACAAAATAATTCACTACAAGTGGATGAAGCACAGCAAAAAGAAAAAACAACACAAAATATTAAAAAGGAGGTGAAAGAGAAGTCGTTGTTACTGCAAAAAAGCATAAAAAACAAGAAGCCGGAACAAAAGCCTTCTCGAGAAATTCAAATGGAAAACAAAAAGAAACCTACCGCTGATGCAAAGCGGAACCAAAAAAGAAACAATAAGTCGAGTCAGAGCACTGATAAAAATGAATCGCAGGGCAAATCAAGCGAGGCAAATACACCTTGGCGCTCAAAAAAACCGCAATCAAAAAAACCACGCGCTCAGCGCAATAGCACACAGAACCCCTACGAAAATCGCACAGGTGGAAACGCCATAGTATACAAACGTCCGACGTGGAGCACGCAACAACAAGATGAGTCCGCTGAAAGCAACGAAAATCTTGACACATCACGAGCAAACACCAGGCGTAGTAAAGGAAAAAATCGAGGCGCAAGACAAAATAGCGATAGCCCCACACAAAAAAGACAAAAAGATGTGCCGCCACAGACTAAGAAAAATGAAAAAGGCATATTTGATTTTTCAGAAGAAGAGCTGGCGAAAGATACATCTTTGCGCCTTATTAGCACAGAGGCACCCAGCGAAGTGAAATATGCAAACTTTGAAGAATATTTAAAGAAAAATTAAGACAAAAGCAGTGATGTTGTCAACTGAATAAGATAAAACAACAAACAAAAAGATTGAATGTACAAATTATGATGTCATAACTGCTACAAATACAAAAGAAAGTAACAAAATGTCATTTTCAATAAAAGAAACACAAGTGGCAAAAGGTGTGGCTATTATTTTAATGGTATACCACCACTTGTTTTTTGATAAAGCGATATCAGAGCCATACGGGATTATTGTTCCTTTAATCGGCGAAGAGTTTTGGTATCAAGGTGCACAGTTGGCAAAGGTATGTGTGGCTGTGTTTGTATTTTTGTCGGCGTTTGGAATAGCAAAAGCCACAAAAAGATGGCGCAAGAGAAATATTACACAGCGATATAAAGATGTTCAAATAGCCGAGTATACAATAAAAAGATATATCTCGGTGATGGCCGGATTTTTGTTTGTGTTTGTGATAACAGTAGCTGCTTCATATCTGCTACACAACACCGGAATAGGACTTTCTAATCCAAACGGGGTGTATGGCACCGGGTTTTACGGGATATTATACTTGTTATTGGACGGGCTGGGCCTGTCTTTCATATCAGGAAATCCCACGCTAAACTCTGAGTGGTGGTACATGAGTATTGCTGTTTTGATTATTTTCACCATGCCGTTGTTTTTGCAGTGGTATGAAAAAAACGGGATAATAAGCTGGGGATGTTGCCTTTTTTTAGCGTTTCCACTGTACAGGCTTTTAGGCGAAGGCATAGGGCATTTGATGTTGTTACCTTTAGGTATTGCTTTCGCTGAAAACGACTGGTTTGAAAAGCTGAAGTCGAAAAATATCTTTAAGCAAGATAATGTTGCCGCAAAGATAAGCAGTAAAATGGTACGTCTTGTGGTAGCTTTTGGTTGTTTGTTTATTTGCCTTAGTTTCGCGCTTGTGAACAATGGATTTTATTTTGGTTACCACCTTGCCGCACCGGTATTAATTTACATATGTCATGAAGCGTTTAGTGATATACCGGTATTGGGCAGTTTTTTGGCTTTACTTGGCGGACATTCCATGAATATATACTTTACGCACACCACACTTATGCGCATTTTTACAGACGAGTTGTTCAGCTTGCGGTATGGGGTTTTAATCGTAGTGGTTTTACTGATGGCTTCAATGGTTTTAAGTATTGTTTTAGAGCAGATAAAAAAGCTGACGAGGTATAATGTACTGACCCAACACATAATAAAAACCTCACAAAATGCGATAAAATCAGCATGGAAAAAAGCAGCGTAAAAGCAAATAATATAGGTTTAAACACATATAAATATGTGAAAACGTCAATATACGGAGGTAGCAATGGGAGTAGATAATCAAGATAGGTATATATCACCGTTTGAGACAAGGTATGCCTCAAAAGAGATGCAGTACATTTTTTCTCCGGACAATAAATTTTGCACATGGCGAAAGCTGTGGGTAGCGCTGGCACGCGCAGAGCAAAAGGAAGGCTTGTCTATCACAAACGAGCAGATAGATGAAATGCAAAAGCACATAAACGATATTGATTATGAAGCTGCAGCAAAACGCGAAGCCGAGGTGCGCCATGACGTGATGGCGCATGTGTGGGCATATGGACGCCAGTGTCCGAAAGCCGCAGGAATTATTCATCTGGGCGCCACCAGTGCATTTGTTGGTGATAATACTGATATTTTAGTCATGCGGCAAGGTCTTGTGCTTTTGCGCACAAAGCTACTGCGTGTGATGCAGCTTTTAGCCGAGTTTGCCGAGCAGTATAAAGATATGCCGGCGCTTGCATACACTCATTTACAGCCGGCTCAGCTGACTACTGTGGGTAAACGCGCCACACTGTGGCTACAGGAATGCCTGATGGACTATGAAGAAATCAGTCATCGTATTGACAATCTGGCTTTGCTGGGAAGCAAGGGCACCACCGGCACACAGGCAAGCTTCATGGAACTGTTTTTGGGTGATGAGGGCAAAGTTCGCCGTGTAGAGGAGCATATTGCAAAAGAAGTGGGTATGGAGAAGGTAGTGCCGGTATCGGGACAAACATATTCACGTAAGACAGATTATCTGGTTTTGACGGCATTATCTGCTTTGGCGCAAACATCCCACAAATTTGCCACAGATTTAAGATTGCTACAAAACTTTAAAGAGATGGAAGAGCCGTTTTCAAAACAACAAATAGGATCTTCTGCCATGCCGTATAAGCGCAACCCTATGCGCAGTGAGCGTATATGTGCACTGGGCAGGTATGTGATGGCAAACTGCCTAAACCCTGCCATGACCTCGGCCAATCAGTGGTTTGAACGCACGCTGGATGACTCGGCAAATAGAAGAATTTCCATTGCAGAAGGATTTTTAGCCGCAGATGCAATTTTGAACTTGATGATGAATGTATGTGATGGCCTTGTGGTATATCCTAAAGTGGTGGCAGCACGTGTATCGGCAGAGCTTCCATTCATGGCAACTGAAAATATTATGATGCAGGCAGTGAAAAAAGGCGGAGACCGCCAAGTGTTGCACGAGCGCCTACGTGAGCACAGCATGGCCGCCGCACGTGTTGTGAAGGAAGAAGGCCTTGCAAATGATTTGCTACAGCGCATATCCGAAGACGAGGATTTTTCTCTCAGCAAAGATGAACTGGATTCGATGTTAGATGCGAGGTTGTTTACAGGACGCGCCCCACAACAGGTGACAGAGTTTTTGAAAGAAGTTATAAACCCGATACTGAAAGAAAATAAAAATTTGATGGCCGAGGTAGAAGGCCTAAAAGTGTAATAGTAAAAAAGAAAGTAAAGAGGGATAAACGTTGCAAACGAATGAAAGCGAGATGCTAATTTTTATTGTAGCTGTTTTGGCGATATTTTTATCTGTGGTCATGGTTTGGTATAACAGCAAATATAGAGCAAAAAAGGATAAAGGACGCGACGCAAATAAAGAAAAAGTTGTTGGACAACTGCGCAGCTTTGCAAGGCAAAATCAGTTCAGATACATAGCTCCATTGCAAACAGAAAACAAAGGCGACAGTGTATATTTAGACGCAGTACTTATTGGATATTTTGGTGTTTTAGGTGTGATATCGCTGGGATATAATGGCGATATATACGGCAAAGCTGAAGATGAAAATTGGGTTCAAATAACATCCAAAGGCGAAAGAAACATTTTTAAAAACCCGGAAAAAGAGTCAGCCATAGCCCTGCGCGCGCTTAGAAATGTACTGATATCAGAAAAGCAAAAAAACATCCCGGTAGAAGTGGTGTATGTATTTGGCGATAAAAATGTACAGCTGGGAATTCCTCGCAGTATTAACGTGATGCGCTCAAAAGACTTTAAAAACTTGCTGAGTAAAGATAGGTTTTTAGATGACTGTGGTTTAGATCTTGATGCAGTAGAAAATGCCATAAAAAAATCCATGAAAAACACATGATCATTGAATTTTAATGTATGAATAAAACTTCATACATTCCTAATGATTTGAACAAATTTAAACCACATTAATGCAATATATAAGGCGATTTACATAAAAAAACGACGTTTTACAATTTGTTCATACGGAAAGCATAAACCGTTCGTAAATAAAGAATATACTAAAGATGCAAAGAGAGGAAGCCGCATCCTACTTTTTGCACATGATTCCTCCTCACACCAATGAGATACCCCTTTTTATGAAAAATCCGCGTTTTAAAACGCGGATTTTTCATTTGTGGAGAAACTTTCGTATATAATAAATGCCCCTGTGAAAAAATGATTTTCACGGGGCACTTTGATATATGCGAATAAATTATTTTAAATAATGAACTCTATCTGCCTCAAACCTATCCACAAACTTATTAGCCTCATCATCTTTAGGGTATCCCAGGCCGATGACACTGTAAGGGATCAAGGTGGCATCAAGTTTACAGAAAGTTTGTACCCATTGTATTCTATCTTTTTCAGGAGCACATCCGTACCAAACGCTTCCAAGACCCATTTCAGTTGCTTGCAAAAGGATATTTTGTGTTGCAGCGCCCAGGTCTTGTTGCCAATAATCAGGCATTTTCATTCTTATTGTACTGCCCATTACGATGATGCCCAAGGTGGCAAGCTTTAATGAACCGGCATAAGGGTTGAACTCGGATAGTTTATCAAGGTTTTCCCTACCGGTAACTACAACAAACTCCCATGGTTGCTGATTTCCTGCAGAGGGTGCTTGCATAGCGGCTCGTATAAGTTTGTCTATTTTATCTTGCTCTACTTCCTTGTCTAAAAAACTTCGCACACTGCGCCTTGTAAATATTGAGTTCATGGTTATCTCCTATATCTTTTGGCAAAACTCTATTCTGTCATTTCCTGCGCCTTTAATGAAAAAATAAGATACGCCGTTTTCAAATAAAAAATCGATACTATTTAAGTCTGTAGTGGTCAGGCCAAGGCCGCTAAAATGTTCGTAGTCAGCCTTGATATCTTCAGACACATAGGCAACATGATCAATCACGGTGTTTTCAAGTTCGGGCTTTTCAAGTATCTCATACGTGATAGCTCCATCTGTGACAAAAATAAATTCCTTGCCGCTATCATTTTTAAACCGTTCTTTTATTTTGAAGCCTAGGGTATTGGTGTAAAAATCAATAGCTTTTTCCAGGTTTGGAACAAAAAGATTGATATGGTCAAGTGGTCGCTCAAATAAAGTCATAAAGTACCTCCATGGTTACAGTATATAGTATATAGTATATCACAAAAATTAAAAAATTCACATTACACAATATTAATCGAAAAAATGTAATATTTTGCCTTAAAAAATCGACTGCAAGACATGCGCAAAAATATAAGTCTTTACTTCAGAGGCAAATTGTGTTACAATACGATTGTTAAAAAATTAACAATTACCAATGCAAAGGAGATAACCATGGATATTAAAGTTTGTATCGGCAGCTCATGTCATTTAAAGGGGTCCAGACAAGTTGTTGAAAAAATGAAGCAACTAGTCGAAAAAGAAAATCTTAAAGATAAAGTAGAGCTTTCAGGCGTGTTTTGTATGGGCAAATGTCAGCAAGGGGTTTGCGTAAATGTGGATGATAGCTTTTTTTCTATAACGCCGGAAACTGTGGAAAGTTTCTTTGAAAAAGAAGTCATCGGTAAGCTACATTAGCGCAACAGGAGAAATAATATGGCAGAGTTTTTAAAACTAAAAAAATCCAATTGTAAAAATTGCTATAAATGCATTAGATGTTGTCCGGTGAAATCCATTCGATTTTCGGGTGGCCAGGCAATCATTGTTGGGAATGAATGTATATTATGTGGTCAATGTTTTGTCAATTGTCCGCAAAATGCCAAAGAGATCACAAATAGCGTTGAATCTGCTAAGGTTTTGATAATGTCGGGAGAGCCGGTTATAGCGTCTATTGCACCATCGTTTATTGCAAATTACGAGGGTGCAGGTATCAATGCAATCGAAAAGGCGTTAAAAGAGCTGGGCATGCATTCGGCAGAGGAAACAGCAATAGGTGCAACTATTGTAAAAAATGAATACCAAAACATGATTGATAGAGATAAAAGAGATGTGCTTATCACCTCTTCATGTCATTCAATAAACCTACTTATTCAAAAATATTATCCAAAGTTGCTGGGCAGTCTTGCAGATATAGTTTCTCCAATGCAAGCACATGCTATAGATATTAAAAGGCGATGTCCAAATGCGAAAGTTATTTTTATAGGGCCGTGTGTGGCAAAAAAAGATGAGGCGAATTATTACGAAGGCATTGTGGATGCCGCGCTGACTTTTGAAGAGCTTACTCAATGGCTGAAAGATGAAAATATCAGCATTGATGCAAATGAGCCGATAGAAAGTATCGAAAAAAGCAGAGCAAGATTTTTCCCCACAACAGGTGGGATTATAAAAAGCATTAAAAACAAAAATGAAGATTACACATATATGGCAGTAGACGGTGTCGATAATTGCATGAAAGCGCTTGATGAAATAGAGCAAGGCGAAATCACAAAATGTTTTGTTGAAATGTCGGCTTGCATCGGAAGCTGCATCGGCGGCCCGGTGATGGAAAAATATCGTAAAAAGACGCTTGTGGATTATATGAGCATTAGCAAATGTGCAGGAAATGAAGATTTCGATGTTGAGATGCCACAAAGTGAATATATGCGTAAGAATTTCGAGCCTATCGAGCTTAGGAATGTTTTACCGTCTGATGCAGAGATAAAAAACATTTTACTGCAGCTTGGCAAAGAGAACAAAGAAGATGAGCTGGACTGTGGATCTTGTGGATATAATTCGTGTAGAGAAAAAGCGGCTGCTGTATATTTTGGCAAGGCAGACCTCACAATGTGTTTGCCAACACTTTATGAAAAGTCTGAATCTTTTTCCGATACAATAGTTGAAAATTCTCCAAATGCAATTATTGTTTTAAACAGTGATTTAGAGGTACAGCGGGTGAACTCGGCCGCTTTAGATCTGATTAACTTAAGGAATAAATCAGATGTTTTGGGTGAGCCTGTGATTAGAATTTTAGATCCGGCTGACTTTATAAAAGTGCGTGAAAGTGGTGTATCCATAAAGAACGAGCGCAGATATGTGGCTGAATATAATAAATATGTAGACGAAAGCATAATATTTGATAAGCAAAACAAGGTGCTTATCGCCATAATGCGAAATGTCACAGAACAGGCAGTTGAGCACGAGAGAAAAGAAACCCTAAGCAAAAAGACAATAGAAACCACAGACAAAGTTATTGAAAAGCAAATGCGAGTGGTGCATGAAATAGCATCCTTACTTGGTGAAACAGCGGCCGAAACAAAAATTGCACTCACAAAACTTAAGGAGTCGATAAGCGATGATTAATTTTTGTGCTGAGATAGGTTACAACAGCTTAAATAAATATAAAGAAGAGCTTTGTGGCGACCAGGTGGAAGTGATTGAAAGCGAGGATAGCTCAACAACTATTGTGCTAGCAGATGGCCTTGGAAGTGGTGTCAAGGCGAATATACTGTCTACACTAACAGCTAAAATCATATCAACCATGATTTCAGAGGGTTTGAGCATAACAGATTGTGTAGAAACTATAGCTGAAACTTTGCCTGTTTGCGCTGTGCGCGGCATAGCTTATTCTACTTTCACAATTTTTAGAATGCTGAATAACAATAGCGAAGCTGAAATTATTCAGTATGATAACCCTAAAGTTATTTTGATGCGCGATGGTGAAAATTTTGAAATACCATATACTGAAATGATTATTGGCGGCAAAAAGATCCTCATGTCTAAAATTGATGTAGAAGAAAATGATTTATTTATATTGATGAGCGACGGATGTATACATGCAGGTGTTGGCAATGTGCTGAATTTTGGTTGGGACAGAAAAGAAATTGCCGAGTTTATGGCGCCGTTAACGGATGTTGGGTTTACCGCAAAAACTCTAAACACAATTTTGCTTGAAGAGTGCTTTTCGCTTTACGGGGCAATGCCGGGCGATGATACCACCGCTTGCATGGTGAGAATAAGAAAAAGGCAACCGATGAACTTGATAATAGGCCCACCGTCTAATCATAACGATGTTGACAAAATGATGTCGTTGTTTTTTGCAAAAGAGGGCAAACACATTGTTTGTGGAGGCACAACTTCAGGTCTTGCAGCAAAATACTTGAATAAAAAACTGGAAGCCTCATTGAATTTTGAAGATAGCGATGTGCCGCCGATGGCAACTATTGAAGGGGTAGATTTAGTTACAGAAGGAATAATCACGATAAATAAAGTGTTATCTTACGCAAAAGATTACGCAAAGGAAAATGTGCTGTATTCAGAGTGGAATGTCAAAAAAGATGCAGCGTCATGTATTTCCAGACTGCTTTTTGAAGAGGCGACAGACATAAATTTTTATGTGGGCAAAGCGGTAAATCCCGCACACCAAAACCCGAATTTGCCGATAAACTTTAATATAAAAATGCAGCTTATTGAAGAGCTTTCACAATATCTTGAAAAAATAGGCAAAAAAATCAAAGTGAGTTACTTTTAAAGCATATGTATATGACGAGTATGAAAAGGAAGGTGAGTAGATAGATGAATAAATTTGATACTAAAGCACAGTATTTGAAATATAAAGTATTGAGAGAAGTGGCAAAAAATGCTTGGCAAGATACACTGCTTGAAAATGTTACAAGCATACCAAAAACAATTGTTTCAGGCAAGGAATCCACCATGCGTTGTTGTGTTTATAAAGAGCGTGCAATTTTGGCAGAGCGCGTTAAAATAGCTATGGGTGGCGACAAAACAAACCCAAACGTGATAGAAGTTATAGACATAGCATGTGATGAATGTCCATCGTCCGGGTATGTAGTCACATCTTCATGTAGAGGATGCTTATCGCACCGATGCTTTGATGTTTGTAAATTTGGGGCGATATCATTTACTAACAATCACACAGCTGAAATTGATAGCGAGAAGTGCGTGAATTGCGGTGCATGTTCAAAAATGTGCCCCTACCACGCCATCATAAGTAGCAAAAGACCATGCGAGACTGCATGCAAGGTGAATGCGATTAAAAAGGCAGAAGATAATAGTGCTGAAATCATAAATGAAAAATGCATAGCGTGTGGTGCTTGTGTTTATCAATGTCCGTTTGGCTCAATTGCAGATAAGTCATTTATATTAGATACAATTGATATGCTTAAACATAGTGAAAACAACACAAAATACAAAGTATATGCGGTGGTTGCGCCGTCAATTTCCAGCCAATTTCAACATGCAAACTTAGGCCAAGTGGTAAGCGGCATTAAAGAACTTGGGTTTTACACCATAATTGAAGCCGCGCTTGGTGCAGATGCGGTAGCTTTAGAAGAATCGAAAGAACTTGCAGAAAAAGGGTTTCTGACAAGTTCGTGCTGTCCTGCGTTTGTGATGTATATAAACACTCAATTCCCGGACATGAAAAAACATGTTTCACATAATTTGTCACCCATGGCACGGATTTCAAAATATATAAAAGAGACAGACCCAACATCGAAAATAGTGTTTATAGGGCCATGTACCGCAAAAAAAGCCGAATACCAGCTGGAAAGCGTGAAGCCTTATGTTGATTGTGTGATCACGTTTGAAGAGCTGCAAGCGTTGTTTGACAGCAGAGAGATGGACTTGTCCACGCTTAAAGAAGATGTTTTAGACAATGCGTCGTATTTCGGCAGGATTTTTGCAAGAAGTGGTGGGTTATCAGACGCAGTGGCACAAGCGATGAAAGAACAAAACATAGAGTTTGACCTAAAAGCAGAAAGATGCAATGGTATCGATGTGTGTAAGGTTGCACTTTTAAAGTCATCTAAAAATCTGCTAGATGCAAACTTTATCGAAGGTATGGCATGTACAGACGGGTGTATTGGTGGTGCAGGATGCCTAACACATGGTCCGAAAGATAAAGCCCAAGTGGATAAATATGGTAAAGAAGCATTTGAGGTAAATATGCTTGATGCTGTGAAGATAATGAATATTTAATAATGCGCAAAAAAAGACACCGAGATTAATCTCGGTGTCTAATTGGGTCCAGCGTCACGCTGGTGGTGGGAGATGACGGATTCGAACCATCGAAGCGAAACGCAACAGATTTACAGTCTGCCCCCTTTGGCCACTCGGGAAATCTCCCCCAACATTTTGATATTATAACAGATACTAATAGTAAATGCAAGCACAAAATGTGAATATATTGCTGTAGTAGTTTTGATATATATTGATAAGCGGGAAATTAGCATCATGCTACGCACTAAAATATTATATATGATGTAAATAATGAATATAAAGTAAATTGATAAAATCAGTATTTCACAGAAAAAACGTATATAGATTGTACAATGATATTGTACTATACACTAAAAATGGTGTATAATAAATTTTCATGTGGGATGCGGATGTGCTGGCATATCCACCCAGCCCATAAAAATACAGCTTGTGTAAAAACGAGAGGTACTAAATTTGGAGGAATATCTATGTCAAGACCGATGAAATATGTTGCCGGTGTGGTAGTTTTTTTAGTGTTAGCAGCAGCTGTGGCAGGCTTTGCTTACTGGAGTGCACAGCATGACCCCGATGAAATAAACCCGGGATTTTTTGTGGATGGCACAAAGGTGGAAGAGCCGCCTTTACTTATAACTGTTGGAGACCAAGAGGTACCATTTGAGATTTATCGTCACTATTATCTAGTATATAAAGCCTATTTCGAGTCATATTACAGTCCGGACTTATATGAAAATGATCCCGACGGAACTAATATTATTATTTTGAAGCAGGCGGCGCAGGAGCAAATACAATATTTGTATGCATGGTTGGCCATAGCAGATGAAATAGGCGTTACGCTGACAGAGGAAGAAGAGCAAGAGATTATTGCAACCGTGGAAGAAGAAAAAGCTTTGCATGGTAGTAATTATGACAATTATCTGGCAGAAAACCACTATCTGAACGAAGAAAACTGTATTGAAATTCAAAAGCTTCAAAATCTAGTAACGAAATCAATTGAAACATATACAGAACAAGTAAGCGAGGAAAATGAAGCCGGCTTGATAGAAGAAGTGGATGCGGATTTTGAAGAAAATTATATTGCAGTAAAGCATATTTTGATAGAAGTGGTTGAAGCTGAAGAAGGCGCGTCTGAAAGTGATGTTTCGCCGGCAGACGAGGCCAGAGAAACAGCACAAGACTTGTATCAGCAAATAACTGCATCCGATGATCCGGCCACTTTGTTTGATCAAATGATGCATGAACACAGTGATGATCCTGGACTTGAGACAAATCCTGATGGATATACATTCACCGAAGGAACCATGGTAGAAGCTTTCTATCAAACGTCTATGGAACTGAATGAAGGCGAGATAGCGGAGCCGATATTTGTTGATTCGGAAGGATATAGCGGATATCACATCATCATGCGTATACCTTTGAGTGAAGAAGAAAAAGAGACAAACCGCGAGAGTGCAATAAGTGCTAAAATTGATGAGATGGTGATGGAAAAAGCTGAAGAAGAACTAGCAAACTTACCAATCACTACAACAGAAGCACACGATGCGTTTAAAGCTGAAGATATACAATAAGCGTTACAGACAAAACAAAACTCCTTGCAAAATCCACATTGTGGAATGCAAGGAGTTTTATTTTTTGATGTTTAGGTAAGCTCACTCTTTACTACAGCGGCAATGTCCTTGGCCACTTTAGTGATGTTATCCATATCAAGGCCTTCCACCATGACACGAATCAGAGGCTCTGTGCCGGATACACGTACTACTACACGTCCGTCTTCACCCAGCTCTTCTTTATATTTTTGGATGATGTCATGTATAGCATCGTTGTTATAGAAAGAAAGTTTGCCTTCTTTCGAAACTGTAACATTTTCCATCACTTGTGGGAAACGTGTCATCACGCTAGCCAGCTCGCTTAGTTTTTTGCCGGAAGCTTTCAAGTGGCAAAGCAGTTGTAGTGATGTGAGCTGTCCGTCACCTGTGGTAGAGTAGTCACGGAAAATCACGTGACCGCTTTGCTCGCCACCAATACGGAAGCCTTCGATCTCCATTTGCTCCAACACATAGCGGTCGCCAACTTTAGTCGCTTCAAAATGCATGCCGTTTTGCTCGCAAAACTTTTGGAAGCCCATGTTTGCCATGATGGTGCCCACCACGGTGTTTTTACGAAGTTTACCACGGTTTTTCATATCCAGCGCACAAATAGCTATGATAAAATCGCCGTCAATAATTTCGCCGTTTTCATCTACACACAAGCAACGGTCAGCGTCGCCGTCGTAAGCTATGCCGGCATCCATGTTGTTTTCTCTCACAAACGCTTGCAGTTTTTCCATGTGTGTGGAGCCGCAGCCTTCGTTAATGTTTATACCGTTTGGGCTATCGTACATGATGGTGGCTTCAGCACCCAGCTCTTCAAAAAGACGTTTTGCAGTAACGGAAGATGCGCCGTTTGCACAGTCGACTGCAATCCGAAGGCCGGAAAGATCGGTAGGAATGGTGGATATCAGGTAGTCCACATAATCGCTCACGGCCGATGAGCGGTAGCTTAAAGTGCCTAGATTTTCGTTTTCCACCAGCTTAATTTCATTTTGTTTATCCAATACCAATGTTTCGATGCGATCTTCAAAATCATCAGGTAGCTTAAAGCCGTCGCCGGAGAATATCTTTATACCGTTGTACTGATAAGGGTTGTGTGAGGCTGAAATCATAATACCTGCATCAGCCTTATACTTTTGTACTAAAAGCGCCACAGCAGGCGTGGGAATGACACCCAAGTTTATGATATCTGCACCGGTGGAAGAAAGTCCGGCAGCCAAAGCGGCTTCTAGCATATCGCAAGAAATTCTAGTATCTTTTCCGATAACTACCAAAGGTCTGCGACGTCTGCCTTGCATGAACACGGATGCCACAGCACGCCCAACACTCATTGCAAGGTCAACTGTCATCACGTCGTTGGCAATGCCACGCACGCCGTCGGTTCCAAATAATCTGCCCATAGATAACACCTCTTGTTATTGTTTTTTATAAAAGTTCAATCGTTTTCACGTTTAGGAACTATTGCATCTGAAGACTTGTAGATATGGTTGTGCGATACTTGCCCACGCACATGACTAACAGGATATACAATGCTGTCTTTACCTAAAATGCATCCCGGGCAAAGTGCTGAGTTGCAACCTACCTCTACACCGTCTGCTGCCATGGTGCCTATTTTTTTCAGACCGGTAGCAATATAGTCATGACCACCACGCACAGTGATAAGGGTGCGATCACTTTTGATGTTTGTGGTAATTACCCCAGCACCAAAATGTGCCTTATATCCCAGAACAGAATCCCCGATATAGTTGAAATGTGGCACTTGCACAGTGTCGAACAATATAACATTTTTCAGCTCGGTAGAGTTACCCACCACACTGTTTTTACCTACAATAGCGCTGCCGCGAATAAAGGCGCAATGACGAACCTCGGCGTTTTCGTCGATGATGCACGGACCGCCTATGTATGCGTTTTTGGCAACTGTAGCACTTTTGGCCACCCATACATCTTCGCCAATTTGCTGAAACTTATCAGTCGGCAAGGTGGGGCCAAGTTTTTTAATATAATCTTTGATAAGCGCTAAAACTTCCCATGGATATGTTAGGCCGTCAAACAATTCTGCTGCAATAGTATGATTTAAATCATACAAGTCAGCGATGGTATAAATAGGCATGCAAAACCTCCAAGATGTAAAAAATCAAATGAAGTATATAACAAAACATTACGAATATTATTATAGTAAAATTACACAAAAAAATCAATAAAATAAATTTTACGGGCTACAAATGAGAAATTTCGTAATTTAGGGCTTTTCAAACAGGTTTTTTTTTGATATACTAGTAAAGTCATAGCAGATGCAACATAATTGATATAGTTGCTGATGTCATTGCTGTGGGCCCTTAGCTCAGTTGGTTAGAGCATCCGGCTCATAACCGGACGGTCCTGGGTTCAAGTCCCCGAGGGCCCACCAATAAGGTGTCGGACCTAATGTGATTTAGGTTCGACATCATTTTTTTGCAAACATTGTTATTAAATTAACGTATAAATTTTGTGCATTATGTGTTAGTTTATGACAAGTTTTATGTATGTATGTATAATTAACGAATATATACACAAATAATACACCATTTTTCCTTGCAGTTTAGCATTGTAAGTGATATTATTAATGTGTGCGTCAGCACAATGGTAATACACGTTTTATACGCGCAAACGCCGTATAAAACGTTATGGAATAAGAACATGGATACCAAGCCGGATTTCCGGTAGATTACAGGAGGATTAGAATGCCAAGAATCAAAAAAACGATGGACGGTAATACCGCTGCTGCGCATGCTAGTTATGCGTTTACTGAAGTAGCTGCTATTTACCCAATTACTCCGTCAAGCCCCATGGCCGAAATTACAGACACATGGTCAGCATCAGGTCTGAAAAACATCTTTGGTGACCAGGTGAGTGTTATCGAACTACAGAGTGAGGCCGGTGCAGCCGGTGCTGTGCACGGTAGTTTGAACGCAGGTGCCCTAACAACCACTTATACCGCTAGCCAAGGCTTGCTGCTTATGATCCCAAACATGTACAAGATGGCAGGCGAGTTGTTACCCGCTGTTTTGAACGTAAGTGCACGTACTGTTGCAACACATGCGCTTTCTATTTTTGGCGATCATGGTGATGTATATTCATGTCGGCAAACCGGCTTTGCAATGCTAGCTGAAAGTAACCCACAAGAGGTAATGGATCTTA
>CAYJIC010000016.1:0-25289 GCA_964370155.1 uncultured Oscillospiraceae bacterium
ACGGCAACACGTCTTATCTAGTATATCGGCCGCTTCACAGAAAACTTTAGCTTTATTTTCACTTTTTTTATTAAATATCTGGCTACATGATGAATTTTTATCGATTTGTGTGTAAACTACCCAAATTATACTTAATGTAAAATTTTTGCGCTAATTTCCCACAAAAATAGTGTAGCAATAAACATTGCTACACTATTAAATACTACTACACAATATACGATTTCAATTTAAACAAGCTTCAAGTGATGCTTAATCTGAATTTTCCGGGTGGTTCATCTCGTCTTTCGCTTTCACGTACAGCGTTTCAAAATCAGAACCATCTTCAGGATAAAAAGCTATGCCCGCGTTTGCAGAAATTGATAAGGTGGTACCATCTTTCTCTACTATTTTAGACAACTTTT
This sequence comes from uncultured Oscillospiraceae bacterium, assembly GCA_964370155.1. Classification (GTDB taxonomy): domain Bacteria; phylum Bacillota; class Clostridia; order Oscillospirales; family Ruminococcaceae; genus JAAYCI01. The sequence goes on from CAYJIC010000016.1 coordinate 402, forward strand.
CACACAGTTCAGCTTTTTTCTTTTGTGCAAACTCGTTTGTTCTATGGCTGTTAATAAACACATAGAATTCACTGCCACCTCGTCTACCTATTATGTCAGAGCTTCTAAACGTGCTGCGCATAACGTCGCCTACATCCTTTAAGCAATCTTTTGCAACCTCTTGCCCGAATGTATCGCTTATCTTGTCAAAATTTTCAAGCTCAATTATAAAAAACATGCCGTTGTTGATATCCGAGTCCACTACGCGTAAATAATTGCGGATATAACGCTTGGTTGCACTCTCGTTGTAAACACTTTCAGCTGGGCCGGCCTCTGATTTCGTTTTTAAAATGTCCATTTCAAGTTTGTGCCCAAAAACTTCAGACATCTTACCCACCACTCTATGATTTTGTCTAACTTCATCATAAATCGCCCTGCACGTATATATATACCAAATAGGGTCACCGTTTGGTAAAACAGCGCAAAACTCACCCTCGCTTTTATGTGGCGACGTTGTGATGTTTTTCAGCATTTCCACACTTTGTGGGAACATTTCCTTGCCCAACTTCGAGTCGGTAAAGTTTTCAATGATATCCGGAATGTCAAATCTATGCGCGAAATTTTTAGAAAAGCGCATTGTTTTGGTGTCTATATCATAAGCATAAAACGCACTGTTGGTGAGAGCGGATATTTGAGCAACAAAATCCCTCTCATTTTGCAAGTCGTTATCCACCCTCGAGTAGTCCGTGATATCAGTAATCGAAGCGTAAAGTCGTGTTTGTCCACTTTCATTTACCGCGATTTTTCCGTTCATCTTGTATATACGCTCTTCGCCGGATTGTAAAGTGAATTTATTTGTGGACTCGATATAAGCATCCGGGTCGTTTTGTATTGCATTGCCTACATATTCCAAAATTTCCGCTTTGCCTTCGGGATCCATAAGATTAACGCCGCGGTTTTTGAAAATATCTCTTACTTCTTCTCTTGTATAGCCTATCATATCAAAATAATAGTCATTTGCCTCGACCAACGTGAAATATTCATCAAGCTTTGCTACAATCATACCGCCCGGCACAAATGAACTTGCATATTTTATATCGTTTATTTGCTGGATAACAGGTAAACCTAACACAGTGCCCAATGAATTTTCAGCTATCATTGTGCGATATTTTTCTTCAAACTCAGCTACCGGTATAGGTTTATCATAAAAATAGCCTTGTACGGCATCACAGTTCATCGATTTCAGAAGCTCAACTTGCTCGGCGGTTTCTATGCCTTCTGCCACAACATACATTCCAAGGTTGTGCGACATTTTGACAATACTGTCGATAAGCAAATCATCTCGTCTTGCATTTTTGCCGCCGACAAAGAAACTTCTATCCATTTTAAGTGTATCAACATGAAGATTTTTAAGAATGCCTAGCGAAGAATATCCCGCACCAAAATCGTCAATTGAAATCTTAAACCCATTTTTGCGCAAATCAATAAAAATTTGTTCTATCGTGCTTTCATTTGCTATTGTGGTGGATTCTGTCAGCTCAATCTCAATACACTCATGCGGAACATTATATTTATCTACAATTTCAATAATGTTATCCACGAAATACGGGTTTTCCAAATTAAGGCGTGAGCAGTTGACCGATATAGTAATTTCGCCAATTTCCTCGTCCATCCAGCGCCTGAGCATTATGCAAACATGTTCTAATATGTATTGATCAAGTTCTACTATAAATCCGTTGCGTTCAAACAACGGGATAAAATCATTGGGGAATATCATCCCGCCGTCTGTTTCAATCCAGCGCACCAGTGCTTCTGCTCCGGCTAGTTTATCGTCGCTTGTCCTAAACTTAGGTTGCAAGAAAACTTTAAATTCTTCATTGGCAAGCGCCGCTCTCATCTTGTTTGTAATGTCGGCGTCAACCTTCACCTGGTTTTTCAATGTGTCGTCATAGTCGCGAAGCATCTCGCCTTTTGTGGCTTTTGCTTTTGAGTGCGCAAGGCTCACCTTTGCCATGATATCATCAAAATTAGTTTCGCCTTTTTCTATGTGGTATCTGCCAATTTTAAACGTGCCGCCATAATCTGCAAGTTCCGGAACGACTACATCATAATGTTCATCGACCGCTTGTGCAAAAAAGCTTAAATCTTCAAAAAAATGGTAGCCTGCAAACATTACAAACTTATCACTGCCAATTCTTGCTGTAACTAAACTAGGCTCATTGAAGCTATCAGATAGTGATTTCACAGCTTTTAAAACACGGTCGCCTATATCATATCCAAACATCTCATTTATTGCTTTGAAATTTTCAATGTCCAGTACAATTATCGAATATTTTTCTTTCTTATTTTTTTCTAAAACAGTGGTCATGTCTAACTTCAGCTTTGCCATGTTTGCAAGCTGGGTCAATGGGTCGTAATATGCCACTTTTTTAATTCGTTTACTTGCCCGTGATTGCGTAATAGCTACATAAATCACAAGCGCAATAATCGTCCAATAAATAATGATACCAATTATCTCAAAGCTGTCCGTTGCAAAAACAATCTCGCTGCTCAACGACTCTACATGGGCATTCATGGCCAAAGCGACATTTGTCTGCTCTATAGGATAATACACCATTATTTTTGGTATTCCAAAATAATCGTAATAAAAACTACCACTTTGCTGGTTTTCGATATCCTTTTGAGTTTTTACAACGTTTTCTATGCCCATTTCCAGTATATCTTCTTCTGGAATGACTATTTCACCAACGTGATTGCCACTTGTTGAAAACATCATATTCAAATCATTGTCAACAAAAAATATATCGCCTTCATAGTCTTTGTTGCTTAATATCAGCTCAAAGAAATCATCCATAGAAACTTCGCAAAACATCACTGCTTTTGTTTCGCCGTTTTTTATGACAGGAACTGCCAAATCAAAAACAACTTCTGATGTTTCCGCCGATATATATGGATCTTCTATATCAAATTTACTTTCTAAAGCATTGATGAACGACTGGTTCTCGGAAAAATCGCGATGATAATTATCTTTGGAAACACCGTTCCCGTCAAGATCTATATAATATAAGCTATCAAATACGTAAGATTGCGATTGGCTGTCAAGATACTCCACTATATTTTCTTCATCTACATTGTTTGCCACAATAAGCTCAGCGAAAATCATGAGGTTTTCCTGAGCCTCTTCCAATGTATTTGTCATTAATGTTTGATACTGTATACCTATTTGCTCCATCTCATCAACAGTAGACTCAATTACTGCATCATCGGAAATTATGCCTGTCCATGTTATCAAGGCTCCGATAAATACAATAACCAGCACAACTATTATTGTCATCATATGTTTTAAGATGAAATTTTTTGTTTTCATATTGCATTGTCTCCAGTGACTCGTACCGTAAAATCGCATTCTTACCCATAATACATACAAATCGATTATACTCTGAAAGTCTACACAAATCAACATTATTACAAAAAAAACAAGCGCTTTCAACACCTAAATTTCTACCTTTTATGTTATCTTCCTACAAAAAGCAAATATAGCTAATATTTAACAGTTACCAATAACTGTTTTTTATCACCATTCTTATGAATAATACTGCTAATATTCTTTATTTTTAAATGCGAAAATTGTATAATAAAAATATCATAGCCATAGTATGTTACGAGGTGTTTTATGGGCACGAAAATAAGATTTGTGGCAGCCATCCACCAAGGTACTGGCGGCGGTGCTTTTGTGCCTGTGCCGTTTAACATAAAAGAAAAATTTGGCAAAGGGCGTCTAAAGGTACATGCTACTTTTGATGGCGAGCCCTATTTCGGAAGTATTGTAAATATGGGCTTCAAAAACGAAGACGGGTCTGTGTGTTATATTCTTGGTGTTTTAAAAGCAATACGAAATAAAATCGGCAAAGATATCGGCGACAGTGTCCAAGTAGAAATCGAAATAATACAGTAAAAAGGAAGATGCATCATATGGCATATGACTTCAAAAAAGAATTTAAAGAGTTCTATGGCGCAAAAAGCACTCCTTCCATAGTTATTGTTCCTAAACTGACTTACATCTCAGTGCATGGTAAAGGCGATCCAAACGATGAAAACGGCGAATATAAAAACGCAGTAGAACTACTTTATGGGGTAGCATACACCCTCAAAATGAGCTATAAGACCAGCTATAAAATCAATGGTTTTTTTGAGTATGTGGTGCCGCCACTTGAAGGACTATGGTGGCAAGATGGTATCAAGGGTGTAGACTATAAAAAGAAAGACCAGTTCGAATGGATTTCACTTATACGGCTCCCTAATTTCATCGCAGAGCCCGATGTCATTTGGGCAAAAGAAACAGCAGCCAAAAAGAAAAAAACCGATTTTTCAAAGCTTGAATTTTTCACCTACGATGAAGGTTTATGCGTACAGTGTCTACATGTGGGCCCATACGACGACGAGCCTGTGACCACAGCGAAAATGGAAGAGTTTGCAAAGCAAAGCGGATACTCTATTGATATATCAAAAAAACGCCATCATCACGAAATTTATTTAAGCGATCCAAGAAAAACAGACGCAAGCAAACTAAAAACTATTATTCGCCATCCCATAAAATAATCACCATAAAACAAGACTGGAAACTAATATGAGCTATATTATAAGAAAAGCCGCCTTGGCTGACAAGCCCGCTGTTCTTGCCCTTGCCAGGACGATTGTCGATGTATACGAGCGCACACACCTTGGCGACGAGGTGGCCGATGCATATATCAATAGTGGCAATTGTGATAATGATTTAAGCGAAATTTATGATAATGCAACTATTATTTTAGATGGTAACAACATTATCGGGTTTTTGTTCACTGACAAAAATGAGATACAAGGCCTGTCTGTTGACGTACCTTATTGGGGCAAGGGTATCGCTCAACAACTGATTGCTTATGCTGTCAATAACATTTTTACTGAGTATGACGAAATAAAACTCGAATGTTTTGTTGCATCCCCACGTGCAAACAGATTTTACCAAAAAATAGGTTTTGTGAATTGCGGCATAGTCGAGGGCGATGGCGCAAGCAGAGTTTTATACAAGCAAAAAATAAGTAAGCTGTTGATTTAGCGAGGTAGCTATGCCGATAGAAACATATTTAAACATGACTGACGACAAGACAAAGTCTCAGGTTTTGCCGATAATTTCCTACATAGAAGACAGTTATAATCAAGCTGTTTTTGATGAAGCACATTCTGAAAAAACCCATATTCCTACATGGCGATATAGTGGCGCTTATGTTGCTGTGGCCTGCAGAAAAACATATATCAGTATCTATTTCAGTAATCCCGCCGCGGCAAAATTAGTCAGTCAAAACACCGATACACCTTATGTTTTTGCAAGAAAGAGCTGTGTGAATATCTGCTATCGCATAAAAGAGATTCCCTACGAGGCCTTTTACAAAGGGATTGATATGTGTTTTAATAACACCTGTAGCTAAACTAAATTTATGAAACTTGAAAAGGAAGACCATGAATGGAATTAATCAAAATAACACTAACTGACGTAGAAAAAGCCATGTGTATCATCAACATGGCAAAAAAACACCTGAAAGACCAAGGTATTGACCAATGGCAAGACGGCTATCCGGACACTGCCTGCATAACAAACGATGCCAAAACCGGAAAAGGATATTTCTTAAAGGAAAACGATGATATTTACGGATATTTATGTGTGGATTTTGACGGCGAAAAAGCATATGACACACTAAACGGCACTTGGGCATGTGAAGATGAATATGTTGTCATGCATCGGCTGGCAATAAGCGAAAACAGCCGTGGTAAAGGCCTGGGAGTCAAAGTTTTTAAACTAGTGGAACAGCTTGCAGCGTCACGTGGTATACACTATTTTAGGGTAGATACAAGCGAAGGAAACCAAAAAATGCAACACATACTAAAGAAAAACGGGTTTGAATACAGAGGCGTAATATGGTATGACAACGGCGAAAGGATTGCCTTTGATAAGCACTTTTAGCATACTGTGTTCAATGCATATTTACGACAAAAAATCACCATCATAGGTGATTTTTTGTTTTAAGCACTCACTTTCGTGAATAAAATTAAATTATATCAAAACAAACCGGCGTATTTAATATTTTCTTTACTTCTTCCATATCACTTGTCTGGCCAAGCGCCCACATGACTTTTGTGACAATCGCCTCTGTAGACATGTTATACGCTTCGATAATTCCATATTTATGTTTTAGCTGATAGCCCACTTGATATCTTTCCATATCGCTACCTTCATAAGGCACTTGTGTGCTCATGACAACTATTTTGCCGGAATCAATCCATTTTTTAATGGCAACAGCAAGTGCGCCATTGTCACCGCCAGGAAGACCTCCTACCCCAAAGCTTTGAAGAATTAAAGCTTCATAATCATCCATCACTTTTACTAAGATATCGGCTTTCATGCCCGGAATCAATGTTAATAGCAATATTCGCTCTTCCATTTTATGATAAAACACAGGTTTTTTCCTGTATTCAATATTCGTTAGATATCGGATGATTTTATTGTCACGAATAACGGCTATTTCCGGATAATCAACGCTTGAAAAAGCATTAAAGCTCTTAGTTCTTTCCTTTCGACTTCTTGTTCCTAGAATAACTTTGCCGTCAAAAACAATACTTACGCCATGAGAATCATCTGAGGACGCATATAGTAGCGTATTTTCCATGTTTCGTTTTGCATCTGTGTTGTCGCTTGCAATAGACTTCTGCGAGCCTGTTATCACAACCGGTTTCATCGAAAACTGTATAAGGTACGACAGAGCCGCAGCGGTATATGCCATTGTATCTGTACCGTGAGTTACTACAAATCCATCATACTTATCATAATTTTCTTCTACAGCCTTTGCAATTTCAAGCCAATGCGATGGATTTATATTAGTGCTATCTATATTCATTAGCTGTAAGGTTTCAATATCACAAGTTTCTTTAACTTTTGGTATGCATTCCAAAATATTTTCAGAAGATAATTGTGGCACAAGACCATGCTCGCTTTTTACAGAGGCTATGGTACCACCTGTAGCTATAAATAGAATCTTTTTCATTATATTACCCTTTACTTCTTAGATTAATCATCTTGAATGAATCGCTGTTTACCAAATATCTTCAATATAAGTTTATTATACATTTAAAATTGTATTTTACATACATTAATTTATTGGATCAGCTTTTTAATCATGAGAATTAGAGCAACAAGCTGTTTTTTGCTTTTTTGGCATAAACTTTTTTATCAAACTTCTTAAAACCAAAGCACCGAATATAATCGCAACCACAACCATATAAATAGGGATTTCGTGTTCATGAGAGTTTTCAATAATATTTGTAATGCCGCTGTACCCTGAAAAATCAATAATAAAGTCCAAAACAAAACCGAAAAGTATAGAGCATACGCAAGCACAAACCAAATATATTGCAAGAACTTTTTTTCCTAAAGTTTTTCCTAGTATGGCCAAAGATGCAATGTTTGTAACCGGCCCTGCAAATAAGAAAACAAATGCAGCACCCGGTGAAACACCTTTCATCATAAGCGAAAGTGCGATAGGAATTGACGCAGTTGAGCAAATATACATTGGAATGCCGATAACAAGCATTGTTAGCATACTTAAAATCGGATTTGAAAAGCTGGACAACCACTCTTGCGGTACAAAAGTGCTAATGAGTGCAGCTATAAGTAGGCCCACTACAAAATGCCCTGCTATTTCGTCTAAGAATTCACCAAAAGCATACGTGAAAACACTTTTTATCTTTGATAAAAGCGTGGGTTTAATTTCGCTGTCATTATCACAAGAACAAGCGCAAGCAGATACTTCGGGTTCATGGGCCTGCTCATGAGAACAACCACAGCTTGATTCTGAGCTTGTATAATCGAAGTCGTCATTTTTGCAAAGAACATTCGTAACAATTCCCGAAACTATCCCCGAGATAAACGCAGCCACAGCTCTATACACCGCAAACAGTGGTCCCATAAGCCCGTAAGTGGCAATAATACTATCTACACCGGTTTGTGGCGTTGATGTTAAAAAACTAATAACCGCTCCTTTTGAAGCTCCGCTTTTTCCTAAATACATCGCGGTGGGAACAACACCACAAGAGCAAAGAGGAAGCGGCACGCCGAGCACAGAAGCTTTCACCACCGAGGCAGTGGATTTTTTTCCGATGTGCTTAAGTATAGCATCTTTATTTACAAAAGCGTGTAATATGCCTGTGAAAAGTAAGCCTATCACAATATAAAACGACATATCAACAAAAAGTCCCCATAGGTTATGCAGGTATTCCATAATTTCTCCTATTTGTGGTTCAAATGACTTATTCCGATATTTAAAATATCCTGAATATGTTCATCGTCCAAACTATAATAAATATTATTTTTATCTTTTCTGATTTTTGCAATATTGTTCAACTTCAATAATTTTAGTTGGTTTGAAACTCTCGGCTGAGAAACACCAAGAAGAATAGCCAAATCTTTTACACATATTTCATTGTGCAACATGGCAAGTAAAATTTTTATGCGAATAGGCTCACTGAAGGTTTTAAAGAAAAACGATAAATTCTCCACAACCTCTTCGTCTGAAATTAACTCAACAACTTTTTCAGGTGTTTTACAACATAGTTCGCTCATAACACAAACCCCATTTCATAACTATATAATTATATAGTTATATGTTATAGCGTCTTAGTTTTTTTGTCAAGTACTTTCTAAAACAATTCTAAAAGTGAATTATTCATTTATAACGCAAATACGGGACAAAATAGATGTTATCTATTTTGTCCCGTATTTTGGCGGAGAAGGAGGGATTTGAACCCTCGCGACGCTTTCACGCCCTACTCCCTTAGCAGGGGAGCCTCTTCGACCTCTTGAGTACTTCTCCGTGTCGAAAATCTTATACGTATATTTACTTGTAAACGCTGATAATTATTATACAAGATTCTTTTAAAAAAATCAATGCCTAATTTCAGATTATTTTATCATAAAAAAATTTATTTAAAAAAATTATATAAAATTATTGAAACTTTAAAATTAGTATGCTATAATTGCCAAAGTAATTTGGTTAGATACGCTAAGTATTATTTACTACTCGCACAATTACAATTGTCTACATATTGGAGGTTTTCTTATGTTGATGGAACAATATGCAAGAGCAAATTTTAGCAGTGAAGAAGATTTTCTGCAAAACTATAAAATTAACGTGCCTGAAAATTACAACTTTGCTTTTGACTGTGTGGATGTGCTGGCAAGCACAAAACCTGATAAAGATGCCATAGTTTGGTGTAATGACAAAGGCGAAGAAGCTCGTTATTCTTTTTCTACAGTGTCTGCTCTGTCGGACGCTGCCGCACGCTTTTTTGCAGCGCAAGGTGTGAAAAAAGGTGACGCTGTCATGCTTATCATGAAACGTCGTGTGCAGTATTGGTTTGCTATTTTAGGTCTGATCAAGCTTGGTGCTGTTGCCATACCTGCCACTCATCTGCTGGGTGCTAAAGATATTATATACCGTAACAACGCCGCTTCTGTTGTGGGTATTGTCACCACCGAAGATGACGACTTGACACAAGCGGTGAACGAGGCCATGTCTTTGTCGCCCACTGTACGTTTTAGGGCCAAGGTAGGCGCTGTGAAAGAAGGCTGGTTGAGTTTCGATGACGGTCTCATAACATATGCCCAAGGCGATAAGCCTGTGCGTGTTACCGAAAACGACGACAAAATGCTGATGTACTTCACTTCCGGAACCACCGGAATGCCTAAAATGGTGGTACACAATCATATTTATCCACTGTGTCACATCACCACCGCACGCTTTTGGCAGAACCTGCACCCTGATAGCTTGCACCTAACACTGGCCGACACCGGCTGGGCAAAAGCCGCCTGGGGCAAGCTTTTCGGTCAATGGTTGTGTGAAGCCGCCGTGTTTGTGTATGATCACAACTTTTTCAACGCCGGCGACATGCTTCGTATGATGTGCAAACATAAAGTAACTTCTTTCTGCGCACCGCCAACTGTGTATCGTTTGATGGTGAAGATGGATCTTAGCACTTATGACTTATCTTCTTTAGAGTATGTAACCACCGCAGGCGAGCCTCTATACCCCGAAGTGTTTGACAAGTTTTATGAGCAAACCGGCCTGCGTATTTTCGAAGCTTACGGTCAAACAGAAATGGCGCCCATGTCCATTACATCTGTTTATAGTACACCTATTCCCGGCTCTATCGGCAAGCCCAGCCCTGCATATCGTCTTTTGATTTTAGATGAAGAGGGTAACGAAGTAGAAGAAGGCGAAACCGGTGAGATTTGCCTTGATGTGCGTCCCGGAAAAGGCGTGGGTGTTTTCATGGGTTACTACAAAGACTCCAAGAAAACAAACGATGCTTGGCGCAGTGGATATTACCACACCGGTGACAAAGCACGTATGGACAAAGACGGCAAACTGTGGTTTGCCAGCCGTGTAGATGATGTCATCAAGTCTTCCGGATACCGCATTGGTCCGTTTGAGGTAGAAAGTGTGCTTATCGAGCATCCTGCTGTGATGGAATGTGCTGTTATTGGTGTTCCCGATGCGCTTCGTGGCCAAGCCATCAAGGCCAGCATTATCTTGACTAAAGAATACAAAAATGCTGATATCGACATGGATAAGCTAAAAAAAGAACTTCAGCAATATGTAAAAGATAACACCGCGGCATACAAAACACCTAAGATAGTGGATTTTGTGGACAGTTTCCCAAAAACCATCTCCGGAAAAATACAACGTGCCGAGCTTCGCAAGCAATCAAGCAAGAAAAAAGAACGTTTGAGCAAAGCGTATTCTTCTTTTGTGCGGTAAAGGAAAGATTTAATGAATGCATTTGAAAGAAATCTAAGTAGTGCTTTGGCCCGAATTTATCGCTCAATGGAAATTTTAGAAGCTAAAATGCTACAAGACAGCAACACTGTTCCCCTTCGGTTTGCCGAAGTTCGCACATTAGAAGCCATTGCACGCGGTGGTGAAAACGAAATGGCTACCATCAGCGAAATTTCAGATTATTTGGAAATTCGCCTACCAACCGCCACCACTGCTGTCAACAGACTGGAACGCAAAGGATTTGCCGTAAGGGAAAAATGTACCCAAGATAAACGAGTGGTAAGGGTGCGTTTGACACCTGCCGGAAAACGTGTGGAAAGCTTGCGAAAGTTTTTCCATCGTAACATGGTAAGGGCTGCTTTGAAGGATCTCAGCCCACAAGAGCGATATGCTATGCTGAAAGGCATCCATAAACTAAGCAACTTCTTAGACACACAAATTCGCCGATATGACGCTCCTTTAGCGACATAATTAACTGCATTGTTAGGTGATTTGGTACTATATACCACACCTGCAAATAAATCGCGGATATTCCGCAACAAAATTGAAAGTGAGGATCTATAATATGACTAACATGCAAAAATTGGAAGAAGTAATCAGCACCTACAAAGACATCGAGGCAGGTAGCCTTACCGCAGAAACCACATTTGAAGAGCTTGAGCTGGACAGCCTTGATTTGGTAGATATGGCTATTGCTTGCGAAGACGCTTTTGGTGTACCGGTAGAAGTAAACGAAAATCTGAAAAGCATCGGCGATATCTTAGCACTTGTTGAAGCCGGCGCATAATTAACTTTGAATAACGCCGTCGGGTCACTAGTTTATACATTAGCATTTGTACATACTATACTCCGGCGGTATTATCTTGACAAAAACTAGCTGATAAGAGGGAAACATGGCACTGAAAAAACAACGTATTTGTAATCTTCTTGGTATCACCTACCCAATAATCCAAGGTGGCATGGCATGGATTGCCGATGCATCTTTGGCAGCGGCCGTAAGTAACGGTGGCGGCCTTGGGCTGATTGCCGCTATGAACGCCGACGCCGAGTGGCTACGCGCGGAAATTCGCAAAGCAAAAGAGCTGACTGACAAGCCTTTTGGCGTAAACATCATGCTGATGAGTCCTTTTGCGGACGACGTGGCAAAAGTGGTGGTAGAAGAAGGGATAAAAGTGATTACTACCGGTGCAGGAAACCCCGGTAAATATATGGACGCTTGGAAAGAAGCCGGCATAAATGTTATCCCGGTGGTTGCCAGCGTTGCTTTGGCACGTATGATGGAACGCAGCGGTGCTTGTGCTGTGATTGCCGAGGGTTGCGAAAGTGGTGGCCACGTAGGCGAAAGCACTACCATGGCATTAGTGCCTCAGGTGGCAAACGCCGTATCAATCCCGGTTATTGCCGCTGGTGGTATCGCCGACGGTCGTGGTTTTGCCGCCGCCATAATGCTGGGTGCTGAAGGTGTTCAAATGGGCACACGTTTTCTTGTTGCCGATGAATGCACCGTGCATGATGTATTTAAAGAAAAAGTGCTTAAAGCACGTGACATAGACACTATAGCTACAGGTAAGCGTCTTGGCCATCCTGTGCGCAGTATTAAAAACGAGTTTAGCCGCACTTATTTTAAGATGGAATATGACAGCAGTGTAAGTGACGCTGCTTTAGAAGAGTATGCCGGTGGTGCGTTATATCGCGCCGCTAAAGAAGGTGACGCAAAAACAGGATGTTTCCTGTCCGGTCAAATTGCAGGCCTTGTGACTAAAAAACAAAGTGCTGCTTCCATCATTGAAGAAGTGTGCAATGAGGCAGAAGAACTACTGAAAGGAATAGCTACACAATGGGTAAACTAGCATTTTTATTTGCCGGTCAAGGTGCACAAAAACCGGGTATGGGCAAAGAGCTTTATGATGGCAATAAAGCGGCGAAAGATATATTTGATACAGCCGAAGCAATTCGTACCGGCACGCAAGACGACTGCTTTTCAGCCACTGCCGAGCGCCTTGCTCAAACAGACGTAACACAGCCTTGTGTTTTCACTGTAGACATGGCGGCAGCCGCAGCGCTGGTTGAGAACGGCATCACCCCGGATGGTGTTGCAGGGTTTTCTTTGGGCGAAATGGCTGCATTAACCTTTGCCGAAGCTTTCACTTTCGATGAAGGATTTAGCCTAACTTGCCTTCGCAGTGAACATATGCGCAAAGCCACCGATGCCAGCTCCGGTACCATGGCGGCTGTGCTTCGTATGGACGACGCAGCAGTGGAAGATATCTGCAAAAAGTTTTCGCAAATGTATCCTGTGAACTACAACAGTGACGGTCAGCTGGTGGTTGCAGGCTCTAAAGAAGAAATGCCTGCTTTTTGCGAGGCAGTAAAAGAAGCCGGTGGCACAGCTCGTCCTTTAGCCGTAGGCGGTGCATTCCATTCACCAATGATGAACCCCGCAGCCGAAGCTTTTTCTGCCGACATTCAAAACAGCAACATGCAAACACCTAAAATTCCGGTATACGCTAATCCAACCGGAAATCTGTATGCAGATCCTGTAAAAGACACACTGGCAAAGCAAATGAACGGGCCTGTTTACTGGAAGCAAACTATACTGCAAATGGCAAACGATGGCTATGATACCTTCATTGAAGTAGGCCCGGGCAAAACACTCACCGGTCTTGGTAAGCGTATTTTGAAGGAAGCCACTTTCATGAACGTAGAAGATGCCAAAAGCCTACAAGATGCTTTACAAGCATTAAAAGGTTAGGAAGGAAACAGACATGTCATTACAAGGAAAAACCGCTCTCGTCACAGGTGGCTCACGTGGAATCGGTAAAGCTATAGCATGCGAGATGGCCGCCCAAGGCGCCAATGTAGCTATTGTGTATGCCGGCAACCAAGCCGCCGCTACCGAAACCGTGGCCGAGATAACAGCGCTAGGCGTCACAGCAAAAGCTTATCAGTGCGATGTATCTGATTTTGCGGCTACTGAAGAGCTGTGTGCATCTGTGCTAAAAGATTTTGGCGAGCTAGACATCTTAGTGAACAATGCAGGTATTGTACGTGATAAACTGACTTTAAGCATGGCAGAGGCCGATTTCGACGATGTTATTGACACTAACCTAAAAGGTGCTTTCAACATGATACGGGGGCTTTATCGGCACTTTATGCGTAAACCAAACGGTGCACGTATCATCAACGTCACTTCTGTTGTCGGCCTGATGGGCAACGCCGGCCAGGCAAACTACGCCGCGGCAAAATCCGGCCTTATCGGCCTGACAAAAAGCATTTCCAAAGAACTGGGCGCGCGCGGTGTCACCTGCAACGCCATTGCTCCGGGATTTATCGTTTCAGACATGACAGATGCTTTGTCTGACAAAGTAAAGGACAGCGTTCTTAGCGGTATTCCGGCCAAACGGTTTGGTGATGCAAGCGAAGTGGCAAAACTTGCCGCATTTTTAGCAAGTGATTGTGCCGGATATATCACCGGCGAAGTGATCCGCATTGATGGCGGCCTTGCAATGTAAACTATATTAACAAAAAGTATGAGGAGATATAATGAAGCGAGTAGTAATAACAGGCATGGGAGCTGTTACTCCCATTGGTAACACTTTAACAGAAACATGGGAGTCCATGAAAGCCGGTAAGGGCGGCATTGGTAACATTACTAGATTTGATACCACCGATTTCAAAGCCAGCGTGGCTGCCGAAGTGAAAGATTTTGATCCCACATTGTATTTTCAGAAAACTGAAGTGAGAAGGTATGATCTTTTCACTCAATACGCTGTGGCTGCAGCTCAGCAAGCTGTGGAAGACAGTAACATAAAAGATACTATAGATCCCGAACGTTTCGGTGTATACATCGGTAGCGGTATCGGCGGCCTGGAAACAACTGTAAAAGAAGCAACCAAACTAGCTTCCGGAAATTTGCGTCTTTCACCTTTACTTATTCCTATGATGATAGGCAATATGGCTGCCGGTGTTGTTGCTATTCGCCACAATGCCCAAGGACCAAACCTTCCTGTTGTCACCGCATGCGCCACTTCCACACACGCCATGGGCGAGGCTTTCCGTGCCATTAAACACGGTTATGCCGATGCTATATTGGTGGGTGGTAGTGAAGCCACCATCTGCCCGTTCTCCATTGCCGGATTCACCGCTTGCATGGCTCTTAGCGAAAATCCTGATCCCGCCACCGCTTGCACACCGTTTGACGCACGTCGTAGCGGGTTTGTCATGGGCGAAGGCGGTGTTGTGATGGTATTTGAAGAATACGAGCGTGCTAAAGCACGTGGTGCGCACATTTACGCCGAAATCACCGGATATGGCAACACCTCGGACGCACATCATATGACTGCTCCACATCCTGAAGCCGCCGGTATCTCGCGTGCTATCAAATTAGCATTGGCCGAAGGTGAAATCACACCCGATGCCAACACATATGTAAATGCACACGGCACCAGCACACCACTGAATGATAAATCTGAAACTAAAGGTTTCAAAGAAGCTTTTGGCGATGCCGCATATGACGTGGCTATCTCCAGCACAAAAAGCATGACCGGACATATGCTTGGTGCCGCAGGCGCAGTAGAAGCCTTGGCTTGCATCAAAGCTTTGGAAACCGGCATTGCACCTCCCACCATCGGATTTGCCGAGGCCGATCCCGAATGCGATCTTGACTACACCTTCAACAAAGCTACCGAGCGCCCCTTTACCCAGGCTGTATCTACTTCTCTTGGTTTTGGCGGCCACAACGCTTGTGTTGTTTTCAAAAAAGTTTAAGCTATAGCCACAAAAGGAGTGCTCATGAACAAAGAAGAGATCAAAAAAATACTTCCGCACAGGGAGCCTATGCTGCTTTTAGACGAAGTGAGCCTAGACGACGAAGGCTATGCCTGCGGCAGCTACACCGTGCGTGGTGACGAGTGGTTTTTGCAGGGGCATTTCCCCGGCAATCCTGTAGTTCCGGGCGTGATTCAATGCGAAATTTTGGCGCAGACATGCTGTGTTTTGTTAGGCCAAGGTGCTGCAGACCCAGACTTCACTCCTTTTTTCACTGGGCTGGATAAAGTGAAATTCAGAAAACCTGTTACTCCGGGCGATGTGTTTTCCACTCGTTGTAAAATCACTCGCGAAAAAGCTCCATTCTACTTTGCACAAGGCGAAGGCAGCGTGGACGGCAAAACCGTGGTACGGGCTGATTTCAGCTTTGCCTTGGTGAAAACACCTAAATAATGCTTTTTACTTTCCTTTCCTCGCACGGATGGCTCGGGTATCTCCACCCGCCATCCGTGTTTTTTATATTTAATATGATATATTTTTGTTATTTTACAAGTTTTCCATTGCATAGCCATGGCAAATGCAGTATACTAATATAGGCTTATTGCCATTTTTAGTTAACCACCCAAATTGTGGCGCGGTTGCGCTACTTTTTTATGTAGAAGAAAGAGGATTTATGAAAAGAGACGATTTACGTAATGTTGCTATTATTGCCCACGTTGACCATGGTAAAACCACGCTTGTGGATGAAATGCTAAAACAAAGCGGTACCTTCCGCGACAACCAACAAGTGGCCGAGCGTGTGATGGATTCAGGCGATTTGGAGAGAGAACGCGGTATCACTATTTTAGCAAAAAATGCAAGCTGTACATATAATGATGTAAAAATCAACATCATCGATACTCCCGGCCATGCCGATTTTGGCGGCGAAGTAGAACGTGTACTAAAAATGGTTAGCGGCGTGCTTTTACTGGTGGATGCCGCCGAAGGCCCCATGCCACAAACAAGGTTCGTGCTGGAAAAAGCACTGGCACAAGATCTCTCTATTGTTATTGTTGTCAATAAAATTGACAGGCCGGATGCACGTATCAAAGAAGTGGTAGACGAAATACTGCTACTTTTGATGGACCTTAACGCGTCTGACGAGCAGCTGGACTCCCCCATGGTGTTCACCTCCGGCAGAGAAGGCACCGCCAGCTATTCTCCCGATGCACCCGGAACCGATTTCCGTCCTCTGTTTGAAACCATGCTTGAATATGTGAAATCGCCCGTTGGCGACTCCGGCGCAACATTTTCCATGCTATGCTCCAGCGTAGACTACAACGAATATGTAGGCCGCATCGGTATAGGACGTGTTGAAAGCGGTGTTATTCGTCAAAATATGGACGTGGTTGTGTGTGACTGGAATGACAACACGCTCCAGACCAAAGGACGTATTACTGCTCTTTATAGCTTTGACGGTGTTGGACGTACCGCTGTAGAAGAAGCAAAAGCAGGCGATATTGTTGCTTTTTCAGGGCTAGAAAACATAAACATAGGCAACACTCTTTGTGCCGCTGGCACAGATGCTGCTCCACTACCTTTCCTTAAAATCACCGATCCTACCGTGGAAATGACATTTGCTGTAAATGATTCTCCGTTTGCGGGTAAGGAAGGTAAATTTGTCACCAGCCGCCAAATTCGCGATCGCTTGCATAAAGAACTGCTTAAAGACGTGGCACTGCGTGTAGAAGACTCCACCACAACTGATTCTTTCTGCGTAATGGGCCGTGGTGAGATGCATCTTTCCATCTTGATTGAAACCATGCGCCGTGAAGGGTATGAGTTCCAAGTGTCACCACCAAAAGTACTGCTTCGTGAGGAAAACGGCGAGCCCACAGAGCCTATGGAGCATGTGGTTATTGACGTGCCTACAGAATATCAAGGTGCAGTTATCCAAAAATTGGGTTCGCGCAAAGGCGAAATGGTGCAGATGTCACCACTAGGTGAAAGAATGCGTATCGAGTTCAAGATTCCCAGCCGTGGCCTTTTTGGATATCGTAGCGAATTTTTGACAGACACACATGGCGAAGGTATCCTTAACACAATTTTTGACGGATATGCACCTTTCAAAGGCGAGCTTCCAAAACGTGGTACAGGCAGCCTTATCAGCTATGAAACAGGTACTGCCGTGGCATATGGCCTGTACGCTGCTCAAGACCGTGGACGCCTTATTATCGGTGCCGGAGAAAAAGTATACGCCGGAATGATTGTAGGTTTTTCGCCAAAAGCAGAGGATATCACCGTTAACGTGTGCAAAACTAAGCACCTTTCAAACGTTCGTGCTTCCGGTAGCGACGATGCTTTACGCCTTGTCACACCCACACGTATGAGCCTTGAAGAAGCGCTGGAATTTATCCGTGAAGACGAGTTGGTAGAGGTAACGCCCGAAACCATTCGTATTCGTAAAAAGATACTACAGCATGACCTCCGTATGAAAAGTACTAGATCCAAAAAATAATATGCATATTTAAATTTTTCATCGAAAGGGAGAACGATATTGGAAGCCGTTGAATACACAGTAAAAGATATTTCAGGTGATTATGCCATACTTATCGGGAAAAATGGCGAAAACACCGTTGCTCTTTTCTTTCTGCCCGGTGAAATCGAAATAGGCAGCAAAGTCATCTATGAAAACTTAGAATATCGTATGGCGTAATTTTGTATTTTTTCACGCAAAAAATCCCTACAGTAATGATACTGTAGGGATTTTACTATTTAAAAGTTATCTACGCCTTATTACGCCGTACCAAAAGTGACATCTCCATCTTTATTTTTATATACTCTGCAATGACTGCGCATTTCATGAAGTACATCCGAAACTCTGCCTATAGTCACTTTAGTGGGTGGATAAATTACATCAGCTGTCAGCGTAGCGCCGCTACCTTCATCCATTTTGTTTTCCAGCTCTATAATTTTTTTCTCCAGCTGTTCCTTTTTCTTTTCACTCATAGGTACTTGTATCTGAGCACGTTTCAGCATCTTTAGCCTATCTTCCGGAACAGGTCTTCCGTCATCCACCAGTTTTTGGATATATGCTGTGTTTTTGTTCAGCTCTTCAATATGAGCATTGATTTTATCCAGCTGAGCTATCAAATTTTTCTTGTCTTCAATCAGCTGTGGTATAAAGCCCAGTATGATAGCCGTGTGTGTATTGGATTCGTTCCCTACTACTTTAGCTTTCACCGAAGCAAAAGCCACCACGCTACCACCACAAATAATACCTTTATCGGTTGTAACCTCTACATGTCCGCCACATTCTACTTTTGAATTAACAATCGAGCCGGATTTCAGGTCTCCCTGCACATATACCTGACAGTTTTCAATAAACCCTGCTTTAATATCACCTTGCGCTTCTAAAACAGCTTTGCCTGTTCCATTGATGCCACTGTCGATAATGATATCTTTCGCCTTGATGATAGCAGCCCCTATTTGGCCATGTAGCACAACTCTACCACCTGCGTGAATTTCAAATCCGTCATGAACATCACCGCTTACGTCCACATCACCTGAAAAATGAATATTGCCAACTTCATAGTCCACGTCCTGCACACGATAAATAGTTTCAATCAAAAAGTGATTGTTGCGAAACACTACATTTCCGTCAATTTTCGCCACAGCTATAGTCTGGTCTTCGTTCAGCGTAATATTCTCGCCGATTGGAATAGTTGCTCTTGTGCCGTTTCGTGCTTTCAGCGTTTTTCCTTTAACATTCGTGCCATTCACACCCATGATAGGTGGCGTAATTTCACATATTACTGTACCTTTTTTTACATCTCTAATCAAGCCCAGCTCTTTATAATCCATCGAGCCATCGGCGCGTTCATTATAGTGTGCTTCTGCCTCTCGGCTGAAGCATTCCGTACACGTGCCATCCTGGCCATCTTGTGAAGCCACACCTTTTGCTACCACCATACGTGTATTATATAACGGTATTGCCAGTTCATCTATGGTGTCTTCTTCCACACCAAAGATAACACCCGATTTTTCAAGCGCTTCTTTTATTTTTTCTACTGTAACATCTGCGCCATCATTTTGAGGTGGTGAAACTTCAGCCTCGGCTGTCATTAGGTCCTGACTTAAAAATATCTGTACATTAGCGTCAATAGGTTGCACTTCTTCGTTTTCGGTAGCGACTACTGTGTTTTCTTCCAAGCAAATACACCTCCCAAATAAAATACCCGGGTTTACCTCGTTACCACGTGCAAGCTATTACTCTTAAAACTTCACCTCGGCACGCTTGGGCGAACGAATAATCATTGAATAATCACTTGCATCAAACAAAAGAGTTCGACCATAGTTTGAGCCTGTATCTTCTGCCAATATAGGAACTCTAAGTTTTTGCAGAACTTCTTTCACAGCCGCCACATTTCTAGCACCGATATTTGCAATAGATGTATTTCCGCTTGAAGCAAACATCTGAGCCCCGCCGGCAATCTTCGCCTTCAGTTGTGTGGGTCTAGCACCCATTATTTGCATTTTTTGTATCAACATCGGAATAGCAGTGTTTGCAAATCTCATTGGTGTAGGGTTGCCCTGTATTTGCTCAGTATAAGGCAACAAAATATGAGAAAGTCCTGATACATTCACTGCCGGATCGTATAAACAAATTCCTACACAAGAACCTAGCGCGTATGTGATCAAAATATTTGGTGGTTTTGCAACATTTAAATCTGATATCCCTATGGTGATATTGCTCATAACCCAGCCCCTAATCTCTCCAGTATCTTTTCTAAGGATTCCACGTCCGGAATAAGCAAAATATTGCTAGAGTCTTGTACTCCGCCGGCACCATCATCGCCGCCAAACTCATCTTCTATATAAATTACCTTATCGGAAATATCCGCGAAATGAATGGCCGGTACCGACAAGATAGAACCTACCATATCCACTGTTATGTCCGGAGGTGAAATGTTTATTGTGAGTCCGGTAATCTGGCTGATTGCATTCACGTATGAAGCTGCCATTATATTGCCTATTTCCTGCATTGCAGACATGCTCATCTCGTCTACTTCTGCAAAATTTTCAAAACTTTGGCCCAAAAGGTTGTTAAGTAACATATGGGCAAACTCTTCCTGCATCAAAAACATCAGCATACCCGAAACGTCCATGTCTAGTGTCAACATCATGCCTACAAGCATGGTTTCCGGACCACCCAGCTTTTCTGTTACTGCATCGTAATCAAGAAAACTAACTTTTGGCACTTGAATGTTTATGGTTTTTTGTAGCATAGCCGCAAGAGATGTCGCCGCATTGCCTGTACCTATATTAGCAATCTCTCTTAGCATGTCCACATGCATGTTATTTAAATCACTGTAATCATATGTTTGAGACATTCAAATTTCCTCCTTATACTACGAGCCGAAAACATCTATCTATCGCAAATTATTTAACTCGTTTGCGATTTCGTCTGCTGTTTGTAACACGCGGCTGTTCATTTGGAAGCCACGCTGAGCCATTATAATTTCCACCATTTCGTTACCCATGTCTACGCCTGAAAACTCAACCGCACCCTGATAAATTTGAAGTGTGTCACTTTCCGGTAAAGCCGCCATATCTACCAGTTCTGCCTCGCCTGAATTTTCACTTACCACATACCGTGAGTTGTTTGTGGGAACAAGCCCCCACTGATTTGGAAAACGATACACTGCTAATTTTTCCACCAAATCATCTGTAATATAATTCCCTTGCGGGTCTTGTTCTATAGTAATACGCTGGCCTTGCTCATCCAGCACATATGCACCGTCATTTGTCACAAGTGTTGGCACATCACCCTCCATCGACAACGCAAACGCGCCATTGCGGGTGTATTCTATCACACCGCCATACTCCACTTGGAAAAAACCACTTCCTGTCAGTGCAAAGTCCAGCTCTCGCATTGTCATATCAAGGCCTGCCTGGTTCATTATCTGGTCGACAAACTCCTGCTTTACGCCATGACCTACCAGCGGATCCACTTCAGACTCCACATTAGTGTTTATCCTAGTGCGAATAAGCTCGTCAAAAGCTGCCCTACCAGGCTTGTAGCCATATGTTTGCACATTGGCCATGTTGTGACCAATGACATTCATCTTACTTTGAAAGGCATGCATACCCGAAGCACCGTTATAAAAAGCTATCATGCTCATATTAAAGCCTCCACATCAAAACAGCTTATGAAAACGCCGTTTTACTCACATTTTAGTTTTATTGTCTAAATCACTTTTTACAAAGAAGCAATATTTACTGTATGAGAATATGTTTGGTCTATCCACTGCAGTGCCTGCGCCGCCGATGAGAAATTGCGCTGGGCAGAAATCATCGCAGTCTGCTGATATATCATATCTACGTTACTGTTTTCATATCCCCCGTTCAGCACCATGGGATCTTCCGCTGCCACAGCCGCGTTTGCCGTTGTGAACATACCGTTTCTCGCTTGCTGCATATCGGCATCGTCTGCCGGCACCGTTATCATCAACTGGGCTATCTCTGCGCCGGTTTCTCTATTTACAATAGTGCCGTCGGCCTCTACTAAAATATCACTGATGGTCACTTGGATGGGTGCCCCGCCTGTGCTCAGCACCTGGCCTTGACCACGTAATATCAAAAACCCTTCTTCGTCTAAATCAAACATACCGTTACGTGTCATGTATGTTTCTCCATCTTCGGCCTGTATATTGAAAAAGCCATACCCTTGTAGCGCCATGTCAAACGGGCGACCTGTTTCAGTGATTCCACCATGCGTCCATAAATCCGATACTTCCGACACGATGCGAGTACTTTCCGCTGTGCCTATCTCGGTGGCAACCCCACCTTGAAGGCGAGCTTGCAGTGTTTCTTCAAATGTTTGAGAGACCAGCTGATTTGAGCGAAATCCCGGTGTTTGCGTGTTTGCCAAGTTATTTGAGATCACATTCAAGTGCCTTTGCTGCATCAGCATTCCTGAAGCTGCGCTGTAAAAACCCTGTAACATAGCTATTTCCCTTTCTTATTCTGCACAACCCTGCATACGTTTTATCATTTAAGCATCACTTATATATTTTGTCAGTCGCTTACTCATTTTCAAAATCGCCTTTGAATGTGTTTGTGATATCCTTGATTCCGACACACCCATCACCTTGGCAATTTCATGTAATTTCAAATGCTCGTAATAATATAAACTCACTACTGTTCGTTCTTTTTCCGTCAGTTCCTCAATAGCTTTTATAAGTTCTTCACGTAGTTCTGCTTGCATCAAGCCACGTTCCGGTAAGCTATCTTCATCGGAAGCTTGCAGTGTGCTAATTTCTGCACCGCCGGGCATTGCGCCTTGCAACAGCTCCTCAAAGCTAATGACTGCACCATTGTTCATCTCGGCTAAATGCTTTTGGATAACACTTTCCGACACGCCCATATATGCTGCCAGCTCTTTATTTGTAGGCTCACGCATCAGATCCGTGGAAAGTGCGTTATATGCCTCGCTCACTTCTCTGGCTGTGCGCCTTACACGGCGCGGTACCCAGTCTTGCTTACGTACAAAGTCAATATTCCCGTTTCGTACGCGCATATATGCATAGTTTTCAAATTTCATCCCTTTGTCGGGAGTATATCTGTCAAGGCAATCCATGATGGTCAAGATACCTTCGTTCACGATATCTTCCACTTGTGCATATCCACCGGTGATACCACGCATTTGCACCGCTACACTCTTAGCAATATAGCTATAGTGCATCACAAGCTGATTGCGCGCTTGTGCATCACCGGTCTTTTGATATTTTTCCAGGACTTCTTGCGGATTTTCCAACCTGTACCGAGAATCCGGCTCTGCCACGTTGCATCACCTCCCCTGCCATAGCAACGGTCAGTTTATCTACATGATCGTAATTTAATATATCTTTATTGTACCACAAATATCTGTTATCTTGCAAAGCTTAACCTGTGCTTATATTTCCAAGTGCCTGTATCTGAATATCAGTATCAATTTCATTGAAACTAAGCACCGTGATACGAGGATAAAACTGGTCTACCAGCTTCTTAAAATAAATGCGCACTATAGGGCTGGTTAGTATAATAATAGCCGGTACTAAATCTTTGATTTTTTCTATTTCTTCATTCACAACCGTGACAATAGACTGAATTACATCCGGCTCCAGTGAAAGATAACTGCCACCTTCCATCTTTTTCACTGCGTTCATTATAGTGTTTTCAATCTTGGCGTCCAGCGTAATCACTTTCAGCTGGCCTGCTTCGCTAAACTTGTGCGAAATACTGCGGCGTAATGCCTGGCGCACATATTCTGTCAACATATCGGTGTCTTTTACTGACCCGCCGTAATCGCCCAATATTTCTAAAATAGTTTCAAGGTCTCTTATAGGTACACCCTCACGTAGCAAGTTGGCAAGTACTTTTTGCAAATCGCTAACGCTAACAATACCGGGAACAGTGTCTTCCACAATAGTTTCATTGGTTTTTCGCAAGTTGGCCAGCATGTTGTTGACCTCTTGACGGTTCAGCAGCTCATACGCATGTTGGCGAATTACCTCAGCCAAGTGTGTAATCATCACCGATGTGGGATCTACCAATGTGTATCCGGCAAGTTCTGCCTTTGGTTTTTTGTCTTCACTTATCCACTTTGCCGGTATACCGAAAGCCGGCTCTATGGCATCAATGCCGTCCACTGTTTCTGCCGTATCGCCGGGCGATAGCGCTAAGTAATGGTCTACCAATACATCGCCTATTGCCACTTGTTCGCCTTTAAAGCGGATAGTGTATTGATTTGGGTTTAAGTTTCCGGAGTCTTTTAGGCGTACCGATGGTATTACCATGCCCATTTCCTGGGCAAACTGCTTTCTAAACATAACCACCCTATCCACAAAGCTGCCTCCGGATGCCTCGTCCACCAGTGCAAGCAATGAATACCCAAACTCCATCTCCACCTGTTCCACCGTAAGCAAGCCATATACGTTATCTATGTTGCGGTAGTAGGTGGCCTCGCTGGTTATCTCTTGGGTAACTTCACCCTCAACCAAAGCTTCCTGCGCCTCCAGCCTTTTTTGTGAAACCATGCTTTTTTGTAGCAATATAATACCCAGCGCTATAAGCATGGCTGAAATCATCACTATCTGAAGTGGCGGAAATCCTATGACCATAAGTAGCATCATTACCACGCCCGAAATTATGATGGCAATAGGTTGGCCAACAAACTGCTTTGCCACAACGGTGTTAAGGGCATCGTCGGCACTGCCACGTGTTACCACCATACCGGTGGCTACCGAGATAAGCA
>CAYJIC010000017.1:0-25006 GCA_964370155.1 uncultured Oscillospiraceae bacterium
TTGGCCAAGGCGCTGAAATGACACAATCGCTTGCCATTGTAACCATAGGCGGCCTTACATATGCTACATTACTGACGCTTTTGGTTATACCGATATTGTATGATATTATGCGAAAAAAAGACAAAAAGAAGATAGAGTTGGATTAGCTAGCGTGAAATCGCCATTTTTTCTGTTAGTACATTAAAAATGGCGATTTTAGCGTTGGAAATAAGAAAACTATTGGTTGACATTGGGTGAACTTGTGCATATAATGTAGGTATAGTGTGTAATAAATGTGATATGCGATGATAGGGTTAACGTTTGCACAACATGAGAGAGAAAATCCCGGTTGATGGCTAGCTGTCAATAGGCTGAAAGGTTTTCACCGTGTAACAATATGCCACCCTTGAGCTCCGGCTAATTCCCGGCGGACGCACTCCGTTATGGTGCAGAGGGTTTTCCCTCGTAAAGCGGCGGCCTGTTTTTATAGGTTGCAAGTCGGGTGGTACCGCGGAGCAATGCTTCGTCCCTATTAAGGGATGAGGTGTTTTTTTATTTGTTTTAATATTTTAAATATATATAGTGTTTGATTAAAGGAGATTTTTGTATGAAATGGACCGGCCTTAATGAATTACGCGAACAGTTTTTAACTTTTTTTGAGACAAAACAGCATTTGCGGCTGGGTAGTTTTCCTCTTGTTCCGAAAGGGGATAAAAGCCTGCTTTTAATAAACAGTGGTATGGCACCCATGAAAAAGTGGTTTTTGGGTACGGAAGAACCGCCGTGTCATAGGGTGACAACATGTCAAAAGTGTATCCGCACACCTGATATTGAAAGCGTAGGCATCACAGACCGTCATGGCACATATTTTGAAATGCTGGGCAACTTTTCTTTCCAGGATTATTTCAAAGATGAAGCTATATCTTGGGCGTGGGAGTTTTTTACTTCAAACGAGTGGATGGATATCCCGAAAGAAAAACTGCATATCTCGGTGTATGAAGAAGACGATGATGCATATGCTATTTGGACACAAAAAATAGGCGTCAGCGAAGATCACATGGTGCGTCTTGGCAAAAAAGACAATTTCTGGGAGCACGGTAGTGGTCCGTGTGGTCCGTGCAGTGAAATATATTTTGATCGTGGCGAGACATACGGTTGCGGCGATGAAAACTGTAAGGCCGGTTGCGAGTGTGACAGGTTTATTGAAGTGTGGAACTTGGTGTTTACCGAGTTTGACTCGGACGGTGAAGGAAACTACGCAAAACTGGCAAAGCCAAACATTGACACCGGCATGGGTCTTGAGCGCTTAGCATGCGTGATGCAAGATGCGCCAAACTTGTTTGAAGTCGATACAGTCCAAAAAATTCTTCATCATGTGGAGAAACTTTCGGGAAAAACATATCGCAGGGATAAGAAAACTGATATTTCAATCCGTGTTATTACCGATCATATCCGCAGTACCACGCTTATGGTAAGCGATGGTGTGCTTCCGTCAAACGAAGGACGCGGATATGTGCTTCGTAGGCTTTTACGTCGTGCGGCACGCCACGGCCGTATGCTTGGCATTACAAATATGTTTTTGACCGAAGTGTGCGAGACTGTTATCACTCAAAACGAGACAGCATATCCTGAACTGCGTGAAAATGCAGCCTATATCAAAAAAACTATTGCCGCCGAAGAAGAACGCTTTATGCGTACCATCGACGCTGGCATGATGCGCCTAAATGAGATGATGGACAAAGCGGCAGTGAAGATGATAGATGGCTCTTTAAGTGGTGTGGATGCGTTTTTGCTGCATGACACGTTTGGTTTTCCGCTGGACTTGACAAAAGAAATTGCCGCCGAGGCAGGCTTTACAGTGGATGAAGAAACATTCAGGGAAGAGCTGAAAAAGCAAAGAGATAAAGCAAGAAAAGACAGAGCTTCACGTGAAATTGCCGGCTGGGAATCAGACGTGTTTGGTTCTATGCAGATAAGCGCTACCGAGTTTTTAGGGTATGACACACTTAAATCAGAGGCAAAGGTTCTGGGCCTTGCGTGGGAAGAAGAAGTGTGTGATGCTGTGTCGCAAGATGAAGGCGAAAAAATGGGAGTTTTGGTGGTTTTGGATAAAACTCCGTTTTATGCGCAAGGTGGCGGCCAGGTGGCAGACACGGGATATCTGCGCAGCGATGAGACCTTGTTGCTTGTACAGGACGTGAAAAAAACTACCGGTGACTTGTATGTTCATGTGTGTACATTGCAAGTGGGCACAGTGAAAACAGGCCAGGTGTTGAGTGCCGAGGTGGACACAGAACGCCGCGAGGCAATTATGCGCAACCACACAAGTGCTCACCTAGTACAAAAAGCGCTTACAGAAGTATTGGGCGATCATGTACGTCAGGCAGGTAGCTACGTGGATGAAGAACGTATGCGCTTTGACTTTACTCATTTTTCTGCTATGACCCCAAAAGAAATTAAAAAAGTGGAGCATATAGTCAACGAAAAAATAATGCAGGCGATGGCTGTGTGTGCCGAAAATATGTCGATAGAAAAGGCAAAAGAAATGGGTGCTACGGCATTGTTTGGCGAAAAGTATGGTGATGTGGTACGTGTGGTGGATGCCGGAGGCTGGAGCACAGAGCTGTGTGGCGGCACGCATGTTGACAACACAGGACGTCTAGGTGCATTTAAAATCATCAGTGAAAGCAGTGTGGCGGCAGGTGTGCGTCGTATTGAAAGCACAACGGGATTTGGCGTGTTACGTATTTTGGACGAGCGAGAAATGATGCTATCGGTGATGGCAAAAACAGTGAAATCATCCACGCTTGCCGAGCTTCCAAGCAGATTGTCTACTTTGATGGAAGAAAACAAAAAGCTTCAAAAAGAACTTAGCAGCGTGAAAGACAAGGCCGCTAACGCACAGGCTGAGGATATGTTTAAAAATCCTATAGACATAAACGGCACTAAAGTGTTCACGGCGTTTTTGAAAAAATCGTCTGCAGACACTTTGCGAAAGATGTGTGATCTCATCAAAAACAACGAGCCTATGGGCGTGGGTGCTTTGATTGGCGAGAGCGACGGCAAGATGCAGCTGGCAGTGTGTTGTGGTGAACAAGCTGTGAAAAGCGGATTGAAAGCAGGCGCTTTAGCTAAAGAAATCGCTATGATGGCCGGAGGCAATGGCGGTGGTAAGCCTGATTTTGCCATGGCGGGCATAAAAGATGCAAGTAAAGTAGAAGAAGCCTTGGCCGCAGTGCCGGATATTGTGAAATCACAAATGAGTTGAGATATGTACCAGTGTCTGTGAAAAGGAGGAAGTGCCATGCAAGAATGTCTTTTTTGTAAGATAGCTAAAAAAGAGCTAGGGACAGAGTTTTTGTATGAAGACGAACATGTGGTTGCGTTTAATGACATAGACCCAAAAGCACCATTTCATGTGCTTGTTGTACCTAAGAACCATATAGAAAGCGCCGCAGTGTTGACAGAAGATGAAGGTGGTGTGCTTGCCTCGGTGTTTAAAGCGGCGGCGGAGCTTTCCAGAAAAAACGGATATACAAACGGATATCGTGTGGTGACAAATGTTGGAAAAGACGGTGGACAAAGCGTGCCTCATTTGCATTTTCATGTGCTTGCGGGACGTGCTCTTTCTTGGCCACCGGGCTAAAATGTATATAAATAATGAAATAATAAGAAGGCTAACAGAAAAGGAGTTATATATGGAAAACACGTATAAACTTGAAGTGGCGGGACTTACCCGCGAGCTTCCGATTTGCAAGATAAACGATGATTTGTCTATTGCGGCGTTTATCATGTTTGGTGATGTGGAGCTGACTATTGCATGTGCAGAACATCTTTTGAAAAAATCTCCCGAGTTTGATGTGATTGTGACTGCCGAGGCAAAGGCTATTCCGTTGGCATATGAAATGAGCCGTCAGAGTGGAAAACGCTATATCCCGGCAAGAAAAGGCAAAAAATTGTATATGCAACATCCGGTGGTGATAGAAGTGCAGTCCATTACCACAAAAGCGGTGCAGACTCTTTGTATTGACAAGCCGGAGCTTGAATATCTAAACGGTAAGCGTGTTTTGATTGTGGATGATGTTATCTCTACAGGCGGTTCTTTGCAGGCTATGGAAGCTATTGTGGCAAAAAGCACAGGTACAGTTGTAGGTAGTGCCGCTGTTTTGGCCGAAGGCGAGGCTGCACAGCGTAAGGATATTATATTCCTAGCGCCGCTCCCTCTGATTTAATGAAACGGCCGCTTGCGGTTTTTGGATTTTCTTTATTGATAGCCATGCTGATAGTAAGTAGACTATCAGTAGGTTTGTTTTGGGTTGTCGTCGCTATTATTGCGGCGGCAATTGTTGTATTTGTGCTATACTATAAAAAGCACAAAGGATATGGGATAGTTATAGCGGTGGCAGTGATGGTGGCGTTTATTGTGCATGGTGTGTACGACACGGCGGTGGTAGCACCAATTAAAGCTTTATCGGGCACTGAAACTGTTGTAAGAGCAAGGGTGACAGAGATAGAGCCGGGGTATGGAGAAGACACTGTTCATGCAACGCTTAAAGTACTGAAATCAGAGGATATGCCACATTCGTTTAAAGTGAAAGTGGAAAATGTGCCACAGATAGAAGTGGGATATATTGTTGATGTAAAGCTAAGCTTCGATAGTTTTTCCACTACTTCAGAATCGGTGTATCAATATTCAAACGGTTTTTTTGTGAAAGCGCAGGCCACCGATGGAATTCAAGTGATTGAATATTCGCCTACGCTATTGGATAATTTGAGAAAAATACAATATATTGCCACTGAAAGCATCCAAAGCCATCTGCCACAACGGCTTTCTTCGGTGGCGGCCGCAATGACAGTGGGTGATGAAAGGTTTTTATCTTGGGAAACAAAAGACGTTTACCGAAGAGCCGGGCTGTCTCACATGCTAGTTCTTTCAGGGCTTCATTTGTCGCTTTTATGTAGCATGATACAAATGGTTCTTGGACGAATGATACATAACAAGCGAATAATATCGCTGATCACCATAGTGTTTGTGTGCGTCTTTATGTTGTTTGTGGGCCTGACGCCTTCCATTGTGCGCAGTGGCATAATGTGGGTTATGATGCTGGTATCAAATTTCAGTAAACGAAAGTCGGATGCATTTACTTCTATGGGATTTGCGGCGGTGTTATTGGTGCTACAAAATCCATACGCCGCGACAGATGTGGGACTTTTATTGTCGTTTTCGGCGACAATAGGCGCTTTAGTGGGTGGAAAAATTGCCAAGACGCAACAGCTTAAATGGGTGGACACTATCGCCAAATGGCCTAAGAAATGCTTGAGATATGTATTTGTGATTTCAATGGTTCCGATATGTGCCACATTTACAATATTACCTGTACAAATTTACGCCGGCATGGGCGTGTCGGTCTTTAGCGTACCAATGAATGTTTTGTTTGTGCCGTTACTACCGATTATTGTGTTGTGTGGGTTTTGCATGGCCATACCGCAAAGTATACCGATACTTGGCATCCCGGGGATTTTGGCGGCGCCAATCGGTGGCGGATTGCTTTCGTTGCTGGAGCTGGTAGGCACATGGTGCGCACAATATCAAGGCGCGTACATAGTTATGCAAGGTTTATATCCGCTAGTGGTGATTTTGGCGATATATGCGATGATTTTTTGGAGTGTTAAAGCTGGTAAAGTGGCGGCAGGAGTTTTTGCATCGGTGGCGGTGCTTATACTTTCAGTAAGCGTGCATGTAGCTTTGTCTTACAACACGGTAAAGATGGTGGCGGCCGGAACAGGTAACAATAGCTCTTTGGTAGTGATGCAAAACGGTAAAGCGGTAGTACTATATCGCCATTACTATTCTTTGAACGATATTTCGCAAGTGTTATCAGAAAACAGGATAGAAGAGTGTGTGTTGTTGATAGATTTAAGAGGCACTACGGAAAATATTAGTTATCAGAGTGTTTTGAATCTGCAAAACATAGTGTTTGCACAGGAAGATATTTTAAGCGGAATGCTGTATTACCCTTTCAATGATGAAGTGTCAATAACGGTGCAAAGACAGGAGTCTGGTGTGGTGGCATGTGTGGATGTGGAAGGGTATAAAGTGGGAATGTATACCGGTAGCATGGACCTTACCTATTTTGCGCCGCTTGATGTACTGATTAGCGGTAGAGGACAAATTGAAGGTGAATACGATATATTGCTTTGTGGTGGCACAGTACCCAGTTGGGCTGGAGAAAACGCGCAAATTTTGCATAGCGATGGGAATGCCATAATATGGTTGAGAAAAGGAAAAAGTGTACGGTACAAGGAGGTGGCTTATGCCACATGAAACATTGCAAAGTGCGCTGAAAGATCCATTTGCAAACAAAGTGTATTTTTTTGCGTCGCAAGATGTGCATTTACTTCGCAGGAATGCAGATAAAGTGCGGGCGGCGCTGCTGAAAGAAGAAACCGACATTACGCGGCTTGACGGGCCTGCGATAGATATGAGCGAAGTTATTGCCTCGGCAGGCGTGATTTCATTTTTCGGCACACCACGTGCGGTGGAACTGAAAGAAATTGTGATTTCGTCCATGAAAGATAAAGACATAGATGAGCTGATTGAGCTATTTAGTGAGCTGGAAAATGCTGTTTTACTTATTACGGTGCTACACAAAGACAAAAGAACGGCACAAAGTAAAAAAGCAAAAGCGGTATTTAGCGCCGCAAAAGAGGTAGGGTTTGCACTTGAGATTTCACCGCTTAATTATAATCAGCAATTGCTGTTTATCAAAAAAAACGCCGAGGAATACGGTGTGGTTTTTGGACATGGTGCGGCCGAAGCGTTATTAGATCGCACCGGATCGGACTTATCTCTGCTTGAAAACGAAGTGGCCAAGTTGTCGGCTTTTTGTGGATATAAAACCGTGGATAAAGAAACGGTGGAAAAATATGCCGTGCATAACGTGCAGGCGGACGCGTTCAGCTTGGCTGCGCAAATTACAAGCGGTAGAAAGGTAGCCGCGTATGATAAGCTGAATGCACTACTGATGCTGAAATATGAGCCGGTGATGATAGCGGGTGCGCTGGCAGGCACGTTTATTGATATGTATAGAGTTCGTGTGGCTAAAAATGCCGGCCAAACATGGCAAAATATGATGCGAGATTTTGGATATAAAAGCGAATATAGGCTTAAAAAATCGGCGGAAGCAGCACAGAGGTATACCACTGAAAGCTTGCGTGAATGCATTAAAGTGCTTTCAGAGCTTGACAGGAAGCTGAAAAGTAGTGCACTAGCAGACAAAAGTGTACTATTACAAACAGCTGTGGCGCAACTGATGCAAATGGGTAAGTGAAATGGAAAAACTACGCATAAACGAAGTAATTGTAGTGGAAGGCAAATATGACGCTGTGGCGCTGGAAAGCCTTGTGGAAGGTTTGATTGTTACCACAGGTGGATTTTCAGTGTTTGCCGATGCCGAAAAGAAAGAGCTGATAAAGCGCCTAGGAAAAAAACGAGGCCTTTTGATATTGACTGATTCTGACAAAGCGGGGTTTCAGATTCGGAACTATATCGAAAAGATTGCAAAAGGATGTATCATAAAACATGCATATATCCCGGCGATAGAAGGCAAAGAAAAGCGGAAAGATGAAGCGTCGAAAGAAGGGACACTGGGTGTAGAAGGATTGTCTCCACAATTGATTTTGAAGGCGCTGAAATCTGCAAATGTCGATATTAAAGAAGTGAATAAAGAAAAAATGCAAATCACGCCGACGGACCTATATGAATGGGGGATTTCGGGCACTCCGCAAAGTGCACAAAAGCGAAGAGAATTTTTACGTCAACTGGACTTGCCGCCACGATTATCAAAAAGGGCATTGTGTATGGTGCTGTCTGCTTTATACGATAAAAATGAAGTACAAGTTTTGGTCGAAAAGTTAGCTGATTAAAATTAGGGGAGGTATGCTATGCAACAAGAAAGCAAAAAACAGGTGTTGTTTTGGGATTTTCACGGGACGTTGACGACGCCCGAGATTACATGGTTTGACGTGGCGAGTGAAGCAGCGAGCGAAGTAGCGCCTAAACAACCTCTCTCACAAGAGATGTTGCAAAAACATTTGTCGCTTTCCTGCTTGCCGTGGTACGAAATAGAAGACAGAGATGCGAGCCATTTGAAGAACCCAAAAGACTGGTGGGCGTTTTGTGAAGATAAATTCACAAATATGTTTCAAAACTGCGGATTTTCACACGTGGAAAGCACGCAAATGGCGGCAAAGGTGCGTGCAAAAAGCCTTCAATCAAAACGGTATCATCTGTATGAAGATGCCATAGATACGTTGAATGATTTAAAAAACAAAGGATATAAACAATATATTTTGAGCAATAATTTTCCTGAGCTTGAAAATTTGATTAGGGAAATGGACATATTAAAGTATTTTGACGGCGTGTTTACCAGTGCGCTTATAGGATACGACAAGCCACGTTTGGAGATATTTGCACATGCACGAGAGGTGCTGAAAGATGGAGAAGAGGCGTGGATGATAGGTGACAATCGAAATGATGACATAAAAGGTGGGAATGATGCCGGATTTGTCACAGTGTTGGTGCATGGCGAAAACACAGGTGAGGCAAAATACTATGCCGAGAGTTTATCTGATATTTGTGAAATTTTAACTTAAAATCGTAAAACAAAAACCTCTTACACAAGATGATGTGTGAGAGGTTTTTTGTATTATGGTTATTACTTATAAATCAATGTCGCTGTTATTTTTGCTTTCAGGTTTTTCAGGTAGTTCTAAAGACTGTGCAGACTTTTTTGCGTGTATATAAACAAGGATAATGGTGCCAATATTAATAAAACCATCTACCACTAGCACGATTCCGAAATAATACAAAAGAATGTTGGCACCGAATATATCTAGTATCAATAAAATTCCCAATACCATGGTGCCGATGGCTAAGGCAAAAATGCCCCACCAATGTGAAAAATTCATGCGACGTAAATCAAAGGCGTGCTGAAGTTTTACAATGGAGTCAAATACAACAGCGAACCCTAAAATTACCGGAAGCCATGCCCAAAGGGCATCGGGACGCATGATAAGATAAAGGCCGGCAATTAAAAGCACTACACCGAAAGGTATATCGTTGTGAAAAGCTCTTGAGACATCATCTTTTTTAAAGTGCCAAACGATGCGAAAAATGCCAAGAAGGATGGCAACGCTGCCCAGTAAGTAGCAAATTATACGTTTACTTTCTTCCGGAGCAAAAAGTAGTAAAAAACCAAGTAGTATATATCCGATTGAAAAGACGACAAAATTAAAAATATAGCGTTTAGAGGAAGTGTTCATGTGATATCCTCCCCATCTTTTGGTGAAGAAATCGGATCATTTGGAATTGGCGATGGGTTATCTTTTGCCGGGATTACTTCAATGTACTGAACTTCTTTTTCTTCGTCTTCAAGATATTCAGGAAGTCCTCTGCTCTCAAGTCTGTTTGCTAAAAGATCGCCAATAAGTGTATATAGCACGGCGGTGGTGGGGACGCCTAAAACCATGCCGGGAAAACCGAACATGCCACCGCCTACAATAATGGATATTAAAACCCAAATGGGTGGTATACCGGTGGAATCGCCTAAAATTTTCGGGCCAAGGATATTGCCATCAAACTGCTGCAATACAATAACAAAAATGGTGAACCACAAAGCACCCAAAGGATTTGCCATGAGTAATATCATCACAGATGGGATGGCGCCTAAAAACGGCCCAAAAAACGGGATGATGTTTGTGACACCAATAATGATGGAAATCAAAAGCCCATATGGTATGTTTAAGGACTCGATGCCAAAAGTGAGGTAAAAGAAATTGCACACAGACACAAAGCAAAAGCAGATTAGACCGATAATGGCAGAGTCTAAAAGCTTGCCGCTGATAAAACCAGAGAAGATTTTGTTTGATAATTTCCCGATGCGTATAGCTTCGTCGGCGTATGATTTCGGAGAAAATGCATACAATAAACGCTTGGCTTGTCGCAGGAGTTTTTCTTTTCCGACCAGCATATAGACTGAGGCGATGAAAGCAGTTAGTGCTGAGATAATACCAGAGCCAACCTGAACCGTAATGCCTAACAAGTCGGGGACGAGCTTGGTGAAATCACCTACATAATCAAGCATATCGATTATTAAAGTGTTGTAGCTTAAAAACAGTGAATCGATTACTTCAGAATCGATTTCGTAGCGTTCACCCAGATAACTGACCAAATTGTTGAGATCGTCTAAATATGAGGGTATACTTTGCACAAGCAGCTGAACGCTGTCAAGAATTTGTGGAAGAACCAAGCTGATTAAAAGAACTAAAGCCATAAAAGCAAGTATGTAAGTAAGCAGGACAGAAAAAAAACGCTTTTTTGAAAACTTCGCAAAGATAGTTTTTTCAAAAAAACGCAAAGGTATATTTAATAAATATGCAATAACAAGGCCGATAATAAAAGGCCGTATAATAGCGAAGAACCATGAAAAAGTTTCAAAAGCTACGCTTAAGTTGGTTAGAAGCACAAAAAATAGAACACCGACGCATACAACGGCGATATTAGACAAAATGCGACTTTTTAAAAAAGGGCCTTTTTTGTGTTTCATTTGATAAGCTCATTCTTTTAAGATTCTAGAGTTTCGCCAATGGACGCAATTGCTTTATGGAAATCTTCGCTTTCGCTAACCACCAAAATAGGTTGATTGAAATCCAGTGCATACATACCGATATAGCTCTTCGCATCAATAATCATAGAACTGTCAAGAGAATGCAAACCAACGGCTTCGGAGCATTTGATAGCCTCGCGTTGAATATCTTGCAACTCATGTATATAACTGAACTTTTTCTTTGTTATCATGTGTAATATCTCCTTTCAGTTTATTTACTACAATTAAACTATACCATAAGTATGTGAAAATGAAAAGAAGAAATATAAGACATATGATAAAAAAGAGAAAAAAACCAAAATTGTACGCGAGTGAAGAACAGATTTCGTGTACAATCACAAATACAGTGATGAAAATTTGTAATAGTGCAAAAATATTCTGCTTTTTTCAATATTTTGTGTGTGTGACATAAAAACAACATGTTTAAAGTGTGAAATCATGGTTATTGTGCGCATTGCTTATTTTAATTAAGAGTTGTATAATACATATTTAATGGTAATCCAATTTGTGGCTTTTTGTAGTTAGTTGAGGTATGAAAAGGTATAGATTGGTTATCGTTAACAAGGAGTTTTTATAAATTATATTAGGAGGATCGACAAACATGAAAAAAGTTTTATGTTTAATTATGGCGCTTAGCTTGGTGTTTGTGTTGGCTGCTTGTGGCGGCACAACGGCAGAGTCCACTGCACCGGCTGATGCATCTGCTGCACCTGCTGAAAGTGCTGTTGAAGGCGAGGCTACAATCGAAGGCGATAGCATTATGATTGGTGGTTTAGCACCCCTTACCGGCGATGTATCTTTTTATGGCATCGGTGTAAAACAAGGTGCAGAAATTGCAGTGGCTGAAATCAATGCCAACGGCGGTATTCTGGGCAAAGAGCTTGTTTACAATGTGCTTGACGAAAAAGGTGACCCCACCGAAGCTGTTCAAGCGTATAACCAACTGATGGACGAAGGCATGATAGCTTTGATGGGCGACGTTACAACTGCTCCTACCATTGCTGTGGCACAAAAAGCTGCTCAAGACGGTATTCCTATGATTACCCCGACAGCTACAGGCGCTGCTGTTACCGAAACAGGTGAAAACATTTTCCGTATTTGCTTCACCGATCCTTTCCAAGGTACATTGCTAGCTGACTATGCTTTTAATGTTTTGGAAGCAGAAACTGCAGCTGTGCTTTATGACACAGGCGATGACTATTCCGCTGGCGTGGCCGCAGCTTTTGAAGAAAAAGCAGCAGAGCTTGGCCTTGAAATTGTTGCTAGCGAGGGCTATCCCACCGGTAACACCGACTACAACGCACAACTTACAAAAATCAAACAAGACGAACCCGACGTAATTTTGGCTTCCGGCTACTACAGCGATGCAGCTTTGATTACTACTCAGGCACGTGATTTGGGCATTGAGTCTGTATTCATGGGTCCTGATGGCTGGGATGGCGTTTTAGGCCAAGTAGGCGACAACACTTCAGTACTTGAAGGTTACTACTATTGCAGCCAATATTCTTCAGAAAATCCCAGCGAGGCATTGCAAGGCTTTATGGATTCATACCAAGAAGCTTATGGTGAAGAAGAGAATATGTTTGCTGTTTTAGGCTACGAGTCTATATATGCCTTGGCTTATGCTATTGAAGATGCAGGCAGCGTAGACTATGACGCTGTAAACGCAGCTCTTACAAACCTTGAATTTGACGGTTTGACAGGTGCTATCTCCTTCCAAGGCGGACGTGATCCTGTGCGTGATGCTTTCATCGTTCAGTTCCAAGATGGCATGGAAGTAGTTTTGGGCACTCATAGCATGAAATAAAAAATAGATTTTTTGGATTTTGACACCAAAAGAGGGCGAAATATTTCGCCCTCTTTTGGGTATTGTTTGGACAGGCCGAGGAAAAAGGAATGTTCTCGGCCCAAAGTTCCGTTTTAATATGAAAGCGAAATTTTGGCTTGGGAACAACAAAAGAAGGGTGTTGAGGTTATGTATTTTATTACGCAAGTGCTGAATGGATTGGGCGTGGGTGCTATTTATGCATTGGTGGCGCTCGGCTACAGCATGGTATACGGCATAGTGAAGCTGATAAACTTTGCCCATGGTGATATTATCATGGTGGGCAGCTATATTTTGTTCAGTGTATTATCCATATATATACCAATACCGCTAGCCATTGTTATTTCGATGGTAGGTTGCGCTTTGATTGGTATGCTTATAGAGCGAGTGGCATATCAGCGGTTGCTTGATCAGGGTGCACCGCGCATATCGCTGCTTATTACAGCTATAGGCGTGTCTTTGTTATTACAAAACTTGTTCCAAATTATTTACGGCAGTGGCGCAAAGCCAATGTCAAAAATGGTTACCCTTCCTGAGATTACAATAGGAGATATAAATATTTCCAACACATTACTTAATATAAGTGTGGCATTGGCGATGATGCTGGCGTTACAAATTTTAGTGGGACGTACTAAAATCGGTAAAGCTATGCAGGCTACCAGTGAAGATGCCGGTGCGGCGATGTTGATGGGTATAAACACAAAACAAGTTATATTATTTACATTTGCTGTGGGCTCGGCACTTGCGGCCGCAGGAAGTGTTTTATATACAAACACATATCAGCAAATCACACCATTTATGGGAAGTCTTTTAGGTTTGAAAGCATTCGTGGCGGCGGTGTTTGGTGGAATAGGAAGCATACCGGGCGCTATGCTGGGTGGCTTTGTGCTGGGCATGGCCGAGGGCATCAACAATGCATTCGGCAATTCTGCGCTGACAGATGCAGTGGTGTTTGGGCTTCTTATTTTGATTTTGCTGGTAAAACCCAGTGGTCTTTTGGGTCGCAACGTTAAAGAAAAAGTGTAAGGGGGCGCAGAATGCAAAATACATTATCAAAAACAAAACAACGCGGAATGGCCAGCCTTATTACACTTGGAATAGTGATAATAGCGTTTGTGGTTGTTAATATTTTGATCTCGGCAGGCTTGGTTTCATCCGCAACGCTGGACATTTTGAAATTTATCGGAATAAACATTATTGCAGCGGTAAGCCTGAACTTGGTTACGGGTGTAATGGGTCAGCTGGTGCTGGGTCATGCAGGTTTTATGCTGATAGGCGCATATGCGTCGGCTATGCTGACAAATAACCTGGATTTGCCACTTGTTATGTCGTTGCCTTTCGGTCTTTTGGCAGCCGGCATTTTGGCGGCTTTTGCAGGTGTTCTAATTGGTCTTCCGGCTCTGCGTCTGCGTGGAGATTATTTGGCTATTATTACGCTTGGTTTTGGCGAGATAATAAAAACCTTGGCTCTTGCAGTCGATTTCACGAACGGTGCCAGAAACTATCTTGGATATCCTACGTTTAGTAATCGCAACGAGCCGGCCGCTATGTTTAACTACATATTTATCATGGTAGCAGCGGTGATTTTCTTCAGCTATACATTTGGTACATCTCGTCATGGGCGTGCGGTGCTTTCCATTCGTGAAGATGAAATAGCCGCAGAATCAAGTGGCATAAATACGACATATTATAAACTTATGACGTTTGCAATATCTGCGTTTTTTGCAGGAATTGCCGGCGCACTTTTGGCGCACCAGCTGGGCCTGGTGGCACCTACTACATATGACTTTACACGTTCGGTAGATATTTTGATGATGGTGGTATTTGGTGGAATGGGCTCTATCACGGGCTCGGTGCTTAGCGCTACGGTGCTTACTATGCTACCACAGGTGCTTCGTGGTTTCTCTGAATATCGCATGCTGATTTATTCGGTGGTGCTTATCATTGTGATGCTGTTCCGTCCAAAAGGTATTTTGGGTCGTGCTGAGCTTAGGATTATTCCTTTGTATGAGAAATTGATTCCGGCGATGCGCCGCACAAAAAACACCGACACAAAAGGGGGTAAGAACAAATGAAACCCATAGAGTTACAAGTGGAAGACTTATCCATTTATTTTGGTGGATTGCAGGCGGTAGAAGGGGTTAATTTCTACATCAAAAAAGGACAAATTGTAGGCCTTATCGGGCCGAATGGTGCCGGTAAAACCACCATTTTTAACATGCTTACCGGCGTGTATGCCCCTACAAGAGGCGATATTTTCCTGAACGAAAAGAGCATGCTGAAATATAAAACATATCAGCGTTGCCAGATGGGCCTAGCACGTACATTTCAAAATATTCGTTTGTTTAAAGACTTGTCTGTTATCGATAACGTGAAAGTGGCCATGACAAACCAGATGAACTATGGTGTGTTTTCCGGCGTGTTGCGTCTGCCGTCGCACAATCGCCAAGAGAGGGAAACATCCATTCATGCTCACGAGATTTTGCAGGTGGTGGGACTTGATGAATATGCCCACGATTATGCCAAGAACTTGCCATATGGGCAGCAGCGCAAGCTGGAAATTGCAAGGGCGCTGGCGGCGAATCCTAAAGTACTGCTTTTGGACGAGCCTGCCGCAGGCATGAATCCTACCGAGACACAAGAGTTGCTGGAAACTATCCGCATGATACGTGATAAATTTGACATATCTGTGCTACTTATTGAACATGATATGAACTTTGTTATGGAGCTGTGTGAATATATTTTTGTGCTTGATTATGGGCGGATTATTGCACGGGGCGAGGCAGATGATATCCGTAACGACCCAAGGGTTATTGAAGCTTATTTAGGAGGTGACGCAGTTGAAGAAGATGCTTGAAGTAAAGGATCTTGAAGTATACTACGGCGCCATCCACGCCATTAAAAAGGTATCGTTTGAAGTGAACGAAGGCGAGATAGTTACATTGATAGGTGCTAATGGTGCCGGCAAAACTACGATTTTGCATGCGGTGTCAGGTCTTGTTAAACCTAAAGAGGGAACGATTGAGTTTTGTGGTGAAAATTTGATTACAGCAAAGCCTTACAGAATAACCGGCATGGGTCTTGCCCAGGTGCCGGAAGGTCGCCGTATTTTCTCTCGTATGACAGTGAAAGAAAACCTTGAAATGGGTGCGTATTCTCGTACCGATACAGAGGGTATTCGCAGAGACTACGAGTATGTTATGAAAATTTTGCCGCGCTTGCAAGAACGTCGTAAGCAACTGGCGGGCACACTTTCGGGCGGAGAGCAACAAATGCTTGCCATGGGCCGTGCGCTGATGGCGAAGCCGAAGATGCTGCTCTTGGACGAGCCATCTATGGGACTATCACCTTTGCTGGTACAAGAAATTTTCAAAACTATTCGCGAAATAAACAAAAACGGTGTTACTGTTCTTTTGGTAGAGCAGAATGCTCGTATGGCGCTGGACGTGGCTTCAAGAGCATATGTGCTGGAAACCGGAAAAGTTGCTATGCAAGGAGATGCTGCAGAGCTTGCCCATAACGAAGAAGTTAAAAAAGCATACCTGGGCGGATAAGTTTATTATAAGGCAGTACATTATTTTCATAAAATAAAAGTTCCCTTGGCAAGATGACGAGGGAACTTCTGCTATGTTTAAAAGCTTTGAGAGGAAGAAAAAGTATTGATTCAATCGAAAGAAAAAAGTAAAAGTGCCATAAAAGCGGCTTTTCCACATACTATACCGGTGCTTACGGGCTATGTTGTTATGGGCATGGCGTTTGGTGTACTCTTAAGTAGTAAAGGTTTTGGGTTTTTATGGGCGATGCTGATGGGTGTTGTGATGTATGCTGGAAGCATGCAGTTTGTAGCTGTCAGCCTTTTAGCGGCAGGCTTCGATCCGTTCGGTGCGTTTTTAATGACATTAATGGTGAACGCAAGGCATGTGTTTTATGGGATACCACTTTTAGAACGCTTTAAAGAATACGGTAAATCGAAGTTTTATATGATATTTGCATTGACCGATGAAACATTTGCGTTATTATGTGCGGCAAAACCTCCAGAAGGTGTAGACGAGAAAAAGTTTTACTTGTCCATTTCGGTGCTGGATCATCTGTACTGGATAACAGGATGCACCTTGGGTGGAATATTGGGTGGTGCGGTAAACATCGACACACATGGTATAGACTTTGTTATGACAGCGCTATTCATTGTGATTTTCTTAGAGCAGTGGAAAGAAAAGCAAAATCGATCTCCTGCGCTGATAGGCCTTTTTGTGTCGCTGATGTGTAGAATATTCTTTGGACCACAGTGGTTTATTTTAGCGGCCATGGCGGTGCTTGTGGTGGTGTTTGTGATATGTAAAAAACCACTGAGCAAGAAAATGGAGGAAAACGCATGGAAACAGTGATGGATGTAGCACGCATGCCGTGGTGGCAGGCGCTGATAATTATTGGTGTTTGTGCGCTGACAACTTTAGGCACTCGTGCGTTGCCGTTTTTGGCTTTTCCGCCGGGGAAAAGCACGCCTAGGTACATAGTGTATCTTGGCAAGGTGCTTCCGTTTGCCATTACCACCATGCTGATAGTATACTGCCTAAAAGATGTGGCGATTGCTGTCAGTCCGTATGCTTTGCCTGAAATATTGGCGGTGGCGTTGGTGGTGACGTTGTTTTTAACGCTGAAAAATTCACTGATAGCAATTGCCGGCGGAACAGTATTGTACATGATTTTAGTACAGTTGGTTTTTGTGTAATGTTGTATAAACCTTGCCGTTTTTTTGTAAAAGGTGTATAATTTAGAAAAGATGATATCAGTAAAACTATTAAAAGGAGCACGTGTATGCACTATCTTGACAACGCGGCCACTACGTGTGTTTTGCCAGAGGTGATACACGCTGCAAATGAGATGATGGAATCCACATGGGGGAATCCATCTTCTTTGCATACAATGGGCATGAAAGCCGAAAAGGCGATAGAGGATGCCAGAATAACTCTTGCAAAAGCGATGGGTTGCAAAAAAGACGAAGTGGTGTTCACAAGTGGTGGCACCGAGGCAAATTATTTGGCTATTTTAGGCGCGGTAAAGGCTCGCATGGGTGTCGGGAGGCATATTGTGAGCACAGGATATGAGCACTCCAGCGTCTCTAACACGCTAGAGATGTTGAAAGAAAATGAAAACGCAGAGCTTACCATTATAAATCCGAGTGAAGACGGCACAGTGGATGTTTCGGCACTGGTAGATGCGGTGGGTCCGAAAACTGTTTTGGTGACGGCCATGCAAGTGAACAATGAAACAGGCGCTGTCATAGACGTGGTGGACTTGGCACGCAGGGTGAAAGAGAAAAACTCACGATGTTTTGTGCATGTGGACGGCATACAAGGTTTTTGCAAGTTGCCGCTTGTGTTGCGTGATACAAAAATCGACAGCTATGCTGTAAGCGGGCATAAAATACATGCGT
Organism: uncultured Oscillospiraceae bacterium; assembly: GCA_964370155.1. Taxonomy (GTDB): domain Bacteria; phylum Bacillota; class Clostridia; order Oscillospirales; family Ruminococcaceae; genus JAAYCI01. Next base: position 17,906 of record CAYJIC010000017.1, read on the forward strand.
TAAAAGGCGTGGGTGCGTTATATTTACGCGGTGGTAAATCGGCACACTGGCATGCACCATGCGGTGGAGGTTCGCAAGAAAGTGGAATTCGCCCCGGCACCCAAAACACGGTGGGCATAGTGGCTTTAGGCAAAGCGGTGGAGCTGTTTTTAGAGCAAAGCGAAAAAACAAAGGCTCATATATCATATCTACGCAGTATGCTAAATGAGGGTCTTTCAAACATACCCGACATCACCATGCATTCACCGAAAGACGGATATGCCGGTATTACGATGTTTTCGGCACCCAGAGGCCTGCGCAGTCAGGTGATGCTGAACTATCTGAACGAAAACCACGATGTGTATGTTTCAAGTGGCTCGGCGTGTGCCGGAGGTAAGGGTAGCCACACATTGTCGGCAATGGGCGTTAAACCGTCGGTTATGGATGCGGCGCTGCGTGTTAGTTTCAGCGCTGAAAATAAAGAAGAAGATGTGGTGGCTTTTTTAGAGGGATTAAAGGCAGCCATAGTGCACCTTGCACGATGCAAAGGCTGAAAAAGTACTAAGGAGAAAATAATGCAAGAGATTATATTAGCCACAATGGGTGAGATGGCGCTGAAAGGCCTGAATCGTAAGACGTTTGAGAATACATTACTTAAAACACTGCGCCGCAGAACAGAAGGCCTGGGTAAATTTAAAATACATGCTTCACAAAGCACGATATATATTAAACCGCTTGATGATATGGCGATAAGCTCGGCAAGTCAGACGTATGAACGTGTTTCGAAAGTATTTGGTATTGCGGCACTGACAAGGGCGGCTGTGTGCGACAAAGAGTTTTCGGCCATATGCAAAATGGCGAAAGAATATCTTAGCCAGCAACTACAAGCTGTGACAACATTTAAAGTGAAGGCAAAGCGTGCAGATAAGACATTCGGCATGGATAGCATGGAAATAGCAAGAGAGCTGGGCGGATATTTGCTTTCGAGTTTTTCAAACTTAAAAGTGGATGTTAAAAACCCCGAGATTGTTGTGACGGTAGAAGTGCGTGAAGACTCGGCGTTTGTGCATGCAGGTAAAATATCCGGTGCAGGCGGATTGCCGGTACCTTCAAGTGGTAGAGCGGCCTTGCTTTTATCGGGTGGAATAGACAGCCCGGTGGCGGCATGGCAAATGGCAAAGCGTGGCCTTGGCCTTGTGGGCATCCACTTTGCCAGTCCGCCATATACCTCGCCACGTGCTGCGGCAAAGGTGGAGGATTTGGCCGATTTATTGGTGTCTTGGTGTGGACCGCTGCCGTATTATTATGTCCCATATACTAAAACACAGGAATATTTACGGGATAATTTACATAAGCAGGAATATTTCACTGTCCTGATGCGCCGCAGTATGCTTCGTATAGCCGAGGTGATTGCAAGAAAAGAAGGGTGCGAGGCTATGGTGACGGGCGAGAGCCTGGCACAGGTGGCAAGCCAAACATTGCAAGCACTGGCATGCACTGACGCCGCGCAAAGTATGCCGATATTACGCCCGTGCATAGGCATGGATAAAAATGAAATCACAGCGATAGCAAGACATATCGGCACATTTGAAACCAGTATTTTACCGTATGAAGATTGCTGCACCATATTTACGCCGCCACATCCAAAAACAAAGCCGAAACTTGTGGACGTGGAATATCTTGAAAGTAGAATGCCGGAGCTACTACAGCTGGAAGCCGAGGCGGCACAGGCGGCGACGTTTAGCTTAAGGACGGCTGCAGAGTGATTTGATATAGGTGATTTAGAACCGATTTAAGAGGGGGCCTGAAATGCGCGCAGAGATTATTTCGGTGGGAACAGAGCTGTTGCTTGGTGATATTCTTAATACAAATGCTAGATTTTTGTCTCAGCATTTGGCGGCTTTAGGTTACAATGTGTTTTATCAAACAACGGTAGGAGATAATTCTCGTCGCTTGCGTGAGCTAGTACAAGCGGCCAAACTGCGCAGTGATGTGTTGATTTTCAGTGGTGGTCTGGGCCCTACGGCAGATGATATCACAAAAGAAATTGTAGCCGAGGTGTTTGAAGATTTACTGGTGATGGATATTGACGAGCTGGTAAAATTGGAGCAGTTCTTCAAAAGTCGTGGCGTCGAAATGACCGAAAACAATAAAAAGCAAGCACTGGTACCAAAACTTGGCCGTAAAATTGTCAACGGTGAGGGAACTGCCCCGGGTGCTTTTTTCAGGCGTAATAATAAATATGCGTTTTTGCTACCCGGCCCGCCAAGAGAGATGCAACCTATGTTTTTAGAACAAGTGGTGCCTATGCTGGAAGCCATGCAGGACGCCGCAATACGCTCGGTGACACTGCGCTGTTTTGGCATAGGTGAGAGTGCGCTTGAAGATAAAATAGCATCGCTTTTAGAAGGCGAAAATCCCACGGCGGCACTGTATGCCAAAACCGGAGAAGTGCATGTTCGAATCACTGCAAGGGCAGATACCGCAGAGCAAGCCGAGGTGATGTGCGATGAATATGCAGTGCTGTTTTACAAGGCGCTTGGTGATTTGATTTACGCTACCGGCGAGGATGACATGGCTACGGCTACGGTGAACGCACTTATCCACGGTGAGTATACTGTGGCGACAGCCGAAAGCTGTACAGGCGGACTTTTAGGCGAAAGAATCACTGCTGTGCCGGGCTCATCTGCTGTTTATGGGTATGGCGCTATTACATATGCCAACATGGCAAAACATGACATGGTGGGCGTCAGAAATGAAACTTTGCGAAAATACGGCGCCGTTTCAAGCCAAGTGGCGGCAGAAATGGCTTTTGGCGTGGCAAAAAAAGGTGGATCGGACTTTGGCATAGGAATCACAGGAATTGCAGGACCGGGTGGTGGAACACCGCAAAAACCGGTGGGTCTAGTGTATATAGCTGTGTCCTATGATAAGGATGTATACATCAGAAAGCTTAATGTTCCGGCTCGTAGTCGAGATTATGTGAGAGAAATTTCATGCCTGCATGCGCTTGATATGATGCGTAGGATGGTGCTGGGGCTACCTGTGCCGAATACCCGTCAGTTTACAAAAAATCAGTTGGCTGATTTTGAAAGGGACGGTGCTCCACGCTCACGAAACCGCATGATTTTAAACACAGCGCTGGCAATATTGGGTGCGGTGATAATATTAATGGCTTTGATTATAGGTATTTATTCATCGAGTAATAATCAACCGTCTGCACCAACGACGGATACTTCAGTTTCCTTAAAATCGCAAGGCTTGCAATATGGAACAAGAGAATATACTCAGGCAGCTTTTGAACTGGTGGCAAATGCAAAAGCAGAAAACCCAGCTATGGCTGGGTTTGTTGCAATTGCGGGACAATTAGTGGAAACACTGGTGGCGCAAACATTCCAAGGCACGCAAAATGATTTAGAAGAATCATTGAACGAAGCAGGTGTAAGAGGATACCCTGTCATGGCTTCGGACGTGTCTTTGGATGCTGTGTCGTCGAATACGCTTATTTTGGGACAAGAGGCGCTTTTGCCGATAGTAGATTATCAGTACAACGACGGCAGTGCCACATTTTCTACATTTACATTTTATACAGATGAAAAAGAATATGTGTACAACATAATAGGGGTATACATGGCTGACGATGAGAATGCAGATTTTTATCCGGAAAAAACTACGTTTGATGATTACAATGAATTTTTAGAGTTTATCATGGGCATGAAGATGAGAAACTTGTATGATATGGATATGGATGCAACGCAAGAAGACAGTTATATGACTTTGGCGGTGCAAGATGCAGAAAACGAAGAGCGGAAAATGTATGTATGTGGCCGATTGGTGCGCTCTACAGAGCTGCCCAAAGAAAGTGAAAAAGTGCCTGCCGGTGGTGACGTGTTGATGCCGGATAGCTGGTATAAAGAGAACAGTGAACTAAAACCAAATATACAAAACTTGTATGAAGATAATATGCGCGAATATCTGATGGCAGACACCACAAACAGCTATTTACAGTTAGAGGCAGGTATGCCGCAGGAAGACGCAGCTCCACTATTGTTTTCGGAAGAATTGCTGGAGTTACCGGTTGCAGCCCCGCCGGTAGAAGAGGATATAAGCGAAGAAGATGTGCAAAGTAGCTCTGTCGCCACAGCAGAGCTATTGGGCGTTAGCCAAAATGTGCAAAGTGAAACAGAGGTCCAGTTGTTGTCCAGCGTGATTGTTGATGAATCTGCGCAAGAAGAAACTGAAGATCAGGAAGCCGAAAGTGTGGCACCGTCTTCTTCGCAACTGAGCCCACTACCTGATTTGCTGCCGCAAAAACCGGATCCTGATTACCTAACAGTGAGAATGAACGGTGAACTAACCACTCTTACAACAGAGCTTGTGCTGGCAAAAATATGCCAGTTTGAGGTTGGTGCGGCGGATATTGCTACTATACAATCTGTAGCAGTGGCGGCACACAGCTGGATATTAAACCAGCAAGGCGCAGGGAACGAAGCACCTGCCGTGGTTGGAGCTCAGCCTAACGACAGGGTGCTAGAGGCTGTGCGTGAAGTGACGGATGTAATTATAAGCGAAGATGAAGAAAACCCTGCATTTACACCATGGTTTTCCATGGCGGCGCAGGCCACATCTACTTCAGATACGGTGTTTGGTGAGGAAAGAACATATTTGACCACTGTGCCTTCGCCGCACGAGCAGGGCCAAAGCGAATGGAGAGAGATTGTATCGGTGGACGCACAGGTTTTGGCGCAAAGAGTGGATGAAGTGCTGGGGGTAGATCTTTTGATGATAGATGAGCCTGAAGTATGGCTCAGCGAGATAGTAAAAGATGATGGTGGGTATGTGAAAGAATTGGATATCGGCGAAGAAACTGTCAGCGGTATGATGTTTTGGCAAGAAATCCTCACAGAGGACGAACAACCTGTTTTGCCATCTTTAGCGTTTGAAGTGGATTATAGCGGCGAAGAGTTTGTGTTTATTTGTTATGGACAAGGTTTTGGGTGTGGGATGAGCTTGGTAGGCGCGGAAGGATATGCTCAAAACGGATGGGAATATACAGATATTTTGACTCACTATTTTCCTGATACAAAACTGATGACATGGTGATTTTAATTCACTAATATTTTTGACAAGAGAGCCAAAAAGAGTGTATTTTATTATAAAGATGTAGGGATTTAAAACATGGCTGGAGTTACTGAAATATATGTTTGCCGGGGGAAATAGCCGCTAAACGATTTCAGAGATAAATCCAAATAAATAAAAAGAGGTGTAAAATGGAAAAAGCAAAAGTGTATTTTACCGATATGAGATGTCCTGTAGGGACTAGCTTGCTACATAAGCTGGATAAGCTTATCAGAAAAGCAGGCATAGAGGAAATAGATTTCGAAAATAAGTTTGCCGCTATAAAAGTTCATTTTGGCGAGCCGGGAAACATGGCCTATTTACGTCACAATTTTTCGAAAGTTGTGGCAGATCGCATTAAGGAATGTGGCGGAACACCATTTTTAACTGACTGCAATACGCTGTACGTGGGCCGTCGTAAAGACGCCATTGAGCATATTACGTCTGCTTATGAAAATGGATACACCCCATTTTCAACCGGATGTCACGTGCTTATTGGTGATGGCCTGAAAGGCACAAATGATGTTGAGGTGCCGATAGAAGGCGGCGAATATTGCAAAACTGCCCGTATAGGAGCTACCGTGATGGATGCAGATGTTTTTGTTTCTTTGACACATTACAAAGTTCACGAGGAAGTAGGCGTGGGTGGTGTCTTGAAAAACATTGGTATGGGCTGCGGCAGCAGGGCCGGTAAAATGCAAATGCATCACGACGGTAAACCCACAGTGAATCCAAATAAATGTAAGGCTTGCGGGCTATGTAAGAGCCACTGTGGTCAGGATGCGTTTGCATATGACGACAGTGGCAAAGCTGAAATCGTAGAAGATAAATGTGTAGGGTGTGGACGATGCATCGGTATTTGTAATTTTGCCGCTATTTCCAACGCCAGCGGAACAGCTATCGAAATGCTAAACTATAAAATTGTGGAATATACAAAAGCGGTGGTGGATAAGCGTCCGCATTTCCATATTTGCATTGTGAATCAAGTGTCGCCGCGTTGCGATTGTCACGGTGGCAACGACGTGGCTCTTGTTCCCGATATCGGCATGTTTGCTTCTTTTGACCCTGTAGCGCTTGACGCTGCGTGTACCGAGGCAGTAAATAATGCACCAATTATGGCGAACTCGGAGCTTGCCGAGGTGGAGCATGTTCACGGAGACCATATCACCGATGTACATCCGCATGCTCGCTGGAGAGCGCTGATGGATCACGGCGAAAAAATAGGGCTTGGCACCACTGACTATGAATTGATTACTATCTAAACCATATATGTGAAAATGCTACAGGACAAGTGTTGTGAGGATTTTATGCGTAAAGTGAAACTTAGCGGGTATTTTTCCACAGTGAATTTTGCCACAAATTGGAATGTGTGGCAAGGTGTTGTTTTTGCGCGTAGGTAAAGAAATGAACAAAGGAGCAATGCTGATGGGTGCACGCTCCTTTGTTTTATTAATAAGCTATAATCATACAAAAAAGGTGGGATAATATGGGAAAAGATACTTTTCAATATGATATTGCTGTGATTGGTGCAGGCAGTGGTGGACTGGTAGTAGCTTCGGCGGCGGCAGGTATGGGTGCACGTGCGCTTTTGGTGGAAAACCGAAAGATGGGCGGAGATTGCCTGAACTACGGCTGTGTTCCCAGTAAGACTTTTTTGAAATCGGCGCATTTAGCACATAAAATGAAAACAGCTACAGAATATGGCATACATAATGTGAGTTTTGATGTATCCATGCAGGACATTATGAAAAGGGTGTCTGATGTCATCGCGGAGATAGAACCTCACGACTCGAAAGAACGTTTCGAGTCACTGGGTGTTACGGTGGTGATGGGATTTGGCAAGCTGGTAGAGGCTCACACAATAGATGTGAACGGAACCATATACACTGCTAAAAAAATAGTGATTGCCACAGGTTCGACAGCGTTTATACCGCCTATAAAAGGCCTTGATAAAGTAAAATATTACACAAACGAAAGCATTTTTGAGCTGGATACATTGCCAAA
>CAYJIC010000018.1:0-22103 GCA_964370155.1 uncultured Oscillospiraceae bacterium
GCTTTTTTCGCCGCCGCCTTTGCAATATATGCGTTTGGCTTTCCCACTATAGTGTTTGGCATACGGCCGACACACGCATTCACCATCGCAATAATCCCACCGACGTCCGGTATCATACCGCCGGGTACAGGACAGTTAAAGTCAGGATGGGTAGCTATATAAGGTACCCCACTGCGTACTGCATCACATAGCCTTGTAAGCTTTTGATAGTTTATATCTGTGTCAAATCCCAGTACCACTGCTTCAGGATTTTTTGCGTTTGTCGCATATCCTTCTTTGCGAAACTGTTCATGCAAGCTTTCTGTGCCTATCACAAGTATATCTTTTTCGCAAAAATTCTCTTGCATATACATCAAGCTTGCATCGCCCGAGGTGAACATATCCTCTTCGTTTGGAAAAATATCCCATTTGCTTAGCTTTTTTATATATTCTTTTGCGCTTTTGGAAGAGTTGTTTGTCAAAAACATGTATCTGATATTTTTTTCTTTGCAGACAGACAAAAATTCTTTTGCTCCTGGAAGCAGTTCATCCCCTAGATAAAATGTTCCGTCCATGTCCAGCAAAAACATCTTCACGCCACGAAATAGGCTCATTCTCGGCTCCTTTACGACACTTATATAATCCATGTGGGCATAATACACCACTATGACATATACATTCTACCAGTTTTGCCCGTCTTGCACAACCACTATAAAAAAGGTACAATATACACACAATTTTCTGAAAAGAGGGATGTCGCCTGCAAGTAAGCATTGTTTTGCCAAATTTAAACGGAGCCGGCTGGCTTTCGGGATGTATTGAAAGCCTTTATGCTCAAACATTCAAAGACTTTGAAATCATTGTGGTGGACAACGCCTCCACCGACGAAAGCCTTGAGGCTGCACGTAGCTATGCCAAAAATGAAAACTTCACCTTGGTAGAAAACAAAACAAACACCGGGTTTTCTGCCGCTGTAAATGTGGGTATTCAAATGGCAAAGGCGCCATATGTGCTTTTATTTAACAACGACGCTTTTGCAAAGCCTGATATGCTAGGGCAGCTTTTGCACACCATGCAATCTGATGAGCGCATTTTTTCGGCTCAGGCACTGATGCTAAGCCACAACCACGCCGGCAAGGTGGACGACGCCGGCGATTTTGTCACGTTGTTTGGGTGGGCATTCCAGCGTGGAAATTCACTGTCCGCTGAAAAATACAAAGACACTGCACGCGTTTTTTCTGCTTGTGGTGGCGCGGCAATGTACCGTAAAAGCATCCTCTGTGAAATCGGCCTGTTTGAAGAACATTTTTTTGCATACCTTGAAGATGTAGACATCGGCTGGCGCGCAAACATCAGCGGATACAAAAACATTCTTTGCCCCTCTGCCGTGTGTACGCACATTGGTGGCGCAACGTTTGGTGGCGCGGCCGGCGCAAGGTATAATGACTTTAAAAGTATCCAAAGCGGCCGAAATAGTTTGCTTTTACCATATAAAAACATGCCAATTTTAATGCTTTTACTTAATTTTCCATTTTTACTGGTAGGATATTTATTTAAAACTTTTGTGTTTCACCTGCGTGGGTTTGGAAAACCATGGCGAAAAGGAATGAAAGAAGCATTTTCACTGCTGGGTAAAATTCAAAAACCGCCGTTTCGTTTTAGCAACATCCCAAACTATTTATGGATACAAGGCAGTTTGATTGTGGGCACGGTAAGGTTTGTAATATGGCGAATACGACGTTTATTTTTGCGCTAGGCTGGCGGATATGCTATACTGTAAAAAGAAATATTGCACAATTATCGGGAGGATAACATGAACAAAGATCAAACAAATATACAAGATAACGAATCTGCTACCATAGAGGATTTAAAAGCACAAGAAAAAGAATATCAAGAACAAGTGGCGGTGCGCCGCGATAAACTAAAAGAACTACAAGATGCCGGCAAAAACCCATATGAGCAAAACACATGGCCTCAAGATGCTTTTGCCGCTGATATTAAAGACGAGTACGCCGATATTGCCGCCGAGGAAAACACAGGCCGCATAGTGTGCATGGCGGGCCGCATGATGTCAAAGCGTGTGATGGGCAAGGCCAGCTTTGCCGATTTGCGTGATACCACAGGAAATATCCAGCTGTATGTGCGCCGTGACGGCATTGGCGAGGACGCCTACAAAGACTTTAAGCGTTTTGATATCGGCGATATCATCGGCGTAAAAGGCGAGGTATTCCGCACAAAAATGGGCGAAATCTCCATAAAAGCCGAAACTGTGGTTTTGCTAAGTAAAAGTTTACTTCCGCTTCCTGAAAAATGGCACGGTTTGCGTGACCAAGAGATGCGTTATCGTCAGCGTTATCTTGATCTCATTGTAAACCCCGACGTGAAAAAAACTTTTCGCACGCGCAGCGCCATCATCAGCGAAATGCGCAGATATTTTGATGATCGCGGTTTTATGGAAGTGGAAACACCTATCTTACAAGTGCAGGCAGGCGGTGCTTCGGCAAGACCGTTTGACACCCACCACAACACACTAAACCTTGAAATGCATTTGCGCATTTCGCTGGAGCTTTACCTAAAACGCCTTATAGTTGGCGGGTTTGACCGTGTGTATGAGATAGGCCGCAACTTCCGCAACGAAGGCATGGATAAAAGCCATAACCCCGAGTTCACCATGGTTGAGCTGTATCAGGCATACACTGACTACAACGGCATGATGGACTTGTGCGAAGACATGATGCGCACAGTAGGCCGAAAAGTGCTGGGTGGCGATGCCAAGGTGCAATTTGGCGATGTGATGATAGACCTTGAAAAACCCTTCGATAGGTTCACTATGCGCGAGCTGGTGAAGATTCACTCCGGCGTAGATTTTGACGACGTGGCCGACGATGCCGCCGCCAAAAAACTGGCAGACGAACGGAATATCGAGTATGAGCCCCACCATAAAAAAGGCGATATACTAAACCTTTTCTATGAAGAATATTGCGAAGACAAACTGATTCAGCCAACGTTTGTCAGTGGTCATCCTGTAGAAATTTCTCCGCTTGCGAAAAAAGATCCCGAAAACCCGGGATATACCCTTCGTTTCGAGCTGTTTATTGCAGGAAACGAGTATGCCAACGCTTTCACCGAGCTTAACGACCCCATAGACCAGCGTTCTCGCTTTGAGTATCAGGAATACCTTAAAAACCAAGGCGATGACGAGGCGGCCGGCATAGACGAGGATTTTCTTACTGCGCTTGAATACGGTATGCCTCCCACAGGTGGTATAGGCATTGGCATCGACCGCTTCGTTATGCTACTATGCGGCGAAACTTCTATCCGCGACGTGCTTTTATTCCCCACCATGAAGCCGCTGGGCACCAAAAAATCCACCGACGATGACACAAAAGAATAATAATTAGGAGCTATAGATGAAAATTATGGCAGTAGATTACGGCGATGCCCGCACAGGGCTGGCCGTGTGTGACCGCACCGAAACTTTAGCAAGTCCGGTAGGCATGATAACCGAGCGCAGTATGGCCAAGGTGGCCGAGCAGATAATATACGCAAGCCGTGAGTTCGATGTCGGCATGGTGGTACTGGGTTTGCCCCTGAACATGGATGGCACCGAAGGAAAACGTGCCCAAAAAACCCGCAAGCTGGGTGGCATCTTAGAAAAAATCATTGGCATGCCTTTAGTATATTGGGACGAGCGCAGCACCACAAAAAGCGCCGAAAATATGCTGTCCGAAGCCGGTGTATACGGCAAAAAGCGCAAAGAGGAGCTTGATTCTGTAGCAGCAGCTATAATCCTTGAAAGCTATCTTTTGCACCGTCGCAACCAGCCACTTGCAAAACTGTAACAAATTTTATCAAAACAAAAACTACCCTTTATTTGCTATAAAACAGCAAGCATGGGTAGTTTTTATTTACCTTACTTTAAACTCATTGTATACTTTCTTTAAAATATACTAACATATCGAATTAATACCCTAATTCTTCATTCACCAAAATAACCTTTAGGCGATTTGGGTCACGTTGCCGCTTTGTGATAGTTTCTATGCTACACATTCTTTGTTTCGAGCGGCAGTCTGAGCACACACCTGTAATAGCACACGGCGTATCCAAATTCAGTCTTCGACCATTTGGCGGTGCTGCCACCTGCGCTACCCTAAGCTTCGCCGCAGGAATATCGGCAACTATCTTGTTGCGCCCTGCCACCACTATCACTTGTTTTGGACCAAACGCCATAGCCGCTACACGGTTTCCATTGCCATCCACTTGGTATATTTCACCATTCTGTGTTATGGCGTTGGCAGAGGTGAAATACGCGTCGGCAAAAAAAGTCTGACGAAGCACTTCGTCCCTATCAACACCTGGCGCATCTCTGTCAAGACATGTGTATCGTCCACTGCGCAAATGGTCAAGCACACCTGTTTCATCAAGGGACACACTTCCTCCGAATGATACTGTTGCACCATCTTTTACCAGGCTTTCCACCAGTGGCACCACATCTTTTGCACTGTCTACCACAAAAGTTTCCATGCCATTTTTTGTTAGATTTGCGCCTGTGCGCTCTAGCCATTTCTGATGCATAAAATTCATATGTTCGTTCATCTTATCCCCCTTTTACACTGTTTTTATGTTTTATATTATAGCATACTAACACATTCCGCAAAAGTATCAAAGTACCCATATTAAAAAATAACCACCTTGCAAAATCTTTGTCTGATTTACAAGGTGGTGTATTTATTCATGTTTTTAAAAAATGCACATCAACTGGTTTTTTCCACATCGTATGCCATTCGCAGGTCGCCTTCGTCTGTAGCTGTTTGCAACGTGATTTTGTCGCCTTCGTTCAAAACAGCGGCTATTTCGCTGTCTGCCACCGACACAACATAGTAGTAATCCTTGCCGCTTAGCTTGATATACACCCGTGTAGTGCCATCCAAAACTGCACTCCGCACTTCTTGCACTGTGCCGCTAATCTCAGTTTTTTCTGTGCTATCTTCTTGCTGTATTCCCTGGTTTTGTAGCAGCTCTAAGTAGTTTTCTTCACACTCTGCCACGGTGGTACCCGTCGCCACAATTTGATACTGCTGCACATTAACCATGGCATACTGCTTCACCAGTTGCGAGGCATCTTTCAGCGACATAAAATATGTCGGCTCGCCTGCCACATTCAGAAGTAGCGGGAAGGTTGCGGTATATCCAAGATCCTGCACCACACCCTGCGCAGATAACTGTGCCGAGGTTTCAATAGCGCCCGGTGCTGCATAATACGTTGTTTCTTTGGTGCGCTGATTTGACAGCAAAAAGCCTAGATTCGACTCGTCTTGGCCCACGCTGGTAACGCCGGTATACACATACACATCGTCGTCAAGGGCTATATAGTTGTATCCGCTGGTGGTAACGGTCACGTCTCTTTGGCCTATGATAGAGTTAAAGAATCCATTTATATATGTGCCATAAAAATCATACTGTGACATAATAAGATCTGCGCTGTATACTCTGTCCACCCAGTTGGGAATTTCTTGATAATATGTACTTTCACCGGTGAGAGCATTCATTAAAACAGCACCATTTATGTCTGTGCCACCGAAAAGCCCTATGGTTTTTTCCACTTTCGGGCAAACCCACCACGGCACACCTTCGTCATCAATCTCAAGTGTCGGGGTATCAAAAATAAATGTAGGATATTGGAACCTTAAATGCCTGTCAAGCTTACGATTAAAAATCTCTGAAGGAGAATATTTCATGCCGCTGTAGCCAAGGTCTGATAAACGCACAACTTCTGCCTCTTGCGTAACCATATCCACCATGATGTATGCAGGCAGGCCATCACTTTGGTTGTTGAACCACTTGAAAAAGTCACCATATGTAAGGTACGTCACCCTCACAGGACGCTCTTGGTAGTTGATTTGGTTGTACGCATTCGACACCTCAAACTGGCTGACAAGATCGGATAGCTCACCCATTTTGCGGTCGCCCAAACGTGCTGCGGAAGCCTCGTCCAGCATAGGTATGCTGTCAAACGATGCCTCGGCCACATCGGTTGCAAAGTCGCCTTGCTGCACATCAAGCAAATCGTGGTAGCTGGCCGCACGGAAAATAGGCGACGATATCAGCTGGCCCACAAAGTATATAGCTGCCAGTGAAAGGCATATAATCACCGGTATTTTGCAATATTTTTTCAAATCAGCAATAAGCTCTACTGCAGTTTGGGCACGATATGCACCAAACGAAAACATCGTAAGAACACAATATACAGCCGCCAAGAAAAATGCAAACTGATAAAGTGCCGGATCTTGTAAATTGATGGCCGGCAACATAAAGTAAAAATAAACCAGACCTGCTACCACCGTGATAGCCAAATTGATAAGAACACGTTTTAACTTTTGATTCATTTCCGTTACTTATCTTCCTTTCACACAACAAATATTGTACTAACCATACCACTTTTCACATTTATTTGCAATAAATATAAAACTCGGTTTTTCGACAGTACATTCAAAAAAAGTATAAGCTAGCACAGACAAAATTAAGAAAAAATCCTATTTCTGTTTGCAAATTTTTCTCTACTTATGAAAACTAATAACATAGTATACATTACGCCTATAATAGGCAACCAAAAAGAAAACTGCATGTAGTGGTAGCTTGGGAAAATAGGCAAAATATATGAAAGTATAGGCATAAAAGCACGCATATCAATCAATATCGGATGACTCAGCGCCACAAACAACACTAAAAACGGCAATATAACTATCCTCACCTCTTTTTTTAGGATATATGATATCAGCATAGTAGTTATAAACAACATGGCCTGATAATACAAAAGCAGAAAAATTTCTTGCAGCATTGAAACATAAGCTATGCCCAGCCCATATTTTACCAGCAACAAAGAAACTACCGCCGCCACACTTGCCATCACATATATAGGACTCAATATATACGCCGCCAGTCTGGTTTTGCCTATGTGCGGGACAAACAACGTGTTTTTTTCATCCACCCACAAGCTACCCATCCATGAAATCACCAATAGATATAGAGCAATTACCCCACGTGTTAAACTTATCACATGTGAATTATCATTTTTAGGCATATTTTGTGCATCCATGCCTTCCACAACTATGCCAAAAGCATTTTCGTCTTCCTTATATGTAAACATACTTTCGTTTATCATGTCTATATCAGGCCGGTGTCCTTGTTTTTCCAAATAGTTTTGAGCTATATATGGGGATGCTATAGACAAAACTTCATTCGTCACGCTTTCGTTTACAAACCTATAGTATAAATTGTTAGGGTATTTCACCACTTCTATCAGGCTGTTAAAATTTGAACTCTTTAGCTTTTCTTCGAAATCTTCCGCAAAAATATAACCTACCGTCAACTCTTCGCTTGCAACTTTTTCTTGTAAAGTTTCTTTACTGTCTTGCACAATAAATGTATACGCTTTGTTTTGCTTCAAATTTTGGACTATATTTTCCACTTCGGCAAAATGTGATTCAAAATAAAGCCCCACCGTTATGCCCGACTGCTCTTGTGACGCAGCAGTATACACCATCCATCCCACCACTATCGGCAAAGACAACAGGCACACGATAAACGCTTTATTTTTTATACATCTTTTAAAGAACACTAAAAAAAACATTTTAAAAGTATTCACCGGCATCTCCAATACTTTTTTTGTTCATATTAAAAGTAACACAAAACAATATAATCCCCGCACCCAAGCACCCAATATACAACCATGCTGTGGTATCATATCTCAGCCCTGTCGTAAACAAGTCCATAAAATATCTATACGGCGAAAACATCGACGCTACTTTCATGGTTTCACCCATAAGCTCTATTGGCACCACTCCACCACTGGCAACTAAAAACAAGCTGTGTATAATAAAAGTCATCACCGCAGCCGATAAAAAATTTTCTGCCAGCTGAAATAACACACACTGAGTCAAAATAAGCAACCCTGCCAGCAACATACACGAGGCCACTATCACAACGCTAATCTCGCCACTCACCACCACCGCTATAACTGTCAGCAACACTGTATACACCACATATAAAGGTATAATTTTAGCAAAATAATACAATTGGTAATTCACACCTTTGGAATATAACAGCATCACCACGCTCTTTTCTGTTTTAAGCTGAAAGCTGTGGTAAAACAACGTCGTGCTAAGAAACAACAGAAAAAGTGAAGTAGATAAAATATAAAACTGAATTACAGGCACCTGTGTGCCATAGTCTAAGTCACGATAATAAAACATACTTTCCCTGTTTAAGAATGGCACTACAAAGGCAAGGTTTGCGTCCAAAATAGCTTCTCTGCTGACTTCACCATGTATATGTTCTTCATCAAGAATGGTGTATATACCACTTTGTACATATGTCATTACATCCGCAAGGCCACCGGCAAGGTTCTCAATCATAAGCTTTTCCAATGCACCCAAATTATCTACAACCAAGCGAGGCTTTGGGTTTTCGCCACTCATCACACCATTCAAGAAGTTTTCAGGAACCACCACATAAGCTACTATTTCCCCAGCTTGCAGGCTTTGCTTTGCCATGTTTTCATCTGTAGCAAAAACCACATGAAAACTATCCTCAATAGACTCGCTACTGAGGATAGTGTCAATCATTGCTTGTGCCTCGGGTGTTTTATCAAAATTAACAACGCCTATGTTCAGCTTTATAACGCCTTCACCGAAAACATCCTCTGCCATAAAAGCGGCCATGTTTCCCAGCATCAATATCGCCAAAAACAATAGTATTAAAATCCCGACTCTGCCCTTTATTCTTTTTGTTTCCAGCTGTAAAAAACGTGCAAAAACCCGTTGCATAAATTAAAATCCTAAAAGGCCTAATGAAAGCAGTTCTGTGATATCGGTGTAATTTTCCGGTTGATCAAACCAATCTCCGGACAGGCCACCTTTTGTTGCTTCAATCCGAAGTGACTCGCCGTCCATTTCCGCCTCTATCAACAGATTATTTTTATCTTCCGAATACACTGTAAACACATAGTCGTCATTGTCAGTAGAAATTTCTACATTGTTTCTGTCTGACTCGAGGTCATACACCATCACCAAAGATTCGCCATAAGTTTCTTTGTAGGAAACTATCAGTTCATCATCTTCCATGATAGCTCCAAACACCATAACTTCTTCGCCCTCAGAAATGGCCGCCACATATTCAAGCACATCGCCATCAGGGTTTAGATCGAAACGCATCGGATAGCCTGCACTTTCCGAACGCAGAGAAACAATGCGATTCTTGTGCACAAACACTTCCACTTCCAGCTCGCGCATACCACCCAGCATAGATGTCACAGAATACATCAGCTCTTCTTTAATCTCCTCAACATCCATGCTACCCATATTCATTGCAGATGCATATGGTATGTACGCATCCACTAAATCTTCCGACTCAAACACATCGTCCAAAAATTCGGCAATTCTTTCTTCAATCACTTCACTGTCTAGGACTATCACATATCCTTTAGCATTAATATCTTCCCCATTAATAGTCATTTCTTCTTTATCAATGGCTTCTATATCTGCTTCTTTAAAAATATCAGTAAAGCAATCTTGTAGCATTTTATTGATTTTTTCATATGATGCTGTGTGGTCTTCAAATATGTTCAAGTTTATGTCTTCTGCGTTTTCAACATCAATCAAGCCTGCGTTATAAAGATCGGTGGCAATAGTTTCATTGTCCCAACCATATACATCACTAAGTCCCACCATGTCTGCAATCGCAGAATCCAAAGCAATGGTACCGTATTTGTCCGATATCATTATCTCGCCGCCAATTCCAAGCACACTAACAACTTCTGCACGGATTTTTTCACTGCCAAAATCACTTTGCACATTTATGCTAAGATCTTGAAATCCATCAGAATATGAAATATCCATATCGTACTCATCTTTTTGGAAATCTTCAAAGAACAAAATAGCAGGTATTTCGTTTGTAATATTTTCTATTTCGCTTTCCATGTCACCTATGGTGTTATTTAAAGCTCTTCCCACCACTGCAGTGGGCGAGTTCATCACCACTAAAGTAATTATCAGCACAATAATAATGACAGCCGCCAGCGCACCACCACCTATGATAAAATATTTCTTCATCATAGGCGATTTCAATTTTTGCGACATAGTTCCGTCAGCGTTTATGGTGGCAACTGTATCTTTTGTTTTATCCACCACTGTATTCATGGCATCTTTCAGCCCTGCGCCTGCAGTACTTACCACATTTCCTACTGTGGCTGAAAAATCCGCAGGTGCCTGCACTTGCCCAGGCGGTGTAGCACCACCTGCCATTGGATCTATGGGTGCTTGTTGCACAGGTACAGGCGGCGGTGTCGGAGCTACCGGTGCTTGTTGCGCAGGTACAGGCGGCGGAGCTACCGGTGCTTGTTGCACAGGTGCAGGCGGCGGAGCTACCGGTGCTTGTTGCACTGGTACAGGCGGCGGAGCTACCGGTGCTTGTTGCACAGGTGTCTGGGCACTTCCACAATATCTACAAAACTTACTTTCCACCGTAATATCTTTATTGCAATTTTGACACAACATATATATTCCTCCCAATGTTTCATCCGACCAGTTCATGATATTATCTTTCCGTTTTTCATAACAATATATCGCTTGCAAACCTTCATTAGTTCACTTTTATCATGGCTTGAATACAAAATCGCTACATCTTCAAGGCTATTCAAATATTCGTTCATGCACACAATGGCATCCTCATCAAGTGCCGCAAAAGGCTCGTCTAATATTACTAACTTTGGGTTATTCAAAAAGCAAATTGCAATGGCAACTTTCTTTTTCATTCCGCCGGACAGTTCCTCGGTTTTCTTGGACAGAAATGTATGCACACCTAAAAAATGTGGGATTCTTTCCACCACTTCGTCAAAACATTTTATATGATATACACCCTGCCACAACCTCAAGTTGTCTTTAACGCTAAGCCCTTGCAGCAATACCGGCTCTTGCGGCACATATCCTATGTTTACTTTACTGGCGTTAGCTTGTCCATTATACAATACTTCGCCTTTATCAAATGTATTCACACCTGCCACAATAGACATTAAAGTGGATTTTCCAGACCCGTTTTCGCCCAGTATCCCGAGGCGATCTTCACCACAAATAGAAAAGTTTATATCATGCAAAAAATCAATTTTACCAAACTTTTTGTAAAGACCTTTCACCTGCAATATATCCATGGCGATTGCTTAAACCTTGCTACCGCAAAACGGGCAAAATGCATCTCCGGTTTCCAAGCCTTTTCCACACTGATTGCAGAAAAAAGCATCTGCAGGCGCTTGTGGGGATACATCTTGGTTTTGTAAAGCCACATCAATCGGCGGTGGCACTTGCATTGGTTGGCCTATCGGCGGTGGCGCCTGCATTGGTTGGCCCATTTGCACAGGCACAGGAGCCGCTTGCCCCATTTGAACTGCCGGTGGTTCCGGCGGCATCAGCGACTGCAAGCTCTTATTCAGCAAATCTACTTCTTCGTCATATCGCGCAGCTATCTCTTCTATCTTGTTGTCTTTTTCAGATATTTCATCATCCAAAATTTTAATAGCCTCTACATAGCTACTAAAATCATACTCCGGGTTTTCATCTTTGTGTTGCTCATACGCGTGCACACCCATGTTATATAGCTCTTTCCACTTTTCGTTTAAAAGCGCGCCTTTTTCACTCTCTATAGTGGATATCATGCTTTGTTTTTTAAACTCTGTGCTCTCAATTTCTTTGCGAATCCTATCCGCCGGGGTTTCCTTTTTAAAAAACATCATATACTCCTTTTTACGTTTTTATTAATAAGCGTATTATCATATTAAATTTCAGTGTTATTACACATGCTATAATCTTTTATATGATATCATTTTTTCCACATATTGTCAATAAATTATTAATATTTTTATCTAATTTTTTAACGATTATACGTCATATTACGTCTTGCTCTATCCATGCAAAAAAACAAAGGCATCAATTAAAATGCCTTTGTTTTTTTATCATTATACAAGCACTGCAATATGCTTCAATCACATTTATCTTTCAGGTATCAACACGCCATAGCTTCCATCTTTTCTGGCGTATACCACATTTACTTCATCACTGTCGGCATCTCTAAACAAGTAAAAATTATGTCCTAGCATATTCATTTGTAAAATTGCCTCGTCTACGGTAGCAGGCTTTACCACAAAGTGCTTTTCACGAATTAAGTGGTAGTTATCTTCTTCCACATCACTCATAAACTCAAAATCTTCCGGGAATGGATTTCTAAGTTTCTCCGCAAGTTTTTCACGATTTTTCACTATGTTTTTTGTCAGCACATCTGCAGCCATGTCGAACGCTTCTTCCATTTGCTCAGCGCTACGCTCTGCCCTGGCCACAAAGCCTCTGTCGCGTAGAGTAATCTCTACTTTTTGGTAGCGTTTTTCTACCACCACTGTCACATTTGCCTCTGCTTCATCATCAAAGAACTTGTCCAGTTTCAAAAGACGCTTCTCGACGCGTTCAATAAATCCATCTTTCAAATTAACTTTTCGTCCAGTGCAACTAATTTTCATTTGTGTTGCCTCCTTTACGTTATCAAGCGAACCGGCAAACTAGTTCTGCTTTGTATTCATATTATACACGAAAAAGTCGGGCTTTAACAATATTTTTTGTAAAATATTCTATATTTTTTCATATTTTGTGTATTTTGGATAACTGTTTGTCAATTTTTCTCTGTTTTCACATATTGCATATCTGCTATATTTAAGCGTTTTGTTTCACAACATTCACTCATCAATTTTCACACAACAAAAAACAAGGCACCCTCATAGGCACCTTGTTCTTATTATCTTCTTCGTGAATATCCACCGCCGCGATGTGCTTCCATCACACGGCGTAAGTCACTGATTTTTTCTTCACTTTGTGTTTTAAAACGCGACATCATATCCTCAAAAGATAGATCTGATGTAGGTTTCGGTTCCTTTGGTTGCCACACACGACCACTGTCTGCTCTTTGCTGACGCGGCTGTTGCGGTCTGCGTTGCCTTGGCGGTTCTTCTACCTGTACATTTTCCTGCGCCTGTTTGTATGAAAGCGCCACTTTACCATCTTGCGCAACATTTACCACTTTCACCTTGATTTCTTGGCCTTCGCTTAGCACATCACCAAGCTCTTGAACATAGCTGTTACTCACTTCCGAAATATGTACCATCCCGGTAACGCCACATTCCAAACGAACAAAAGCACCAAATTTTTTTACTCCGGTCACTTTTCCAGAGTAAATCTCACCCATCTGAACCTGCATGTACGATTACTTCCTCCGTTATTCATTAAGACACAGTCGTTGCCAGCTTCAGTACCAAACTCATTCGCCTGTAAGGTCTACAAACACACGCTCTTGCGGAAGGGCATATCCAAGCTTTTCACGAGCCACACGCTCGATATATGCCTCGTCGCTGCCTTCTTCCATCATGCTTGCAAGCTCTATGTTTGCATCCGATTGTACTTTCAGCTGTTCCTCAAGACGTTGCAACTCTTGCCTTTTTTCTGCAATTTGAAATTGTCCTGTTGCAAAACTTATCACAAGATATACGCCAACTGATGCCACAGTAAGCCTGAATAAAATATTCTTTAGCCCTTTTTTGGGTTTCATTTTATTTTGTCTGCTCATAATTTCACCCACACTGACTTCATCTAATTTGCTTTTAATAAATGCAACACAACTTCCCTATATATAACAACAATTATACACTATCTGCAGCATTTTTTGCAAGTATCTTTACAAATTTCTTTTTCACACATTGCTTTTCAGCGCATGCCTATTATTTGAGCAAGCAAATTTCATTTACTTTTCTCATTTTTATTCCATCAATTCGTACATTTCTCTGGCCACATCTTTACCTTTTTGTTCCGTCACGCTAAGCACTTTTGCCTTTATAACGCGGTTGCCAAATGCTATTTCTATCTCGTCGCCTATTTTCACGGTATAGCTGGCTTTTACTGTTCTTCCGTTCACCGTCACGCGGCCTGCGTCAGCCACTTCGTTCGCCACTGTTCTGCGTTTTACCAGCCTGGACACTTTCAAATATTTGTCAATACGCATATTACCACTCCTTACTATACAAATAGAAAAAGCAACCGCAAAAAAAGCGGTTGCTCAGTCTGTCAATAAAGCACCTCTTTCGGCGTCACCTACAAAACACCTGTTCGGCCACACACAAAATATGCGTCCTCACATCATTTCTTGTTTCCTTGAAATTGGCACTTTCTCGTCGCCTGCTGTTTTAACACTTGAAATTATTTCACGGCGTCTTTCAAAGCTTTACCTGCTTTAAATGCAGGGGCTGTGGTTGCAGGAATTGTAATTTCCTCTTTAGTTTGTGGGTTGCGGCCTTTGCGCTCAGGACGATTGCGTGTTTCAAATGTGCCAAAACCTACCAAAGCTACTTTGTCACCGCTTTTCAATGCATTTGTGATACTCTCTATCACTGCATTAACTGCTTTTTCTGCATCTTTTTTGGATAAAGCTGCACTCTCAGCCACTTGTGCTACCAAATCAGTTTTTGTCATTCTTCCTTACCTCCAAATAAATTTATTTTTGCAGACTCCTCTGCTTAGTGATACCTATGTTTAGCTTATTTTTCTGCCTCGCCGCTTTTTGCTTTTTTCCATAAAGCATCTAATTCGTTTGCATCCACAGAAAGTAAGTCTTGCCCTTTATCATTCGCCAATGTTTCCACTGTTTTAATACGAGTGATAAATTTTTGCGTGCTTTTACTCAGCGCTTCTTCGGCGTCGATATCAAGCATTCGAGCCACATTCACAGCACTGAACAACACATCCCCAACTTCTTCTTCTATGTTGGTATTTGTTTGTATTGCTTGCTTTAGTTCTGTTAGCTCAGACTCCATGTCTTTTATTGCCGCTTGTTCGTTTGGATAACAAAACCCATATCTTGCCACACGTTTTTGCACTTTTGCCGCACGCATCACAGCCGGAAAGCTTTTCGGCACACTGTCTATTTGCTGAGTCATAGAGTCAATGCCTTTTTCTTCGCTTTTTAAAGCTTCCCAGTTACTCAGCACTTGCCCTGTTGTTTCAGCAGACACTTCTCCAAACACATGCGGATGCCGGAAAATCAGTTTCTTACAAATACCATCGCACACGTCGCTAAATGAAAAAGCACTATTCTCTTTTTCTATCTCCGCATGCATTGCCACCTGCAACAATAAGTCTCCCAGCTCTTCACACAGCATATCTGTATCTGCCAGGTCAATAGCGTCTGCCACCTCATATGTTTCTTCAATTAGATTTTTCCGCATCGAGGTGTGCGTTTGTTCTCTATCCCAAGGGCATCCTCCCGGAGCTCGTAAAATGCGCACAATCTCCAAAAGATCCTCTATTTCATACTTGTCTTTTTTGGGATAAACCAAGGCATCTTGCCTCCCTGCTACTAAAACACTATTGTTACTCCAAAACGCTACACAATAATACTACTCTATTGACAAACTTTTTTCAATAGATTTACTGTGTTTTTTGAGTCACATTCGATTTTCTGTTTGTTTTGCTGAAATTTCGCCTGATTTTGGCTTTCCAAACCATACATATGCCTTTCTTTTAGGATAATTAGTACCCACCGCCGCCACAAAAGGTGGCATCCTTTTTATCCTCCGCACCCTTATCGGCACCTAAAATTGTCACATCACTATCTTCTCTTTCAAGTTTTGACAGCTCTTCTTTCACTTTATCTATCTCTTTTATGTACCAACACATCATGGGTTCGTTTTCCTGGCCCAGCTTATGTAGCTTGTACACAAACGCTCCCAGCTGACGCTGACGCTTGTTCAGTTTTGCTTGCAGAGACAACTCTTTTGCCCGATCGCATCCCTTGTTTACCAAGCTCTCTGCTTGCTTTGCGGCGCCTGTGGCCACATAAGAGGCCGCGTCCATCACTTTATCAAATGTGTTCATCATAAACCTCCGCTTATTGTCCTAAAAATTCACGCAACATCGAATTCTGTGGCACATATTTCATGTCGATAGACGAGCAATGAGAAAACTTTTTGATCAAATCTTCCAGTTTCGAGCTCATCACCTCGTTCACTATGCCATTCCGCATTTTTTCCACAAACGGCGCCAAAATACAAATTTCATAGCTAAACGACGTATCAAGTAATAGGTCGGCATATGGCTTAAACGCCTTGATATATTGATCTTCACCCTCGCATACCAGCGGCCACATGCTGATGGTAGACTCCGGCCCATGCCCACGGAACATGTGATCGCGCACCATGCGACGTGCCAGGCGAATTTCCCTTGTGGCCAGTGAACGCTGCCCACCATGCGAATATTCTTCCCTGAGTCCTGCGTAAATTTTATAAACACTTCCCCTTGGCAAAGCATCGGTAAGAATAGGATTCAGCGCATGAATCCCTTCAATCACCACCACGCCACCTTGTAGTTCAAGCGACATTCTTTCTTCTTTGCGAGAGTTTGTCTCAAAGTCAAACACCGGAAACTGCGCGCTGCCTGTTTCAATAAGTCTGGTAAGGCAAGCATGTATTTCGTTTATGTCCAGCGCATGTATATTTTCATAATCTGTGCTGCCGTCCGGAAGGCGTGGATAATCTTCTATGTTTTTGTAAAAATTATCCAAGCTCACCATCTCTGCATGTGTACCGCTTTCTTTCAGCGCATCCACAAGTTTTTGTGCAGTAGTGGTTTTTCCCGAGGCAGAAGGACCCGTCAGCATAATTACCTTGCATTTACTGCCACCGCTTTCAATTGCCGCTGCTTTCACGCGGTTTTCATATTCAATCTCACAGTGACGCACAAGACTTACCGGGTTTTCTGCCGCAGTATTAATAAGGCCTATCTCCACCAATCGTTTAGGAATCCAAATAGCCGGCATATGCTTTTTTCACCCCTTCTTTACGTTGCAATATTTCCTCGATATTCATTATATAATCTATCGCAAACTTGTGATTATACTGCCTTTTAATAATTTTTTTGTCTTCAAGCACCAATTTTGTGCTTGCGCCTGCGCCTGCTGCCAAAATAGTATGCTCTTCTTCCATAATGAAAATGTTATACAAACCCTCGCATCCAGGCAACGTCCATCCTGTATTTTCCAGGTTATCTACTCCGCTTTTTTGCCGGTATAAATAATACGGGACATATCCTGCCTGCCTAAGGCGTGGATATGCAAGCTTTATCATGCTTGAAGGCCCAAACATTCCCTCTTCTTTTTGTGCCAAAACAATCTCAGATGCACGCTTTTTAGTCAGTGAATGCAGGGTGATATTTTCCGGCCTCAGCCTAATAGCCTCTGCTAAACTTTCGGAAAAGCTTTCCTCTGTGTCTTTCGGCAGGCCTGCTATCAGGTCCATGTTTATCACACTGTGGCCAAGACTCCTGGCATTCTCATAACAGTGCCTTATGTCATCTGCGGTGTGCTTTCGCCCTATGCTCACCAGCACGTCATCACAAAACGTTTGCGGATTAATAGAAATGCGTGATACACCATATTGCTTTAAAAGCTGTAGCTTTTCTGCGTCTGTACAGTCCGGCCGACCGGCTTCAACGGTATATTCTCTTGTTTTTTGCGGCTTAAAGTACTCATCCACTGCCGATAAAAGGCTATCCAGCTGAGAAACGTTAAGTGATGTTGGTGTACCACCGCCGATATATACACTTTCCAGCTTCAGATCACCTGCCGCTTTTGCCGTCACGGCAAGTTCCTCTTTTAATGCGTTCAAATACTCGTCCATCAAATGCGATTCTTTATCCACTGTGCGTGAAACAAAACTACAATATGAACATCTTGTGGGACAAAACGGTATGGATATATACAGGCTGTAGCTGTTTTTCTTAGATTTTTCAAGTATCGGGCGCTGGCGTCGCTCTATTTCAGTCAATAAGTCGCATTTTTCTTCTGACACATCGTATTCGTTTTTCATCCTACTGCTAGCGCCTGGCTCGCTTTGCAGTTTCAGCATCTTTCGATACAAGTTCAGCGGCCTTACACCGGTCAGCATACCCCACGGCGGGCGCATATTTGTCACCTTCACAAATATGTGATACAACACTGCCGACGGATTCTCATTTTCTACCCACTTCACAACACACACTGTTTCGGTGTCATTTTTATGGCGCAAACCCACTATTGTACGCGATTTTGTAGCTCTAATGTAGGCAACATCACCTTTTGTGCTATTGTTTTGCCGAAGTGACGCCTTTGGAAAAAACAATCGCACCATGTGTTCTGCTTCATATGTAGAAGGCAGTCCTTTTACCAAAATTTCCATTGAACTACCTAAAATCTCAAATACGGGTTGTGTTTTTTCTCGTAATCCATGGTCGAAAACTCTTCATGCCCTGGCAACACCTGAACATCCTCTTGCACGGCATCCACCAGCTTTTTCAAGCTTTCTTTCATATGCGCGGGATTACTTCCCGGCAAGTCTGTGCGGCCGATATCCTGTGCAAATAGCGTATCACCACTAAACATCATATCACCACAAATAATACACGTTGACCCCGGAGTATGCCCCGGCGTGAAAATGGTTTTAAACTTCATGTCATCAAGCATAATCTCGCCAAAATCAGTGTAATATTCGTCTGCTTTGATGCCAAACTGATCTGCGTCCGCCTTGTGCATATAAACTTTTGCGCCATATTTTGTGCGTAGCGCCTCTACACTCCCCACATGATCATGATGTCCGTGTGTTAGCAAAATATGAGTAAGTGTAGCTCCGTTTTCCTCTATCGCCGCTACAAACCGTTCTGCCGATGCCGCCGGATCTACCACGGCTGCATGTCCATCATCCCCAATCATCAAAAAACAATTGGTATACAGCGGCGGTCCGTCTACTATATGTATAGCTTTCATTGCAAACACTCCTTTATGAAATCATGATTGTTTCCATTCATCGGTATCCAGTAATAATGTCACCGGCCCGTCGTTCACCAGCTCCACTTTCATATCTGCACCAAATTCGCCTGTTTGCACATCCTTCATGCCTTGTTCTTTTATACATTTTACAAAACTTTCGTAACAATCTGTGCTTAGCGGCGGTTTTGCGGCAGCAATAAATGATGGGCGGTTTCCCTTCTTACTATCAGCATATAAAGTAAACTGGCTCACCACCAATGCACTGCCCCCGATATCTGCAGCAGATAAGTTTAGTTTACCGTCAGTATCGTCGAATATGCGAAGTCCCGCACATTTTTTCGCAAGTTTTTGGCACATCTCTATATCGTCGCCCTCACGTACACCAAATAAAATCACCATTCCGGGCCCAATTTCTCTTTTTTCGTCACCGTTTATCAAAACCGATGCTCTACTTACCCGTTGAATCAGTGCACGCATTCAACCCACTCCTTCTCAGCTTCTTTGAATTCCCACAACGTCTTTGATTTTTCTAAGTCTTGATATCACATTGTTTAAATGATCGGTATTTTGGATGCCTATGGTGGCACTCATCGAGGCACGACCATCCGCGGTTCGCCGTGCTGAAATAGAATATACCGGCACACGCATATCGGCTAAAGCCACCGATACATCGGCAAAAAGCCTGTCTCTGTCCAAAGCTGTCACCTCAAGAGTAGATGTGAAGTTTTCCTTCACGCCTTCTTCCCAACGTGCCGCAACCCACCTTGGCGAGGCGTCTGGCTCGGCAGCATTCCGGCAATCTTTTTTATGGATAGATACACCATATCCACGGGTTATAAACCCAATAATGCTATCACCCGGCAATGGGTTACAGCATTTTGCAAACTTGATAAGCACGTTATCTATGCCTTCTACGCTGACGCCTTCACCTGCTTTTTGTTTTTTCACCGTTGTGGGAATATCGAATGTTTCCACAGGGTCGGTGCTTTTCACCAGTTTTGCATACTCTTCTTTTATTTTAGGCATCAAGCGTGAAATCAACAAGCCGCCATATCCTATAGCCGCATACATCTCTTCCACTGTATTTTTCCGCTGACGGTGCGCTATATTTTCCATGAACTTGTCATATTCCTCAGCCGGAACCGAGATTTGGTTTCGGCGCATCTCTCTGTCAAGCGCCGCTTTGCCCTCCATAATATTTTCTTCTTTTCGTTCTTTTTTAAACCAATGTCGAATTTTACTTTTTGCTTCACTGGTAGTGACGATGCCAAGCCAGTCTCTGCTTGGACCTTTGGTGTCGTTTCCGGTCATCACTTCAACCACTTCGCCTGTGACCACTTTATGATCAATTGGCACAATGCGAGAGTTCACCTTTGCGCCAATCATGCGGTTGCCCACCGCCGAGTGAATCGCATAGGCAAAGTCTATAACCGTTGCGCCACTGGGCAGATTGATAACGTCACCTTTCGGAGTGAACACATACACTTCTTCAGGTATCAGCTCGCTCTTAATATCCCGCAAAAGATCGGCCCCATCTTCGGCGTCTCTTTGGCTTTCCAGTAGCTGGCGCACCCAAACAAGGCGATCTTCCAGTTTATCCTTGCCTTGCAGTCCTGCTTTATACTTCCAGTGCGAGGCCACTCCATACTCTGCCAGCTGGTCCATTTCTTTTGTACGTATCTGTATTTCAAACGCTACACCCTCATGGCTAATCATGGTGGTGTGCAGACTCTGGTACATATTAGGCTTTGGTGTGGATATATAATCTTTAAATCTATTTGGCAGAGGATGATACATGTCATGAACAACACCCAGCGCGGCATAACACTCCGCAATGCTGTCTAAAACAATACGCAATGCATAAATATCGTATATTTCTTCAAAGTTTCGATTTTGTATAAACATTTTGCGATAAATACTATATACACTTTTTATCCTACTATGCATCACAACATTTTTAATATCATTTTTTTCAAGTTGATTTTTGATGCTATCGGAAATACCCTCTACATATTCGGTAGCTTTTTTCTTTTGGCCTACCATATCCACAATTTCTGCATATCCAATAGGATCAAGGTAAAAAAGGCTTAAATCTTCAAGTTCTTTTTTTATTCCCGACATGCCCAAGCGATGGGCGATGGGGGCATACACTTCCATCGTTTCAAGGGATTTATCGCGACGTTTTTGTTCTTTCCATGCGTTAGCTGTCCGCATATTATGCAGTCTATCACACAGCTTTATCAGCATCACTCGAACATCTTTTGACATAGCTAAAAGCATCTTGCGCAGATTTTCAGCTTGTTCTTCTTCCATAGACGAAAATGTGATTAGGCCAAGTTTTGTCACGCCATCTACCAGCAGCGCCACTTCTTCTCCAAACTGAGAGGCTACCTCTTCCAGTGTCATGCTGGTATCTTCCACAACATCGTGTAAAAGCGCCGCTATCAAAGCCTCGGTATCAAGGCCTAAATCCAGTAGCATTCCTGCCACCGTAAGCGGATGACTTACATACGGCTCGCCACTTTTACGGTTTTGCCCCTCGTGCGCTTTCTCCGCCACTTTATATGCTTGCCTAATCTTCGCTATATCGTACGGACGCCCGGACTCTTCCGCTATTTTTATGAATTCTTCATATGTCACATTACGTGGAATCTCGGCCGTCATTTTCTCACCTCTCGTCTTTTTGGTTTTTATAGCCACTTATACTTTCTAATATTGCAATGTGGCAAACTGTCTGCATTACACATACTTATCTGAAAATTATGCTATTTTTCTCCACTGCATTTTTGCAATCTCTTCATTAGTGTACCACTTGCTAAGTCTTTCTTTTCCGCCACCTGCATTAATTTATAGCATAGTGTTTCTTCGTCTTTTTCAATCAAGTTCAATTCTTCAAGCGTAGCCAATGATGTCAACATTTTCCCTGTTCGCTCTTCGCCTAGCATCGCAAGTGTCGGACGTAAATCCATATAGTTCATTGGTATTCCTGTGCGTATCTGGCGATATAGCTGCGCCGTATCCTCCCTGCTTGGAAGTAAAAGCGACACAACATCCTCTTGTGGAATATGCCCTGCCAGCACACTTTCAAACAAAGCGCTTTGACTGACATGTTCCTCCGTCATGCCACTTGGCCGCATTTCCACCACCCTGGCAGACACCTGCATCCCGTTTTTGTTCTCGTAAATAGATATCACTGCCAAAACGTCTATCAGCTCACCTATCCGATATGCCAAGTTTTCAGGAGA
>CAYJIC010000019.1:0-21696 GCA_964370155.1 uncultured Oscillospiraceae bacterium
TCGCCACATGTCCGCTCCACTCACACAGGGGTGCTAAAAAGCAACATATGAAAAACCCTATCTTGCCACTCTTCTTTGAAAACTGCGTAAAGAAAAAAAGCTGTAAAAGCAATATCAATTGGGTAAGGCTTTGGTGCCAATATACAGCACCCTGGCTTTGCATAACTTCCGGCTGAAAACAATATAGCGCTATTGTGCCCAGTATCACAAAACAAGGATTAAGTATCCCACGCATTAGCCGCACCATCACGGCCGCCGCAAGCACAGCGCAGGCTATGTATAAAATACTGTTTAGTATATATAGTGTAGACGGTACATACGGCAAACCAAATATATTGGCGAACGCCCATGCCACAAAAAAGCCCGACGGCCAAAACGAGGTGTAGTAAAATATCCCCGTATCGCTTTCCACTGTGGCGCCCCAAATCAAGCCTCTTGCGTCATCGTCTGCAGTTACCAGTGGCAAAAACAAATGTTCAGAAGCCGGTATATTATCATATGAATGCATGGTATGTAAAACATGCCATGTGGCGTCTTGGTTTACATAAACATATTCATCTTTAGGGATACGCAACACCACACTGGTGATTATCATCATCATGGCTAAAACCACAGTGATGATTAAAACAGGTGTGGTAACTTTTATGGATGGTTTGATGCTGTGCATATATGCCTCACTGTTTTGTTTTTGTAAAGAAAGGAAGTAAGCCGGACTTACCTTGGATAGCCGCAGGTTGAGTATATGCGCCACCGCCACGTCTGGGTTTTTGCAGGCAAAGCGCATGTAAATCTTCGGCAGACGCCTCCCATTGTACCATATCTCTTGCCATCGTACTAGTTTTTGCCAGTTTCGCCAAAGATGTAGAAACCGGAATCATCGTGTTTCGCTTTATTCTTTTCAGTAGCGCCAATCCTCTTCCATTTGCTGCCAGTATATGAGCAAACGGCGATATGACCGGAGTGTATTTTGGCAGATCCAGCATCGCCGAAATTGCCAGCCGCCTTACACGCGAATGAGTAAATCGCTTACTTTTTGCGATCTCAAACATTTCTTCTAGGCAGGTGGCATTGTTCACCGCTTGCTCCATACGCGATTCAAGGCCTTCGCCTGCACCGGGATACTTTGCAAACTCGTCTGCTTTTTTACCTCGCAATCGACTCATGACAGCCATTTCATATCGGTTATAGTCCAGCACCATGCCGTCTTCTTGCGCTTTCTTATACAGTGGCATGCATGCCTCGCTCACCCATGCTTTCCACTCTTCTACATTTTTTTCCCTTGCTAATTTTCTTAGCCACGACGCCG
This sequence comes from uncultured Oscillospiraceae bacterium, assembly GCA_964370155.1. GTDB lineage: Bacteria > Bacillota > Clostridia > Oscillospirales > Ruminococcaceae > JAAYCI01. The sequence continues at coordinate 1,307 of CAYJIC010000019.1, forward strand.
AGGCGTACCCTTCTTTAGGGCTACCGTCATGCGCCGCACCCACCCGTGGTAACGGCATAGGTATAGGCAACGGAAACAAACATTCTCTATCTGTGGTGTTACCAAAAAGACCCTCGACTACTTGCCACTGTATATCCGGTGGCATAGCCATGCGCAAAGCATACGGTACCTCGTCAAGCAACGCTTTGATATACTCTATACCCAAAATGTTATTTGGCGAGCGCAAAACCTCTGCACTACCGGGTATAATATTTTCTACGGCTGCAGCCCGTGCCGCGGCAAAAGACACCCCTTTGGCAAGCTCGGCCTTTAACAGTGGCGAGAACTCCTCTGAAATAAGAGCACCGGCTATATCCTCCAGCTGGTCTTTATTGTCACACTCTGCACCAAACGACAATATGTCCACACACCCGAGTGCACTCAAAAGCCCAACAGCGCCTCTGGCAAAGCCTTCGGCCGAGGCAGTTGCATACGGCACAGGTAATCGCAAAACCAAATCCACCCCACCTGCCAAAGCCGCTTGTGCACGCACATTTGTGGGAAGGTATGCCGCCTCGGCTCGCTGTACAAACGAGCCACTCATCACACAAACCACAAAATCCACACCGCCTTCGCGAAGACGATTCACCTGCCATGCATGGCCTTTGTGAAAAGGGTTGTACTCGGCCACAATACCTGCTGTTATAGGTTCTTTTTCTGTATGCAGACTGTTTCGTTCCATCATCATGTGTTCCGGCTTTGTTTCAAAAAGCTCTAACATACAGATACCTCTCATATATAAATTTATATTATTTACAAAACTCTTTGCCCGCATTGCTTGAAAAGTATTTTTTCCTATTATATAATAATTCCATGCATAATCCAAGTATTCCTTTTTGTATTCAGAATATGCTCGTCAATAAAATTTTCCCACAGGGAAACGGAGGAAGTATTATATGAAAATTTTGGTCATTAATTGCGGTTCATCTTCGCTAAAATATCAGCTTATTGATATGACAACAGAAGATGTAATGTGTAAAGGTCTTTGTGAGCGTATTGGCATCGAAGGCGCTAACGTTGTTCATAAAGTAGGCGACAAATCTTGGCAGGTAGACGAGCCCCTGGATACCCATGCCGAAGCTTTTGCTAAAATGCTTGAGCTGATGACAGACGGCGAAGGCGCTGTGCTGAAAGAAAAAAGTGAAATTGCAGCCGTTGGGCATCGTGTTGTTCATGGTGGCGAGAAGTTTGCCGACTCTGTTATTTTGACCGAAAAATCCATACAAGCTATTGACGAGCTTTCCGCTTTGGCTCCGCTTCACAATCCGCCACAAGTGGTTGGTATTCGTAGTGCACAAAAAGTGTTCGGTGAAAGCGTGCCTCAGATTGCCGTTTTTGATACTGCGTTCCATCAAACATTACCTCCCACTGCTTATGTATATCCCGTACCTTATGAATATTATGAACAGTACGGTGTGCGTCGCTATGGTTTCCACGGTACCAGTCACAAATATGTCAGCCTACGTGCGGCACGTTTCATGGGCCTGCCGATAGAACAGCTTAAAATCGTCACATGTCATTTAGGCAACGGTTCTTCCCTTTGCGCAGTAAACAGAGGCGTTTCCATCGACACTACCATGGGCCTTACCCCACTGGCAGGTATATTGATGGGCACTCGCTCGGGTGATGTTGATCCTTCAGTTGTCACGTTCTTACAAGAAAAACTGAATATCTCAGCCGCCGAGGTTAATGATATCCTAAACAAAAAATCAGGTATGCTTGGTGTTTCCGGCCTATCCAGCGACAACCGCGACATTGAAACAGCCGCCATCAACGGCCACGCACGTGCCGCTTTGGTTCACAGCATGCTATTTTATGAAATCAAAAAACATATCGGTTCATACTCGGCCGCAATGAACGGTCTTGACTGTGTGGTATTTACCGGTGGTATCGGTGAAAACTCTAAACGTGTTCGTAAATATACCACCCGTGGCCTTGAGTTCTTGGGTCTACATTATGACGACGAAAAGAACATGACAGGCACCGGCGAGTTTGACTTTGCCGAGGATACCTCTCGTGCACGTGCGCTGGTTATTCCCACAAACGAAGAGCTGATGATAGCGCAAGATACCATGCGCCTTATAGCTGCCGAACAATAGTACCAATAATATAGATAAATGCTTCGCCTTAGAAAATACGTTTTTTAAGGCGAACTTTTTATTTTTAAAGATTTTGCGGCATTGTGTATCTCTTCTATCTATGATAAAATAGCAAGCAGTAAATAATAATTTTGGTGTGTGATTTAGCGGTATTTTATTTTTCAAACCAGTTAAAAAATAAAGGAGAGATTGATATGGGAAAAGTTGCGGTACTGATTCCATGCTATAACGAAAGCATTACTATACAAAAAGTGGTGAGTGATTTTAAAACTGCTTTACCAAAGGCAGATATCTATGTTTACGATAACAACTCTTCCGACGGCACTGATAATTTGGCCAGGCAGGCGGGCGCCATTGTTCGATACGAACAGCGCCAAGGCAAAGGCAACGTTATCCGCACCATGTTTCGTGATATCGAGGCTGACTGCTACGTGATGGTAGACGGCGATGACACATATTCAGTGGAGCAAGCCGTCGAAATGGTACGCCTTGTACAGGAAGACGGCTATGACATGGTAATAGGAGACAGACTAAACTCCACCTACTTTACAGAAAACAAGCGCATGTTTCACAACAGCGGAAACAAAGTGGTTCGCTGGGCGATAAACAGCCTTTTCAACAGCGATGTACAGGATATCATGACGGGATATCGTGCGTTTTCACGCGGATTTGTCAAGACTTGTCCTGTTGCCAGCCGTGGCTTTGAGATAGAAACTGAAATGAGCATCCATGCTCTTGACAAAAACCAAAAAATCATTTCTGTACCGGTAGGATATTCAGACAGGCCCGAAGGTAGTGTGTCGAAACTATCCACCATATCAGATGGTATAAAAGTACTTATGAAGATATTTAATCTTTATCGTGAGTATAGACCCTTGGCATTTTTTGGCCTGTTTGCACTTTTATTTCTTGCAATAGGTGTTGTGTTTTTTGTCCCGGTACTTATTGACTATATCTACACAGGCCTTGTGCCAAAATTCCCCTCACTTATTGCCGCAGGCGTGTTTTTGATGCTGTCTATTCTTAGCATCACCACAGGAATACAGCTCGACTCTGTAAGCAAAAAACACCGCCAGTTGTTTGAGCTACTTAGTAATATGCAGGCAAACTCTAATAGCTAGCCTTCTGTAAAATAAGATTTAAATAGGCAGGTATCCTTCATGGAGAAATCAAAGAAAAGAGCTATACAAAAAAAAGCTTTGGCTTTCATTTTAGCTTTTATCAGTACGTTTTCTTTTGTTTTATATTCAGCTACTTTTTTACTTGCTAACAATGGTAGCTTCATATATATGATTTTGTTTTTTTTATTTTATAAAATATACATCAATGCGCCGCCATTTCTCAGCAAACGCAGATTTTACATTTGTCTCATCGGTGCATTATTGTTAACTACTTGCCTGTCTTTAGGTTTCACAACTGTGAATTATCTCGGTTTTTCACATATGCTTTTGCTTTTTCCCGGCTCTTTATTTTTCTTTTTTATAGTTCTGCACTATATTTTTGTATGGCTGGACTCTTATTGCGCAAAACCTATCACGCCTTTAGGCACTTCAAAATTACAAAAAATTATACAGGTTTTGTTTGGCGATGAAAAACATTCTTTTCTTTTTTTATTTCTTTTAGTAGCAGCTTTATGGGCACCTTATTATATTTTGAATTTTCCGGGGCTTGTAAGTTTAGATGTATTTGTCCAAATCGAAACGTGGTTTGGTCTAGTCGATTTCACTGCACATCATCCACCGCTACACACTGCTTTCATCGGCGCATCTATGCAGCTTGGCGAATGGATATTCGGCACATACGCGGCCGGAATCGCACTTGCAAGCGGAACACAGCTTCTGCTAAGCGCGCTTTTAATAACTCTCGTTTTACGCACTATGTCACGCCTTAATATTCATAAAAACTTCTGCGCTCTAGCTCTTCTTTTTTATGGTGTGTTACCTTTGATGGGCTTTTATATTGTTACCCTTTGGAAAGATATTTGGCTGGCAAACTTCACTTTATTGTTTGTACTTTGCATCATCGAACTATCTCAGAAAAAAGCCGAGTTTTTCAAGGAACCAAAGCAAGTTGCCTTGTTTATTCTTAGCATTTTCGGCCTTTTGATATCCAAAAACAACGGCTTTTATATAGCCTTTCTCACTTTAGCAATTCTTTTACTCACGCAAAAGGGCCTACGCATACGCTTATGCGCTTTTTTACTGGCTACTGTGCTGGCAAACAGTCTTATCACGGGGCCGCTTTATTCTGCCATGGGCGCTGCTCCCGGTGATATGCGCGAGGCGCTTAGCCTTCCTTTGATGCAAATAGCTCGTGTGGTATCGCAAGACCCTGACAGTATCAGCGAAGAAGACAAAGACCTAATAAGCACCGTGCTTCCATATGACGAGCTACCCGAGCGGTATGTCAATATCATATCTGACAACATTAAAGGTGTGTTTGACACAAGCACTTTCCTTGAAGATCCCATGAAGTATGCACAATTATGGTTACGAATAGGCCTTGGCAGCCCACTGGAATATGTGCGGGCTACATTGCATCAAACACTTGGATATTGGTATCCTGATGTGCAACACTGGATTTTTGCATACAATACCTACTCTACCGAAGTTGCCGTAACCACTACCGCCGTGGCCGATATGGATCCCATGAAAGGGCAATACTCGGAACCTCTTTCACAGGTGCAAGACAATGTACTTTTAATGTTGGCTTACGCACGTAATGTTCCCGTACTTAGCATGTTTTACAGCATTGGGTTTTACTTTTGGATTTTGCTAATATCCGCATTATATGCTTTTTACAAAAAATCCTACTACAAGCTTTTAGGTATTTTCCCTGCTTTTGTAGTGTGGCTTACCTGCCTTGCATCGCCTGTTTATGCAGAGTTTCGGTATGCTTGGCCCGCCATAATTTGTGTGCCGCTTATTTTGGGGTGGTGTTGCTTTAGCCATAATCCAAAGCCTATTTGCACCGCATCAGACACGTCTGACACTAGAGATAAAATCCTAACCGCAAAAAAATAAAAGAGGTGCCGTGTGGAGTATACAGAGTTTATATTGACAGTAAGCCGCAGTGTGTCCGACACTGCTATAGAGGTATCCACCGCTGTGTGTGAGGGCGGACTTTATGTAGAAGACTATGCGGACATGGAAGATACCGTATGGGATATTGCTCATATTGATTTAATTGAAGAAGATCTATTACAAAAACCACGTGATGAAGTGATCATTCACTTGTATGTGGACAAATCCGAAACCGCCGCATTTAGCGAACATCTAAGAGCAAGACTGCTTGCAGCAGGGCTTTCGGAGTATCGTCTTGACACAAAAGGCGTAAAGCCCGAAGACTGGGAAAACAGCTGGAAGCAATATTATCACGCCACCGAGATAGGCAAAAGGCTGGTGGTGGTACCCAGCTGGGAAAGTTACACAAAACCCGGACGTTGCATGCTACACCTTGATCCGGGCATGGCTTTTGGTACCGGCACCCACGAGACCACCGCTTTATGTCTTGAATTTTTGGATGGTAGCGTAAACGGTGGCGAGCGTGTGCTTGATATTGGTTGCGGTAGCGGGATATTAGCCGTGGCGGCTTTGTTACTTGGTGCAGACAGTGCTCAAGGCATAGACATAGACCCCATCGCAGTGCGCACAGCCACCGAAAATGCAAAGCGAAACAATGTATCATCTCGCTTTACGGTAGACTGTGGCGACTTAGCACAAAAAGCGAACGGTGTATACGATATAGTTTTGGCAAACATTGTAGCAGACGCCATCATCCGTCTTTCACCCGGTGTGCCTGATTTACTGACGCCAAACGGTGTTTTTATAGCCAGCGGTATTATTGACGATCGCCAGCGCGAAGTTACCTCTGCCCTTGAAAAAATCGGATTATCCGTTTACGAATCCCATCAAAAAAACGGATGGGTTTCCCTCATATGTAAGAAAACAGCTTAAACTAGTCAGCAAAAATTTTTTGTATATTTACTAGGAGAACATCATGCCGCACCGATATTTTACAACCGATATTGTGGATGACATCGCATATTTACGTGGTGAGGACGCGCAGCACCTGTGTAAGGTTTTGCGAGCACGTATCGGGGAAGATGTGCTTTTATGTGATGGGCTTGGTCAAGATTATGACGCACAGGTGAGTTCTATCGAAGATGGTGTTGTCACATTGCGTATTTTGCACTGTTTTCAAACAGCTACCGAGCCTCGCCTACATGCTGAAGTCTTTATAGGCCTTGCCAAAGGCGAACGCATGGATTACGCCATACAAAAAAGTGTGGAGCTGGGCGCTGCTGCTGTATGGACATTTGAAAGCGAACACACCGTGGCAAAGCCTCACCAGCCGGAAAAGAAAACCCAGCGCTGGCAACGGATCGCTACCGAGGCGGCAAAACAAAGCGGACGTGGGATTTTGCCGATGGTACACCCACCTTTGACTTTTGAAGATGTACTCAAAAAAACCAGCGAGTTCGAATGCACTTTGTTTTGCTACGAAGAAGGCGGAACATCCCTTCGCAAAACTATGCAAAACATGAGCCGCCTTGCTATCATCACCGGCCCAGAAGGCGGATTTTCTTCAAACGAAGCACAGATGGCCACAAAAGCCGGATGCACCACTATAGGCCTTGGCCCACGCATACTACGCTGTGAGACAGCACCTGCCGCTGTACTTTCAGCCGTTATGTGCCTCAGCGGTGACTTGGAATAGCTTTTTGATTAATATATTCATTTTATACAAAAATTTCACTGGATATTTGGCTTACTACCTGTTATAATGTAGGCCGAGCGAAGCTGAGGCTTATTAATTATTTTGATTTTTAAAATTTATTTAGTCACATATTTATTTGAATTATGGAGGAATTTGTTTTGAGTAATTACATTATTTTTACCGACTCTTCTGCAGATTTAGATGCAAAGCTCATTTCTGATTGGGGACTTGAGGTACAACCCCTCACTTTTAAAATGACCGATAGCGATACCAACTACGCCAACTGGCCCGATGAGCGCGATATCAGCTTGGCCGATTTTTATACAAAACTTCGCCAAGGTGTGTCTTCCACCACCAGCCAAGTGAATGTGGGCGACTTCACCTCTACTTTCCGTCCTTTACTGGAAAAAGGCATCGACATATTATATCTTGCTTTTTCGTCGGGTTTGTCCGGCACAATGAACAGCGGCCGTCTTGCCGCGGAAGAGCTTTCGGAAGAGTTCCCCGACAGAAAAATCCTTGTTGTGGATACGCTTTGTGCCAGCCTTGGCCAAGGCCTTATCATACATTATGCTGTAGAGCAAAAAAAAGATGGCAAAAGCATGGAAGAAGTAGCCAAATGGGTGGAAGATAACAAGCTGAAAATAGCACACTATTTCACTGTTGATGATCTAAACTTCCTGAAACGTGGCGGACGTTTGTCCGGCACTGCCGCATTTTTTGGTACCATGCTACACATAAAGCCCTTGCTACACGTAAACGACGAAGGCCGTCTTGTGGCCCTTGAAAAAATTCGTGGACGCAAACAAAGCCTGCTTTCACTTATTGGCCACATTGAAAATGATGCCATCGACCCACAAAACCAACCTATTTTCATCTCACATGGCGATTGCTTGGAAGATGCACAGTTTGTAGCCGACGAAATCAAGCAACGTTTTTCCACCAAAGAAATTTATATCTCAACCGTTGGACCTGTTATCGGTAGCCACGCAGGACCCGGAACAATGGCCGTTTTCTTCCTTGCCAACAATCGATAATATTATTTCATGGTATGCTTTTTACACTGTCGGCTTTTTAGCCGGCAGTTTTTTGCACAATATAAAAGCATCCATTCACATTATAGCCATTGAAACCTTGTCTTTTTTACGATATACTAAGCTATAGTGTGCTTAGAAAGTCACACAGTAAAAATACTATCATTTGCATGATTTATTATGAAGGAGTTCACATGAAACTGGGTATTGTAGGTCTACCCAATGTAGGGAAAAGTACATTATTTAATGCATTGACAAACGCCGGCGCGCAAAGCGCCAATTATCCTTTTTGCACAATTGACCCGAATGTGGGTATTGTGCCTGTGCCCGACAAGCGTCTTGACGCTTTGACAGAGATGTTTCAGCCAAAAAAAGTAACGCCTGCCACCATAGAGTTTGTTGACATTGCAGGCCTTGTGAAAGGCGCCAGCAAAGGCGAAGGTCTTGGCAACCGGTTTTTGTCTCATATCCGTGAAGTGGATGCTATCATTCACGTAGTGCGCTGTTTTGAAAGTAGCGATATCACACACGTGGACGGCGATGTCAACCCTGAACGCGACGTACAAACCATCGAAACCGAGCTGATTTTATCTGATCTTGAAATTGTGGAACGTCGCACCGACAAAACCGCAAAGCTGGTGAAAACCGGTGACAAAACATTAGCCGCACAATCCGAAATACTAAAAAATCTTTTAGCGCACCTAAACGAAGGAAATACCGCACGAACTTTTGCGCAGGATACAGACGCCGCTGCAGAGCTTTTAGCCGATATGCCCCTTTTATCGGCAAAGCCTATCATCTATGCGGCAAACTTGTCAGAAGATGATTTGCTTGCCGGTGTCGCTGAAAATCCACATTATCCTACTGTGCAGAAAATTGCAAAAGAACAAAACGCCGCTGTACTACCTATCTGCGCCAAAATCGAAGAAGATCTTGCCGGAATGAGCGCAGACGAACGCGAAGAATTTTTAGCAGAGCTGGGCTTGCAATCGTCAGGCCTTGAAACACTTATCACTGAAGGGTACACTCTTTTAGGCCTCATCAGCTACCTGACAGCAGGCGAGCCCGAAGTGCGTGCATGGACTATTGAAAAAGGCACCAAAGCACCCGGCGCCGCCGGTAAAATCCACTCTGATTTTGAGCGTGGGTTCATTCGTGCCGAAGTAGTGGCTTTTTCAGATTTGATGGAGTGTGGCAGCATGGCCTCCGCTAAAGAAAAAGGCCTTGTGAAAAGTGAAGGCAAAGAATATGTTATGCGTGACGGAGACGTAGTGCTTTTCCGTTTCAATGTTTAATTCACCAAATTACAAGCCTGAAAAGAGGATATTATGAAAACTATTGGTATATTAGGTGCCTTACCTGAAGAAATTTCACATGTAGTATCTGCTTTAAGCGACGTGAGCTATGAAACATATGCCGGCGTGGAATATCACACAGGATATTACACAGGCAAAAAAATAGTGGTTTGCTGTGCCGGTATGGGTAAAGTAAATGCCGCTTCCACCACACAAGTGCTCATCACACGGTATGAAGTACAGATGCTTATTTTTTCGGGAATTGCCGGAAATATGTGCAGTGAAATCACCGTCGGCGATGTAGTTATTGCAAACGAGCTGGTTCATCACGACAGTGAAGACAGCATGATAATACAAAGCGCTCCCTTCACCACCGTATACCCTAGCGATACCGCCTTGATAAAAATAATGGAAGACGCCTGCAGTAAACTGTCCATCACTTATCGTGTGGGCCGTATTGCCACCGGTGATAAATTCATTTGTGATATCGATATCAAAACAGCTATCAAAAACAGTTGCGATCCGCTTTGTGTCGAGATGGAAGGCGCCGCTTTGGCTCAGGTTGCGATGCGCAACAATATTCCTTTCGTGGTTGTTCGTGCTATGAGCGACGACTGTGAAGTTGATATTGCATATTTGCGCACTAAAGAAAACACACCCGAGTTTGATATAGTTGCCTATGCAAAAACCGCTTCTGAAATCACGCTGGCCGCTTTAAGCAGTTTGTGATCTATTTTGTGAAATATCGACGTATGTTTTGCTGAATTTGCTTTTTAATGTCCATAAAAGCCCCCCTGCTAAAAGCATATATTTGCTTTTAAAAGCAGGGAGGCTTTATATTATTGCATGCTACTGTATATTAGTTTTTATTCTTCTTCAGCACCCACGTCTACCAATATGCCAACTTCGGCGCTTGCCATGGCTATGAAATCATCGTAGTCTTCTTCATCCCACTCAATCTTACCCATCAGCTCTGTTATTATATAGTCTCCGATATCTTCCTGGGCTCTTTGTAGGGTGTCGCTGTTTTGAAACTCTCTTGCAGCTTCTTCATTTGTATGAATTTCCATTACCTGGTTGCTTAGCAAGGTATTTGGGTATATATCTACAAACGGTTGCAAATATAACGTTTCTTTTATTCCGTCTATGCCTTGCTGTGTGGTGAACAATCTCAATAGCAGGTTTTGCGCCGCAGTATTTTGTGTACCTTGTTCACTAAGGCATAAATATCCACCGTTTGACGGCCAGAACTGTGTGCTATACATTTCAAACACTTGCTGTTTTTCTTCTGCCTCGGCGGCAATTCGCTCTTCTTCCTCTAACTCCTCTTCAGTTTTTTCATCATCTTCGTCCTCTGACACATCCTCTTCGGCTAATTCCTCATCTTCGTCATCATAAGGCAAAGGAAACTTTATGGGGACTAAGGCCAGCTTGTCTTTTAAATGCGGATACTCTTCTTCCAGCTGAAAACCTGTGCGTGTATCTGTACGTAAAAACAATGATGCCCCCTGTGCAAACTGCTCTATAGCGTCTTCGTTTGAATTTGCAATGTCCAGCGAAACATAATCTTCACCACGCCACATTGCACCCTCACTACGCCCCATGTGCATTGTTTCCATGTCCATTATCGTCAGCAAGGAAATAAGCGCTTCATCTATAACTTCTTGCTTTGTGGTCAGCTCGGTTTCATCTTTTACCATTTCGCCGGCTATATGCAGCGTTGCCGGTAGCACTTCCTGCATCAAGTTTTCTCCCTCACCGTCTGCAACGGCAAAAACCCCTCGTGACGGTTGAGCCACTGTCGGCCGATAGTCCGGTGTTTGATATTGATTGCTCCCTATTGGTAATCTCATTCGTCCCGGTTGTGTCAGATATAGCTCCAGCCCTTTAATCATAAATTCAAACTGTTCAAAGCTACAGTTTTCTAAGTCTTGCAACAGTATATTTGCATTATCTGCACCAAGCAAAGCGGCCAACACCTCTATATTTACAAGGTATCCCTCTGCCACAGCACCCAAGGACAAGCCATACACTTCATCGTCGTCTAAAATATATTCAGCCTGTGGGATAAGCTCTGCTACTCCTACCAAAAGCGGCGATACTGTATCTTCATCTATGCTTGCCAATGCGTCGATACCGCCAATTGCTTGTGCGTCGTCATTATTTTCAACCCAAAATATGTCCGGGGCATTATCTGTAACCATTGTTGCTTTTGTGGCTAGGGCATATCCACTGCCTTCAATTGTTTTCACAACAATCTTTATGCCGTCTTCCTCACCCAACTGTTCAAGCAATGTTCCGAAAGCCGCCATGCTTTGAGGCAGAGTTACGTTCACAGTTTTTTCTGTATTTTCTTGTGGTGTTAGGCTATCGTTTGTGGCCTGTGATACAGATGTAAACGTTTGACTTTGCGACTGCGTTGGGCTAGGCAAGCACCCACAAAGCAAACTTACACAAATTAAAATACAAAAAGCACTGCACACATATTTTCTCATAAGTTTTCCATTCCCTTGTTGTAGCTTATTTATATTATATTTTGCTTTTATATATACTTCTCATTTATAATATTTTATATATTTGTTATTATACCTCAAAGCGTTCTTTCCTTCCACCTTTTTTATGCATCATTATGTGAAAAATACCATAACAGTTTTAAGGAGATCTTTATTATGCGAATGCGCCACAAACCTTATGCCAGACCCGAGCTTGCCGCTTGGCCATATTATGTTGACATCCCCTCACAAAACAAAGGTAAATGGGCCGAGTTTTTCTCTGACTCAAAAAAACCTTTGTGTCTTGAGCTGGGCTGCGGTAAAGGTGGCTTTTTAGCCCAGCTGGGCCTTCGTGATTCTGAATATAACTTTATTGGTATCGATATTAAAAGTGAAGTACTTGTGGTGGCTAAACGCGCTATTGAAAAAGCTTACCAAGCCAAAAACCGTCCCATTGGCAACATCGCTATCACCAGCCAAGATATCGAGCGAATGGACACCATATTCGATGAAAATGATAATTTTTCCAGAATTTATATAAATTTCTGCAACCCATGGTATAAAAACAAAGATATAAAACATCGCCTTACCCATCCACGCCAACTTATTAAGTATCGAAGCTTTTTGTCTGACGGAGCTGAAATATGGTTCAAAACAGACGATGACGCGCTTTTTTATGACAGCTTGCGATATTTTGAATACACTGGGTTTTCCGTTATTTGGCAAAGTAGCCACTTGCATGAAAACGAGCCCGACTGGAATATCCGTACCGAGCACGAGGAAATGTTCTCTCAAATAAACATCCCTATAAAGGCTTGTATCGCCAGAATGCTTCCTGCGCCTGATCTTGATCCTGCCATCATTTCACGTACTAAGAATATATGAAATGTTAGGAAAATGCATGCAAATGTTTGCTTTTCCCTTGCCTTTATGAAAGTGTAACGGTATACTGAAATTACTAGAATAATGCAGAAAACACAACATGTTTTGCCCATTTAACACAGGAACTTGTATGTATTTTACACCAATAACGACTTTTACCACAAGAATTTGTGTTTTATGGTCCGGTTGCTGTAATTTCAAGTCCTTTACTAGATAAAATATACTTTATGAGTAACTTTCTTATGGAAAGGCGAGTGTTTACTTATGATAGAGAAACTATATACTGTAGAAGAAGTGGCCGAGCTGGCTTCGGTTACCGGACGCACCATACGTAACTATTTAAAAAGCGGGCGTTTGATAGGCCGTAAAATTGGTGGACAATGGCGCTTTCCCGAAGCGGAAGTGCAGCGTCTTTTAGTGGGTGGTGATTATTCCGAGGATTTGCACGAGGAAAATCCCGTTATCTCAGATTCAGTGTCTTCTGACGATCATTATGCCGAAAGTTTTTCTTCGCCTGTCACTTCGCCGGAGCCTTCATCTTCGGTTTCTTCTTACACAGCGGCACCTGCCGCCACTCCTATAAGTTCTGCTTTTTCTCATCAGGAGGCACCTCCTGCTCCGATTCAAACCACCCCTTCTCATACTTCAAACTATACCCAAAACTTCAATCGATTTTCTGCATATGAACAACCACCCGCACAACAGTATAATTCCTATTCTACACATCCTGATGTGCCATACTATCCTCATCAGGCCTCTACAAACATGCAACATCTCCCACCTTCGCAGTTTCCCGGGCATTTTTCTTACTCGCACACACCTATAGGTAATTTTGCTGAACCTCCAGTGTATCCTACGCAACCATATATTTCAGCTGTTTTCAGTACACCTGCCCCGCATTCGCAATACTCTTATTTGCAAAGCGTCGCAAGCGACATGACGCCACCCATGCAACAAAGCTCGCACGTGAATATCCCTGCACAGGTCCCGCCTGCCTCTACGCCTAGCATCGAAGACACAGCTGAATCTTCAAGCGCAAAGCCCGCTGCCCAACCTGTTGCAGACACCAGTCCACCTGCTGAACCTATACTACAGCTAAGCGATGTTGGTAAGCGTGTAGCGCAGTTTGCGTCCGAGGTTCACGACTGTAGCAGTGGTCCCTCTATTTGCACTGTGGTGGACTTAAACCAATCTATAGAAGATGCCCAGTATACCAGCGATCAGCTTTCTGTTTTATCCGACGAGGAAAGTGCTTTTGGCCGACAGTGTCAAAGCTTTGTGGAGTTTGATGAACGATATTTTATTGCCCGATATACACTATTCGGTACAATGCCGTTCATCCTTCGCGCCTTGAAAATATTAAGACAAACCAGCTGATTTACATGTGAATTATACACCTAATGCCATGATGTCGTGTATCGTCAAATACACACTTTTATGGCATTTTTAGAGTTAAAATCAGTTTTTTGGGTGAAATTAATGCAAAATAGAGTGATTTTACATTGCGATTGTAATAATTTTTATGCGTCTGTGGAACTACTTAAATACCCTAAGCTACGTGACGTACCTGTGGCAATAAGTGGTAGTGAGGATAGCAGGCATGGTATTATCTTGGCTAAAAATGAAGTGGCAAAAAAATATAATATTAAAACCGCAGAAGCCGTGTGGCAAGCCGTAAAAAAATGTCCCGATTTAGTTTTACTTCCGCCGCATCGCAAAGAATATCAAAAATATTATCATATACTAAACGAAATATACCAAACATATACCGATCTTGTAGAGCCTTTTGGTATTGATGAAAGCTGGCTGGATATAACAGGTAGCTGGAAACTGTTTGGCGAAACACCCAAAGACGTTGCCGATGAACTGCGACTAAAAATACATAAAGAAACCGGTCTTAGCATTTCTGTGGGGCTTTCTTTTAACAAAGTGTTTGCAAAGCTTGGCTCTGACTACAAAAAACCGAATGCAACCACAGAGATAACCACTGAAACTTATAAAGATATTCTTTGGCCTCTTCCTGCAGAGGCCATGTTAGGCGTGGGCCATAAAGCCGCTAAAATACTGAAAGAAGTAGGCATAAATACTATTGCTCAACTGGCAGACGCCGATAAGGACTTGCTTTCGCAACTGCTTGGAAAACAAGGCTTGCAAATGAACCTTTATGCACAGGGTCTTGATGATGCACCGGTGCGGCGTGCCGACGAGATTGAGCCTGTGAAAAGCGTGGGTAATGGCATGACATTTCGTCGCAACTTGCATGGATATCAAGATATTCGTATCGCAGTGGGTTCTTTAGCAGACGAAGTGGCCGGTCGGCTGCGTGCAAAAAAACTATATGCCCAAAACTTACAGATAATCATAAAAGATACCAACCTAAAAAGCATATCTAGGCAAAGAATCTTGCCCTATGCTACCTGCCTTGCCAAAGATTTTGTCACTGTAGGTATGGATATAATTAAAGACAACTGGAACATGGAAAAACCTATCCGTATGATCACTCTAACGGCTCAAAACCTTACCGATATGCCACTAAGCACACAAATAACTTTTTTTGATAATGAAGAAAAAATGGATGAAAAACGCGAAAAACTGGAGCGAAGTATAGATAAAATACGAAATAAGTTCGGAAAAGCTGCTATTTTAGAAGCCGGGGCCTTACGCAATGATCTTGGCGTATCAGACAAAGCCGGTATGTCCGAAGATGACTCGGATGATATTATTTCTTATCCACCTGTTGAATAAATATGCCAATTTTTAATGCTTAAACTTACTTTTAAGGCTCAAACTTCACTTTGATTTTTGTATTCTTAAACAAACTTGTTTTTCAGGAGGGCTATTTTGATAAACCATGTTATTTTTGATCTGGATGGTACTATTTTAGACACATTAAAAGGCTTGGCAGCTTCCGGAAACTATACATTATCTGCCTTGGGCTTTCCTACACATAAAGAAAGCGACTATTGCCAAATGATAGGCAGTGGTATGTCTAAACTGGTGGAGCGGATGTTGCCCGAGCACCACCGCCAACAATCCACCCATGAAATTGCCCTAAAGTTGTTTAACGAACACTATGACAAATATATGATGGAAAACACCACACCATATCCCGGTATAGTTTCAATGCTGAAAACTTTGCAAGACACCGGCATCGGGTTGGGTGTTGCTACCAACAAATCTCATGTTTTTGCAAAACCTATGATTGATTCGTTTTTTTCAGAGATTTTCCAAAGTGCACTTGGCGTTCAAGACGGCATTTTGCCCAAGCCAAACCCTGACTTGATTCATCGTGTGATGATAGAGCTGGGTGCACTGGCATCAAACACTATTTATGTCGGCGACAGCAACGTGGATATTCAAACTGCACATAATTCCGGCATACCTGTCATTGGTGTTTCATGGGGATTTAGGGGTGCCGACGAACTAGAACAGGCCGGTACCGATTATTTGGTTCACAGCGTTGAAGAACTGAAAAACTTGATTTTGTCTTTGAATAAAACCGCATAAATTTTGTAAATAAAAAAGCCTTGTAATATATTCATTACAAGGCTTTTTTATATTTATTACGTTTTATTATCGATACATGTGCTGTTTAAACAGGCCTGAGGCCGAGATTGCCGCATGAAGTGGCGGCACCAGTAATACGCAAGAAAGTACAGCCAATATACCATTAACTCCCGAAACCATACCTTTTGTTGCTGCTACTACCCACACACCTTCCCACGGTATTCCATACACAAAATGCTGCATGATGACCGTCTTGGTGAGGTATAAAATAATATATACTGCTTGGCCAGAAAACGCCGCTGCAAAAATCCAAAATCCGGATTTCATTCTCTGTTGCAGTTTAGCTTTTTCTTCAGTGATACCACTTTGCTCATTTCTCAGTTTTAGCGATACAACCCCTGCTATATATCCCATAGCAAACTTTGTGATAAAAGTGATCCAAAACTCCGATATATACAGCGGATTTGTCAAATCGTATGCCATAGAGCCCAAACCTGCGGCCAAACCACCCACCATAGGCCCAAATAAAATCCCCGACAACAAACACATTATGTTTCCGAAATGGATACGGGTGTTATCCACGCCGCCAATTGGAATGGGTATCTCCGCTTTGGAAAGAACAAACACAAGCGCCGACATTATACCCACCAGCACCAACGTGCGCACATTCATTCTTTTCTTACTTACTTGCATAACATCACTTCCCTACTTAGTTTTATCCAGTTTGACAACCGTTGTCTTTTTGGCTATGCTAAGTATAATACAAAACTGACACCTTTAAAATACTCAGTTTTTATATTTTTTATGGTATCAGATGGGAGAATGTCATGGAATTCATAGATATATTTTTAGATAAATCGGATAAATCACCTTTATACTATCAGCTATATCAGCACCTAGCTCAACATATCAGAGAAGGTGGTATTTCTGCCGGGGAAAAATTGCCTGGAAAGCGCAGTGCCGCAGCTCAACTTGGCGTTAGTGTAAATACTGTAAATGAAGCATACCAGCAACTCGCCACCGAAGGCTATATAGCGGCAAAGCCCCGCAGTGGGTTTGTTGTGATGAGGCTTCAGCAAACTGTATTTCCGTTTACTACCGAGAAGTCTTTTTCGGCAAATGATTTTCCTACAAGTAACACCACACCACTATATTCTTTTTCAAGTAGTGGACTAGACGCAGAACTTTTCCCTCTTAAAATATGGAATCGCACCATGCGAGAGGTGCTGACAGAAAAACCCGACTTATTTCATCGTGGCCGACCTCTGGGAGACTTTGCTTTATGCGAGGGCATCTCGTCATATCTAAAAAGCTATCGTGGCGTGCGCTGTGACACCCTCCAAGTTGTAACCGGTGCAGGCTTAGAAATTTTATTTAGTATGCTGGTACGTCTTTTTGCCGATAAAACATTTGCTCTTGAAAACCCAGGCTACTCAAAAACATCTACCATATTACAAAATATGGGTGCACATTATCAGTTTGTTTCGGTGGATAATCAAGGCATGATTCCTGACGAGCTTTTAAAAAGCGGTGCGCAAATTGCATACCTTACACCCAGCCATCAATTGCCTACCGGCGGTGTGATGTCTGCGCCAAGACGAAGTGAATTGCTGAGCTGGGCTACTGAAGAAGGTCATTTAATTATCGAAGACGACTACGACAGCGAGTTTCGTTTCGACGGCAGGCCTCTTCCTTGCCTGCAAGGCATGGATGAGCACAATAGCGTTGTGTATGCCGGCACGTTTACACGTAGTTTGGCGCCCGGCCTGCGTGCCGCGTACCTTGTTCTTCCTCCACCCGTTTTAGAATTATGGAAAAAAGCCTACGGCGGCTATTCATGTAGCATTTCCAGGCCTGATCAATACGTTTTGGCAAAACTATTAAGTGAGGGACATTTTGCACGTAGCTTAAACCGTGCACGCAACACTTATCGCAGGCGCCGTGACGCACTGCTATCTGCTTTTTCACAGATTTTTCCGGCAGACGGATGGCATGCGGAAAATACCCACACAGGCCTTTACTTCGTTCTCAGATTGCCCGGCAAAGACGCTGTACATTTGGCGCAACTCGCTCGTGATAAAGGTCTTTACATTCACTCCTTGGCAGAATACCACAACGAACATTTATCCCATGCATACGACGACGCATTAATGGTAGGTTATGGCGGCCTTTTGGACGAAGATATTTTGCCTGCAACTAAAGCCTTGGCCGATATATTTTTTACTTAGGCATTTTTAGCTTAAGAGTTTATTTCTTGTTTTTATCTTCTTTTATTTGCGACATATCTGTGCAGTATAATATCATTTTTTATTATTATTTATCTTTTTTGTGTTTTTTTGTCTTAAAGCCTTCTATAAACTGTGCATCTTTATCTTCCAGAGTTCTCACCCCTGCCAAAGATTCCATATGATGGGTAAGCTCATGTCTCAGCAGTTTTCTCAGTTCTTCTTTTTGTGTTTCAACACTTTTTTTGCCGTGCACTCTTACAAAGCTTCCATAGTTTATTTTTATATATCTACCCATTCCGTACTTCTCATTATGATAAGTGCCCAGCGTAAATAGGCCTTTTCCATGAGGCGAATGAACCACATTTGCCACCAAAACCACGCCACCATTTAACCCATTGAACATCTCCTGCGGCAGCTCGTCCATTGCCTCGCTTAGGAAATTTTCAACTTCTTCAATAGAAAGTGTATGCTTTTCATTCATCCGTTTATCCTCTTCCTTGGTTTTAGTTTCACTTTAATTATACCTTGTTTTTATTTTAATGTCGTTATTATTCGCTTAATATTTCACATTTATAGCGTATTGCATCTATATCTTTTGTAATGTATAATTTATTCCAGATTTCAATATATGCGGAGGATTTCACCTTGCTGAATAATTTTTTAGATAAATTCAAAAATAAAGCGTTGCCATGGATAAAAACCCATCCTTTATATGTAGGCATTGCCGCTATTTCTGTTTTAGTGATTATTGTGGTTGTGTTAGCCATCAGCGCTCTTTCACCTGAAGACGTTACAACACCGGTCGAAAGTGACGCTTCTGTTTCTGCTTCGGCATCTGACGAGTCCATCGTCCAAGAGCCCTTCGATCCGACAGCTTTTGTCGGCACGGTTCTGCCTGAAACCGAGCTCGCCGATATTTCATACGCCGAAGATACTTTGTTTTTGGGCGACTCAAACACTGTGCGCATGATGAGCTATGCCGATGTTACCGGCGTAACCATGGACAACGGGTTTGGTATTGTCGGAATGGGTATCCAAAGTTTTGAAAGCTTGGGTGTGGCCCAGTTTGAAGGCATTTCAGGACTTTTAACTATGCCTGAAATTGTAGAGCTGATGCAACCACAACGTGTGGTTATCACATTTGGCAGCAACAATATCGGCATGAATATCGACACTTTTATCGACTATTATAAAGATGCTCTAGATGCTACGAAAGAAGCATATCCGTATACCGATATCATCATTGGTGCTATATTCCCTGTAGATCAATATCGCCAAAACACCAGCCTTAGCATGAACCTTATCAATGAAATGAATACCGCTCTAGTCGAGCTGGCTCGCACTGAAGATGTGAAATTCCTCAACTGGTTTGAGCCGTTATATGACGAAGAAATAGGATACTCAAAGTTTGAAGCAACTGTGCAGGACGGTGTACATCTTAGCCGTGTCGGCATGGAAGCTATCTTTGACTACTTTTTGTCCCACAGCTACATCACCGAAGACGATCGACCCATGCCGTTAGATCCTATTCCTGACCGTATCGGCTCGGACCCCGCCATTGTTAAAAACGATCCCACAAAAGTTCCGGGACCGATAGACTGGTCGACAGATGACGAAGACGAGACAGCTGCCACTCAAATGGTAACGGTGGTGTTCAGCGCATGGGATGACAGCAGTGGTACGTCAGGCGGTGGCAGTGTCAGCATGGGTAGCGCCTCTGTTGTTCCGGGCGGTGCCACAGCTGCGGTAACAGCAACACCTGCGTCGGGTTATGCATTTTCAGGATGGCGGCTAAGTAGCGGTGCGGTCGGCAGTACAGGCGATCAAACTATAAGCGTGCTTGTGGATGCAAGCGTTGCGCCAGGCTCCACCCTTACCGCCACAGCGGTATTTACCAAGACACAAACACAAGTAACACCACCCACTTCCTCATCCTCATCTTCATCTTCATCTTCGCCTGCGGATAGTTCTAGCTCTACAGGCGACACCTCCACTGGTGATGGCAATACTGGTGGTGACACAGGCACCGGTGGTGGCGATACTGGCACCGGCGGTGGTGACACAGGCACCGGCGGCGGCGACACAGGCACCGGCG
>CAYJIC010000020.1:0-21538 GCA_964370155.1 uncultured Oscillospiraceae bacterium
TTCATCAGGTAATAATAACACTGGCAGTGGCGGAAATTCGTCAGGTAATAACACCAGCAGCGGCGGAAATTCGTCAGGTAATAACAACACTGGCAATAACAACAACGATGACGACGATGATGACGACGATGATGATGACGATGATGATGATGACAATGATGGTGGTGGTGATGATGGTGGTGATGATGGCGATAATAACAATAGCTATAATACTAATAACAACACTACTACCAATGCTGTACCCGAGCCTGCGCCTGCGCCGACAGTAACACCTACGCCTACGCCTGCACCTGCTCCTGCTCCTGCACCTACTCCGCCGCCTGTGCAACCTTCAGGTGACGACGATGATGACGATGATGGCAGCGACGACGATGACGACGATTAACATCAAAATTTAGCTTTTCTTTATGGCAACACAATATCAAGTTTTTGATATTGTGTTGCTTTTTTATTGTGATTAAACATTAACGAGCAGATATATCTATCTCACCTCGCAAAGTGGTGAAAAGTGATACTTTTCCAGCAAACAAACTTGTTGCTTTTTCTGAAAGAATGAAAAAGCATTGCCAATACACGCTAGAATACTGTATTATATAGTTGTATTATATATTGAAGGGGAGGTTTGGATTTGGCGCCTTGTGATAAGCTATTTTCAAGCGTATACCCTACACTCAATAAGATACTAACTATTCAATTTTTGTTAAAATAAACTGCCGTGTTACACCGGTTTGGTGTGATACGGTTTTTGTTTTGAATTTTAACAGTATATCAACTGATTATTTGGAGGAAAAGCAAATGAACGAAAAAAAGGTTGCCATATTAATGGGTTCTGACAGTGATTGGCCTGTTGTCAAAGGTGCAGCACAGCAGCTAAAAGCATGGTCTATTCCGTTTGAGGTACATGTAATGAGTGCACACCGCACCCCTGAGGCCGCTTCTGCTTTCACAAAAAATGCTGCTGATGACGGGTTTGGCGTTATCATTGCTGCTGCGGGCATGGCCGCACACTTGGCCGGTGCTGTAGCTGCAAACACAGTGCTTCCGGTTATAGGCATACCATGCAAGGGCGGCCCTGCCGACGGTTTGGACGCGCTGCTGTCTACTGTGCAAATGCCCAGTGGCATCCCTGTGGCCACAGTGGCTATAGGCGGCGCAAAGAACGCAGCTGTTTTGGCCGCACAAATTTTGGGTATTCATGATGCGCGTATATCTGCGTTGCTCTTACAAGCAAGGCAAGAAATGGCTACACAAATTGCCGCAAAAGATGCAGCTTTGCAAAAAGAAGTCGCTGAGTTGTAAAAAAATTGTTATTAGTATGAATACAAACTGCATATTCAGTGTATTTAAGTAATATAAATTGTATAATAATAGTAACTATGTAAGACAGCTAGTTAAGTTATTGTTTCAAAAAAAGGAGAATACTCAAAATGAAAAAACTTGAAATGTTGTATGAAGGCAAAGCAAAAAAAGTGTATGCCACTGATGATAAGGATCTTGTTTTGGTAGACTATAAAGACGATGCTACTGCAGGAAATGGTGCAAAAAAAGGCACTATCCGCGGCAAAGGTGTTGTGAATAACCGCGTGACAAACCGCATGATGCATATGCTTAGCGAAAAAGGTATCCCTACACACTATGTGAAAGAGCTTAGCGAGCGTGAAACGCTTGTGAAAAAAGTTGAGATTGTTCCATTGGAAGTAATAGTTCGCAATGTGGCCGCAGGCAGCCTTGCAAAACGTTTAGGCCTTGAAGAAGGCACTGTTTTAAACAAAACTGTGCTTGAATATTGCTATAAAGACGATGACTTGGGCGATCCAATGATAAATGAATATCATATCGACACCCTTGATTTGGCAACCAAAGCAGAGCTGGAACTTATTGCTGATTATTCCCTACGTATAAATGAATATATGACCGAGTTCTTGAAAGACGCAGGTATAGAACTTATAGATTTCAAGCTTGAATATGGCCGCTTGTCTGATGGTACTATTGTGTTGGCGGACGAAATCAGCCCCGATACCTGCCGTTTTTGGGACAGCAAAACAAAAGCTCACCTTGACAAAGATCTTTTCCGTCGTGATCTTGGTGGTGCAGAAGAGGCTTATGCCGAAGTACTAAAACGTCTTTTGGGCGAATAACGACATCTATTTTGAAACAACTCTTATCATCAAAATAAACTTATAACTTTTCAAACAAAGGACTATCATGAAACATATATCAGATAAGCTGCACGAAGAGTGTGGTGTGCTGGGTATTTATAACAAAAGTGGTGATATAGACGATATCTTAGCCTCAACTTATTATGGCCTTTATGCGCTTCAGCATCGTGGCCAAGAAAGCTGTGGTATCGCCTTAAACGACGATGGAGTCATCACAAGCCATCGTGATTCCGGGCTTGTAAACGAAGTGTTCACAAAAGATGTGCTGGCCACATTGCCAAGGGGGCAAATCAGTGTGGGGCATTGCCGCTATGCCACCACTGGGTCTCGTACCCGCGCAAATGCTCAGCCACTATTAATTCGGCACATAAAAGGAAGCATGGCTTTGGCACACAACGGTAATCTTACTAATGCTTCCGAGCTGCGTAACGACGTAGAACTTGGCGGAGGTATTTTTCATACCACCAGTGATACCGAGGCTATAGCGTATACCATCACAAAACATCGTCTGACACAGCCCAGTATCGAAAACGCTGTTGTATCAGCAATGAATGACCTGAAAGGCTCTTACTGTCTTGTTGTGATGTCGCCAAGAAAACTTGTTGCCGCACGCGATCCTTATGGGTTCCGCCCTCTATGTATGGGTAAATATGGCGACAGTATAGTGTTTTCAAGTGAAAGTTGCGCCCTTGACGCCATGGGCGCAGAGTTCATACGTGATATACGCCCCGGTGAAGTCGTAGTTGTAAGCGACGAAGGTGTAAAAAGCATCGATACTCATTGCAACAAAGTACCCGAGAGCTTCTGTGTATTTGAATATATCTATTTTGCAAGGCCTGATTCCGTCATAAACGGCGCATGTGTGCACACTGCTCGTCAACGTGCAGGCGCTTTTTTGGCGCTAGAGCATCCTGTACAAGCAGATGTTGTCATTGGTGTTCCCGATTCCGGGCTTGATGCCGCACTGGGTTTTTCAAAGCAAAGCGGTATCCCCTACGGCATAGGCTTTTTGAAAAATAAATATATAGGACGTACGTTTATTGCACCAAATCAGGCTCAGCGTGAAAATGATGTTCGCATAAAACTCAACCCTATTTCAAGTACAGTAAAAGGCAAGCGTGTTGTGATGGTGGATGACTCTATTGTCCGTGGTACCACCAGCCGAAAAATCATTAAGCTGTTGCGTGATGCTGGTGCAACCGAGGTACATATGCGCCTATCAAGCCCACCTTTCCTATATCCGTGCTATTTTGGTACAGATATAGACTCCAGTGAAAACTTGATAGCATACAAACATACTATAGAAGAAATTACAAAAATTTTAGATCTTGATAGCCTTGCATTTTTAAACGTAGAAGATTTACCAAAACTTGCTGTTGGCGCCGGTGGTGGTATTTGTAACGGTTGCTTTACCGGCAAATACCCCGTAGAGCCGCCAAACGGGCATCAAAAAGACAAGTTCGAAACCAAGATGAACACAAAGAACTAATACTGCCTAAATGCCGTCTTTGTTGGCGGCGTTTTGCAACTTCGGTTTTCATAAAATCGATTTTAACTCAGCATAAGCTACACTGCAAGGAGAAAATATGGAAAAGAGCTATTCTGAAAGTTATAAAAACGCAGGAGTTGATATCACCGCCGGCTACGAAGCGGTAGAACTGATGAAACAGCATGTGGCGCGCACCATGACAAAAGGAGTATTGGGTGGCATAGGCGGGTTTGGCGGCTTATTCGAGCTTGACATGAGCGGTCTTACGCATCCTGTGCTGGTAAGCGGTACCGACGGCGTTGGCACAAAGCTGAAACTGGCCTTTTTGCTGGATAAACACGATACAGTTGGTATCGATTGTGTTGCGATGTGCGTAAACGATGTGCTTGCATGTGGCGCAAAACCGCTGGTGTTTTTAGACTATATCGCTTGTGGCAAAAACCACCCCGAAAAAATCGCCAATATTGTAAAAGGTATAGCCGAAGGCTGTGTTCAGGCAGGCGCCGCCTTGGTCGGTGGCGAGACCGCTGAAATGCCCGGATTTTACTCTGAGGACGAGTATGATTTGGCGGGTTTCACCGTTGGCGTGGTGGAAAAAAGCCGTATAATAGACAACACCTCTATGACAGAAGGTGATGTTATTATTGCTTTGCCGTCAAGTGGTGTTCATTCCAATGGTTTTTCATTGATACGTAAAATATTTGATGTCGAAAAAGCTGATTTAAACAAAAAATACGATATACTGGGCGAGAAAAGCCTTGGTGATACTCTGCTAACTCCTACTAAAATTTACATAAAACCTGTGCAGGCGCTACTTTGTGAAAGTAGCGGCGTTTCTGTCCGCGCAGTGTGTCATATCACCGGTGGAGGTTTTTATGAAAATATCCCACGTTCATTAAAGGATGGGTGTACTGCCAAAATCCGTAAAACCGACGTGCGCGTGCTTCCTATTTTTGAACTTATCCAAAAAGAAGGTAGCATCCCTGAGCGTGATATGTACAACACCTTCAACATGGGTGTGGGCATGACTGTCATCACCTCGGCCGACACAGCCCAAAAAGCCTTGTCTATCTTACGTGAAAACGGCGAAGATGGCGCATACATCCTTGGCGAAATCGTCAGCAGTCAAGGAGACGAAAAGAAGGTGGAGCTATGGTAAAAACGGCCGTTCTTGTCAGCGGTGGTGGCACAAACCTGCAAGCACTGATAGATGCTAAGGCACGTGGTGAAATTCCGTTTGCCGACATCTGTCTTGTTGTCTCTAGCAAAAAAGATGTATATGCTCTAAAACGTGCAAAAAACGCCGGTATAAAGACCGAAACTGTGCTTCGAAAAGACTATGATAATAGTTTTGCATTTGATAAAGAGCTACTATCCGTTTTAAAAAAACATGATATTCATATCGTAGTTTTGGCCGGCTTTATGACAATTTTGGGCCAAAATATCATTGATGCATTTCCAAACCGTATACTAAATGTCCACCCCAGCCTTATCCCAAGCTTTTGTGGCAAAGGGTATTACGGGCTTAAAGTGCATGAGTCCGCCCTTGAAAAAGGTGTGAAAATAACCGGTGCTACTGTACATTTTGTGAATGAAATCCCGGATGGTGGTCAAATCATCTTGCAAAAAGCAGTGGAAATAAAAGACGATGACACACCAAATATTTTACAAGAACGCGTGATGAAGGAAGCTGAATGGATACTATTACCAAAAGCTT
Source organism: uncultured Oscillospiraceae bacterium (assembly GCA_964370155.1). Taxonomy (GTDB): domain Bacteria; phylum Bacillota; class Clostridia; order Oscillospirales; family Ruminococcaceae; genus JAAYCI01. The sequence goes on from CAYJIC010000020.1 coordinate 5,366, forward strand.
TACATATGGTAAGCACCGCATACAATGACAAAAAAGATAGTGATTAGCACGCAACATAAGGAGACCCGAAAATGGCAAAACATAGCCTGGCCGAAAAACTTAGCAACAACACATACCCCGGACGTGGAATCGTTGCGGGACTTACCCCAAATGGTGCAAGCGCTGTAGCTGCATATTTTATTATGGGCCGCAGTGAAAACAGCCGCAATCGTATTTTTGCGCCATCAAACGGTGGCATAGTCACCGAAGCGGCCGATCCTGCAAAGTTATCGGATCCATCGCTGATTATTTATGCACCTGTACGTGTATATAATGATATTCATATTGTGACAAACGGTGATCAAACCGACACTATTTACGACGGTTTTACCAGTGGAAAAGACTTTGTGCAGAGCTTGCGCACACGTACGTTTGAGCCGGACGCACCAAACTATACCCCACGTATTTCAGCAGCGCTAAATCTTTGCGGCGATGATTTTTCTATTGATATGTCAATTTTAAAAACCGACAGCGGTAATCCTGATTGCAGTGTGCGTATGTTTTTTGAATATGCCCATCCTTTAGCAGGCAATGGGTATTTTATTCACACCTACGACAAAGACGGCGATCCTATCCCCAGCTTTTCGGGTGAGCCTGTATCTGTCGATACACTTAATGATATCGACGACTTCACAAATCTATTGTGGGAAAATTTAAATAACGAAAATAAAGTGAGTCTTTTTGTGCGTTATATAGACATTAAAACAAAAAAAGTAAACGACCGTATTGTTAATAAATATGTGAAAACAACCAGCAAATAACGGAGGTTTTATCGTGGCGAATAAATCATTAGAGCTAAAATACGGCACAAATCCAAACCAGGCTCCTGCTTGCATTTTTATGCAAGCAGATGCTTCACAGGATACATTGCCTGTGCGTGTTTTGAACGGAAAACCCGGGTATATCAACTTTCTGGATGCGCTGAATGCTTGGCAACTGGTAAAGGAACTGAAAGAAAGCACCGGCATTGCCGCGGCCGCTTCATTTAAGCACGTTAGCCCTGCCGGCGCAGCTTTGGGCCTACCGCTCAGCGATACACTTAAAAAAATATATTTTGTTGAAGATATAGCCGACATAAACTCTTCCTCTTTGGCGTGCGCATATGCAAGGGCTCGCGGCGCCGACCGCATGAGTAGTTTTGGCGATTTTATTGCATTATCGGATATATGCGACGAGACAACCGCAAAGGTTATTTCTCCCGAAGTGTCTGACGGCGTCATAGCTCCCGGGTACACAAAAGAAGCCTTAGAAATCCTGTCAAAAAAACGTAAAGGCGGCTATAACGTCGTGGAAATAGACGCAAATTATACGCCTGCTGATATGGAGAAAAAAGACGTATTTGGCATAACATTTATGCAAAAACGTAACGAGTTTACCGTCTCAGACGAAACATTTTCAAATATTGTAACGAAAAATAAATCTCTTTCCGAAGAGCAAAAACGTGACCTGACTTTAGCTCTCATCACCCTGAAATACACACAAAGCAACAGCGTATGCTATGTGCAAGCTGGTCAAGTGATAGGTGTGGGCGCCGGCCAGCAAAGCCGTATCCACTGCACCAGGCTTGCAGGTGGTAAGGCCGATATATGGCAACTCCGCCAACATCCGAAAGTGTTAAGCCTGCCATTTAAGCCAAGTATTGCACGCGCAAATCGTGACAACGCCATCGATGTTTACATCAGCAGTGAATACGAAGACGTTATCGGCGATGCAGTGTGGCAAGAGTCTTTTACCGAACAACCAAAACCACTTACAGCCGAAGAAAAGGCCGAGTGGCTTGCAAAAGTAAGCGGAGTATGCCTTGGCAGCGATGCCTTCTTCCCGTTTGGTGACAACATCGAGCGTGCAAGGCGCAGTGGCGTTTCAGCAATCGTCCAGCCGGGAGGCTCTATCCGTGACGATCAAGTAATAGCCACTTGTGACAAGTATAATATTGTTATGGCCTGCAACGGCCTGCGCTTATTCCATCATTAACATGCAAAAATTTCCAAAGCAAAAATAAAGGAGTATTAGCTATATGAAAGTTCTTGTTGTTGGCAGTGGTGGCCGTGAACATGCTATCATTCGCCAATTACTTAAAAGTCCACAAAACCCTGCTGTTTTTTGTGCACCTGGCAACGGAGGTATCGCGTTTGATGCCACTTGTGTACCAATTTCTGCCACCGATATAAACGGCATGGTGGCCTTCGCACGTGAAAACAGCATTGATTATGTGGTAGTTACCCCGGATGATCCTTTAGTTTTGGGAATGGTGGATGCTTTGCAAAAAGTAGGTATTCCTGCGTTTGGCCCAAACAAAGCTGCTGCTGTGATAGAAGGTAGCAAAGTATTCAGCAAGCATTTGATGCAAAAATACAATATTCCCACTGCACAGTATCACACATTCAGTGATATAAACAAAGCGCTTGAATTTTTAAACTCACACACTGTTTTTCCACTTGTGATAAAGGCAGACGGCCTTGCTTTGGGCAAAGGTGTCTTAATTTGCAACGACAAAGCCTCTGCCGAAGAAGCTGTTAAATCTATGATGCAGGACAAGCAGTTTGGTGAAGCCGGTAGCAGTATTGTTATTGAAGAGTTTTTAAGCGGCCCCGAAGTGAGTGTTTTATGTTTTACAGACGGCAAGGTTATCATCCCTATGGTGAGCAGCATGGACCATAAGCGTGCACTTGATGGCGATAAAGGCCTAAACACCGGTGGCATGGGCACCGTCGCGCCAAACCCATATTACACACAAGACATCGCAAAATCATGCATGGACACCATTTTTGTCCCCACTATGGCTGCAATGAATAAAGAAAATAGATCCTTTAAAGGCTGTCTGTATTTCGGCCTGATGCTTACCGAAAAAGGACCTAAGGTGATAGAATACAACTGCCGTTTTGGCGACCCTGAAACTCAGGTGGTTTTACCGCTTTTGTCTGGCGACCTGCTGGAGATAATGACAGCCACCACAGACGGAACATTATCAAACGTACAGTTTAGCTTCACAAATAAACATGCAGCTTGCATAGTTATGTCAAGTGGTGGATATCCTGCCGCCTACCAAACAGGCAAAGAAATTTCCGGACTTACTGATGGCAATATATCAGCAGGTTTCAAAAATGTACAAGTGTATCATGCCGGCACTAAATCCGGTGATGCTAATGATACGTTATATACCTCGGGTGGTCGTGTTTTGGGTGTTACCGCTGTGTCAGATACACTAAAAAAAGCTCTAGACTTGGCCTATACCGCATCTGATTCCATCACTTTTGAAGGTGCTCACAGACGTCTTGATATTGGAAAACAAGCCCTCGATGCCACAAAATCGTAAATAGTTTATGCACTTACTTAATTCACTTAACAATTTTTTGTCGCCACGGAGGACAAATATGGTTCATCGCATTTATGTAGAAAAAAAGCCTGAATATGCAGAACAGTCGACCACTCTTTTGCACGAAATACAGAGTTTACTTTGTATTGAAAGCGTAAAGAGCTTGCGGATTTTAAACCGATACGATGTTGAGGGTATAGACGCAGAGCTTTTTTCACAGTGTATAAGCACTGTATTCAGCGAGCCACAACTTGATAATACCTATTCTACCCTAGATGCGGCAAAAGAAGCGCCTAAAGGTGACTATATCGTATTTGCCACAGAATATCTGCCCGGCCAGTTTGACCAGCGTGCAGACAGCGCCGCTGAATGTATCCAGCTAATAAGCTGTAGTGAGCGTCCTACTGTAGCCACTGCACGTGTTTTTTTGCTCAAAGGAAATATCAGCGATGTCCAGCTAGACGAAATAAAAAGGCACGTCATAAACCCGGTAGAAGCCCGTCTTGCCGAACTTTCAAGGAAAGACACCCTTTTATCTGTTTATGAAAAACCTGAAATGGTTAAGACACTGCACGGGTTTATAGACCTTAATGATTCCGAGCTTTATGATTTTCGGAGTGAATATTCCCTTGCCATGGACGATGCCGATCTTGTGTTTTGTCGGGATTATTTCAAACGTGAAAATAAAGACCCTACCATCACCGAAATTCGTATGATTGACACTTACTGGAGCGACCACTGCCGTCACACCACTTTCGGTACTGTGTTACAAGATATCACAACCGAAGACGATACTGTAAAACAGTCGCTTAATCGCTATTTTGCCTTACGTGAAGAAATATATGGCGAAAAAATCCAGCAAAAGCCGCAATGCCTTATGGACATGGCAGTAATAGGTGCAAAAGCCCTTAAAAAGCGCGGTGCTTTAAAGAATCTTGATGAAAGCGACGAAATTAACGCATGTAGCGTGAAAATGAAAGTAGATAATAACGGCAAAGATGAAAACTGGCTACTTTTGTTTAAAAACGAAACGCATAATCACCCCACCGAGATTGAACCCTTTGGTGGCGCTGCCACATGTATAGGTGGCGCTATTCGTGACCCTTTGGCAAACCGCGGATATGTGTATCAGGCAATGCGCATAACCGGTGCCGGCGACCCACTTGTAGCTGTAAAAGATACCCTTCCGGGAAAACTACCTCAACGTAAGCTGGTGCAAACAGCGGCGGCAGGATATTCAAGCTATGGCAACCAAATAGGCCTTGCTACCGGAATTGTTGATGAGATTTATCATCCCGGCTATATTGCCAAGCGCATGGAAATAGGCGCTGTGGTGGGTGCTGTACCTGAAGATGCTGTGCGTCGTGAAGAGCCATGTGCAGGAGATGTTGTCATCCTTTTAGGCGGTGACACCGGCCGCGACGGGTGCGGTGGAGCCACGGGTTCTTCAAAAGCGCACAAGCAAGACAGCCTTTCCACATGTGGAGCCGAAGTGCAAAAAGGTAACGCGCCACAAGAGAGAAAACTTCAACGTCTTTTCCGCAGAAAAGACGCTACTTTACTCATTAAACGTTGCAACGACTTTGGTGCAGGCGGTGTATCGGTGGCCATAGGCGAGCTTGCCGACGGGCTTGTTATCGATCTTGATAAAGTTCCAAAAAAGTATGACGGTCTTGACGGTACTGAGCTTGCCATCAGCGAAAGCCAAGAGCGCATGGCTGTTGTTGTGGAGAAAAACGACGCTGACAAGTTTATATCGCTTGCAAACAGTGAAAATATAAAAGCCACCGCAGTTGCCACTATTACACAGGAAAAGCGTCTTGTGATGAACTGGCAAGGGCATGTGGTATGTGACATCGACCGCGAGTTTTTAAACACAAACGGCGCTCCAAAATACATAAACGCACATATATCTATGCCAGACAAAAAGCCATTAACCCGCTGTTACGACGGTAAGGTTATCTCTTCAGATAACGAAAGCCTACGTGATGCATTAATCCGTCTTTTGGGCGACCTAAACCACTGTAGCAAAAAAGGTTTGGCCGAGCGGTTTGACGCGACCATCGGCGCAGGCAGTGTTTTGATGCCTTTTGGTGGCAAGCACCAGCTTTCGCCTGCACAGGCAATGGTGGCAAAAATTCCTGTGCCCTGCGGCGAAACAAAAACATGCAGCGCCATGAGCTGGGGTTTTGATCCGTTTTTGTCACAGAAAAACCCATACGACGGAGCTTATATCGCGGTTGTAGACAGCTTAGCTAAACTTGTTGCAGCAGGCTTCGACCTTGAAAATGCATATCTCAGTTTCCAAGAATATTTCGAGCGACTTGGCACAGATGAAACACGCTGGGGCAAGCCTGTGTCGGCCTTACTTGGTGCACTGGATGCACAACTTGATTTCGGTGTAGCTGCCATCGGTGGAAAAGACAGCATGAGTGGCAGTTTTGAGGATATTGACGTGCCACCCACCTTGGTAAGTTTTGCTGTAACCCACGGCAACACCGACGACGTAATAAGTACCGAGCTTAAAGACGCAGATAACGTATTAGTGTGGCTACATCCTACAAGAAAAGAAAATAGTCTCTTGCCCATCGCTACTTCTCAGAGTGATGTATTTCGTGTACTGATGCAAGCTACAAAAGAAAAGCTGATATCTTCTGCTTGGGCTGTCGGTATGGGCGGTGTTATTGAAGGCATCGTAAAAATGTCGCTCGGAAACAGGATAGGCTTTTATGCCAATGGTAACATTTCAAAAGAAAATCTTTTATCGCCCTCACCCGGTAGTTTCATTTTAGAACTATGCGAAGAAAACGTGGCCAAATTCAAGTCAATCATCGAAAAAGAAATAAAAGGATTTGCTTTACAAGAAAGCTTGACATCGCTCGGAAAAACAACAAAAGAATATAGCTTTACTTTAGGCGAAGAAACAGTGCCTCTTTGCGAGGTCCAAGATGTTTTTGAAGCAAAATTGGCGCCTGTTTTTCCGTACTATTCTTTGGAAGGCAACACATCACCCGACAGCTGTACTGAAAAAACACACTCACATCACGTACAGACATTAAGCTTTAGTTCAACCTCACCTCGTAAAATATACACAGGTTCGCCAATTGTAGCAAACGGTGATAGTTTTGCAAAGCCACGTGTTCTCATTCCTGTTTTTCCCGGCACAAATTGCGAGTACGATAGCGCAAAAGCAATTGATCGTGTAGGTGGCAGGGCTGATATTTTTGTTATCAACAATCTCACTCCACAAAATGTACTTGACAGCGTTGAAAGTATGCGCAAAAAAATAAATGAAAGCCAAATTATATTTTTACCCGGCGGGTTCTCGGGTGGCGACGAGCCTGAAGGAAGCGCTAAATTTATTGCAGCATTTTTCCGCAACCCTGAAATCACCGAGGCTGTACACGAGCTATTAAACAATAGAGATGGTTTAATGCTGGGTATTTGTAACGGCTTCCAAGCTCTTATAAAGCTTGGGCTTGTTCCCTTTGGCAAGATTATTAAAACAGACAGCGCCTGCCCTACCCTTACTTTCAACACCATTGCACGCCATCAAAGCATGCTTGTGCGCACCCGTATTTCTTCAAATAACTCCCCATGGCTGATAAATACACAAGTTGGCGATGTACACACAGTAGCTATTAGTCACGGAGAAGGCCGGTTTGTCGCACCTGAAAGCGTGATACAATCACTTTGTGAATCCGGTCAAATTGCAACGCAATATGTTGATTTCAGTGATAATGCCACCATGGATTTACGCTTTAATCCAAACGGAAGCATGCTTGCTATTGAAGGTATCACCAGTAAAGACGGGCGTGTATTCGGTAAAATGGGGCACAGCGAGCGCAGCGGCGATAACCTATATAAAAATGTACCCGGGAATAAAATACAGCCTATTTTCAGTAGCGGAATTCAATATTTTAAATAACCTTATTTTCAGCATAAAAAAGGTGATGCATATGCATCACCTTTTTTTATATAAGCGCTTTAAGCTTTCAAACAGTTTATTCTACTACCAGCCAAGACATTTAATAATCTTTGCTTATTTACAAAATAACACCATCTGGATAGTTAGAAATTACATCTCCGCTTTCGCCTTTAAACAGCCCATAAATTTTTTGCATTTCTTCTTCAGTCAACTCAAAATCATATATGTCTGCGTTTGCACTAATACGCTCTGTCTTTGACGATTTTGGAATGGTACCTATACCTTGTTGCAAATCCCAACGTAAAACAACCTGGGCCGGCGTTTTGCCTTTTTTATTTGCAATATCAATGACACACTCGTCATTCAGCGGACCACCCCTACCCAGCGGTGCCCATCCTTGTAACAATATACCTTCTTTTTGACACCAATCGCGTAGTTCTTTATTATAAAACCACGGATGATACTGAACCTGATTTACCATAGGCATAATACGTACTTTTTCTTTCATTTCTTTCAAAAGATGAAGCGGAACATTGCACGCACCAACGACACGAATCCTCTTTTGATCGTATAAATCTTCTATAGCTCTCCATGTTTCATATACTTTGCCTTCTATCGGCCAATGCATCATATACATGTCAAGATAGTCGAACCCAAACTTTTTCATGGTGCTATCAAAAGCCTTCATGGTTTCGTCATATCCCATATCATCAATCCATACTTTACTGGTGACAAACACATCTTCTCTTTTAACACCACTGTCAATTAGGCCCTGACCCACTTCTTCTTCATTTCCATAAAAAGCCGCTGTATCTATCAATTTGTGTTCATTTTTTAGCGCATATGAAACAGCTGTTTGCGCATCATTACCCAAAGACCTGAATACACCAAGGCCGTATATAGGAATTTTTACGCCATTTGCCAACTTGAAAGTTGTTCTAATATCCATTATAACCCTCCATGTTTGCCGCTAATAATATTAGTCTACAGCGCCTGTGTCAAAAATCCATCGGGAATCACAACCCGCTTCATATCTCCACCCAAAGCTATAAACTTATCAACAATTTTTTCGTATCCGCGTTCAATATGACCGATTTCTTCCACTTCGCTCACACCTTTTGCCGCAAGCGCCGCTACCACAAGCGCCGCACCTGCCCTTAAATCAGACGCACGTGTTGGTGCAGCTTTTAGTTCGGCCACACCCTCTACCACAGCCACACGACCATCCACTTGAATATTCGCACCCATTCGCTGTAATTCTTCTGCATACCTAAAGCGATTTTCAAAAATACCTTCAGTGATAATGCTTGTGCCTCTTGCTTTGCAAAGTAGCACCGTGATGAGCGGTTGCAAGTCGGTAGGAAATCCCGGATGCGGCATGGTCTTCACATTCAGCGGTAAAATATCGCCAGTGCAAACCACTCTTACTGCTTCGTCATATTCTTCCACCAACACACCTGCGCGCTCCAGTTTTGCAGTGATAGGCTCTAGATGCTTTGGAATTATATTTTTTATCAGTACATTTCCACCGGTGACAGCTGCCGCCATCATATATGTGCCGGCTTCTATCTGGTCAGGTATAATAGAATATGTTCCACCGTGCATTTTTTTCACGCCACGGATCTTAATCACGTCAGTTCCTGCACCGCGCACATCAGCGCCCATGGTATTCAAAAAATTTGCCATATCCACAATATGTGGCTCTTTTGCCACGTTTTCCAGCACTGTCATGCCTTCTGCCATCACACAAGCTAACATGGCGTTCATTGTAGCGCCCACGGTTACTGTGTCAAAGAATATATGTGCACCCTTAAGCTTATCAGCTTTAATGTGTATTTTACCGTATTCAACACTATCTTGTGCGCCCATGGCACAAAATGCTTTCAGATGTTGATCCACCGGACGTGGCCCTAAGTCGCACCCACCCGGCATAGAAACTGTGGCCTCGCCAAAACGGCCAAGTAAACTACCTAAAAAATAATACGACGCACGCATTTGCCTCGCTAATATATCAGGCACTGTGCTACTGTGCAAATGTCTTGTATCAATCTCATATGTGCTACGGTTTATCATGCGAACTTGCGCGCCCATTTCACGCAATATCGTGATGCTGGTAGACACATCAGATATATCCGGCAAGTTTTCAATCACACATTTATCGGCCGCCAAAATAGTGGCAGGTAATATAGCTACTGCTGCATTTTTGGCACCGCTGATATTTACATCGCCCTGTAATGGACGTCCACCGTTTATCACAAATTTTTCCAAATCACTTACTCCTCTTTTAGATAAGTATTCCCTTGGCCCGGTCAACATAATTCGCCGTCATACACTGTAGATTTCTTGCTACATTGTAAGCTGAAGCTATATATAAAATCATTAGTATCACATGTTGCTCACATTTACACTTTCTTATACAACGTTACTATTATAGTATACCATCACGCAAAACACAATTATAGTTTAAATATTTTTATTATTTAGTATGGATATCCCACAAATGAAACCGGATCTACCAATTGTCCATTCACACTGATTTCCAAATGGCAATGATTTCCCGAAGAGTTACCCGTGCTACCCACTGCACCAATGTGCTGTCCATGGCCCACTGTTTGCCCCGCTGATACAAACAGCTGGCTACAGTGAGCGTATAATGTTTGCACGCCGCCCGGATGCTGGATAACAATATGATAACCCCAACTGTAGTGCCATCCTGCAGTGGTTACTGTGCCGCCTTCACTAGCGTAAATAGGCGTTCCTGCAGGTGCATTAATATCAAGGCCTCTATGGCCACCAGAAACATACCCACGACTGGAGTACGGACTGCCGGGTACCGGGAAAATATAGCTGCCTTGGATACCTGCCCCACCACCCATGTTTGTTGAAAAACTTACATCTGCTGTGCCTATTTCCACAATTTGATTTACGGGCTCCGCTATCACCTGTGTTTTTTCTTCTATACGCGTGCGATATGCCAGCTCGCCATCTATATATTCCAAGCTATCGGTAACTTGTTGTGTCCCCTCTTGCCCGCTTTGTACTACGTTTTCCACACCCTTAGGCAAGTCAGGATTTTCCTCTTCCACCACTTCAAACGGTATCTCTTCATCGTAAGATTCTTCAATCAGTGCCTTCACCTGCAAAAACGGCTGTGCTCTTTGCGTTAAAATGGTTTCTCCGTTTTGAGGCACATAGTCTCCATCTTCCTGTGTGTATTGTGGATTTCTTAGCATAAATTGTTCCAGGGTCAGATTGTTTGCCAGCGATATTTCACTCAGGCTCATTTCACCATCTGCTGTCACATACACATCTTGTGTTTTGTTTTCTCCCAATGTCTCCAGTAGCATATCATATTCTTGGACACTGGAAGCAAAAAATACGTCGTTTGTATCAGGATTACACACAATTTCATTTGCGAAATTTATGCTGGCACCGGCAGGTACATCATCTGCTTTTTCAGCCAAGTAATCATCTAAAAACACCCTCAAGTCATGCCCTTTTTCAGTAACGGCAAACAGTTGCCCGTCAATATAAAGACCTGTACCCTCCACAATATCATTTTCTGCACTGGCTGACAGTAAAATTTTATTGGCCAGCTGCTCCATTGATGTATATGAAGGGGCTCGCGCGATAGTGTATGTGGGCTCCAGTTGCCAATCTTCCATCTTTTGATTATCTGATAGCTGAATGCGCCCACGCAAGAGATCTTTTGCACCCTCTACAACATTCTGATCTTCTACAAACCCCAATTGTTGCCCGTTTACTTCCACTGCAAGTGCGTATTCCATAGTAATAACAGTATAAATTATAAAAACCATTGCTATGCCGGAAAGCACAGGTAGCAACACGCTGCCAAGGCCAACTGCAAAACGCAAAGAAGTTTTTACACCTGCGCCTGCTAGCTTTGACGGGTCTTTTTCTCTTGTGCCTATATACACCCTTTGACGAATTCTTTTAATCTGCTCAGTTTTTCTTTTGAAATATATAAAAGGTGCTTTTATTTCCCTGATTATCCATTTTGCAATATCTGTCAATAATTTGCCCAGTTTTTTTGCAAATAAAATAAATATCTGCATCAAAACAACAAATACATTTCGCATAAATCGGAAAATCAAAATGGCTTGATATTCACCGACGTAACCCAGCCAATAAAGCCCGTTTCCGATAATCGACATCAGCTTCCTTAATGGATTTATCTTTTTAGGTGCATTCGCAGACATATTTAGTTTGTTTTCTTTTTTATCTGCCATGCACATCTCCTTTTTAATATTTTCTTTTGCACTAAATTCCACTGTAAAGATAAATCTTCACAGTGGAATTTAAAAACTGACATTTATTCAAACCATCATTTATGCCCACGGCATATTAAAGCTTTCCGGCGGCACAACATATAGTAGCGGATCTACAACTGCACCATCTGGCATAATAAACTCTAGATGCAAGTGCGGTCCTGAAGAGTTACCTGTATTGCCCAGTGCTGCAATATATTCACCTTTTTCCACCACCTGACCTGCTTCTACCGCCATTGACGAACAGTGAGCATATCGTGTCATAACGCCATTATGGTGGTCAATAAGCACGTTATACCCCCAGCTGTAGTGATACTCTGCCGAAACCACCGTGCCTGCTTGCACTGCATAAAGCGGCTCGCCAATAGTTCCGTTGATGTCCATACCTCTGTGATAAGAACTGATACCACGACTACTCCATGTAGAGGTTGGTGCCGGCCACACATAACCTTCTGGGTCTCCGCTGAGGCTTAGGCTAGCATAGTCTTTTGTGCCTATTTCCACTATCTGCGGTATGGGTTGCGACACAACTGTGGTGAGCTCTTCTACACGCTCTCTGCCTACCAGCTCTCCGTCTATCATGATGAAATCATCCCATACTTCTTGAACACCCTGAACACCTTCTTGCACTACAGTTCTTGAGCCTATCGGCTTGTCAGGGTTTTCTTGTTCAACAATATCATAAGACAGATATTCCACATTCTGCATACGCTGTTTTGTTTGTACTTGCAACATTGTCGCTGCGTTTTGAATTATAACAGAGCGACCTGCCTGCGGCACATATGCATCAGGAGCTATCTCTGCCACAATCGCTTCTTGCTCCAGATCAGGATTTCTGCTCACAACAAGGTATGACGGTAATCCATTTTGTAGCGCAATATCAGCCACTGTTTGTGCACCGTCTGCTACCACGGTGACAGCATCTGTGATATTCTGAGACAGCTGAGCCACTAGTTCATCATAGCTCTGCACACTGGAAGCTAAAAATACATCTTCACTTTCCACATCACACATTACATCTTGTACAAACTCTACCTCTACATCTGAATCATGCTCCAGTGCCTGTGTTTGCAATATTTCATCTAAGTATGACTGCAGTTTGTTGCCTTCCGTTGTCACCGCATACAGACTTCCACCCACATATACTCCGGTTGCCTCTACAAGATCTGTGCTATCTTCACTATTTTGCAAAATCGCATTAACCAGCTGCGCAGAAGTAGTTATCTCGTCCGTCCATGCAATCTCATATTCAGGCTGAAAGTTCCAGTCTTCAAACTCTTGACCTTCTGCTAGCTGCATACGATCACGCAACAAACTCTTTGCATCTTCCACAACATTTTGATCTTCCACATATCCCAACACTTCGCCATCCACAGCTACCGCCAAGGCATATCTCATATTTACAACGCTGTATACCGTAACTATTAGTGCTACACTCGCCGCTATCGGCGCCAAAATTTTCAATATCTGGAGCAAAAACCAAAATGAGTCTTGCATGCCAATTTTGCGCAGCAAGACATGGGATTTCCCTTTAGATCCACGTTGTTCTATACGTCTTCTTACCCGCTGCAGCTGTTCTCTACGTTTTTTTATACGCCTGAACGGCGATTTCACATCTTGCCGCAAAATATGCCACAAGCTGCCAAGCCCTTTGCCTATTATACCGCCAAGCCATCCGAAAATTTGCGCAAAAAACAAAAAAGCATCTTTTAATAAGCGCCAAACCAATATACTACGATATTCCAAGGCAAATCCCAGCGTGTAAAACCATTCACCTAAAGCACGTAAAATCGTTATTTTCGACTTTTTTCGCATCACAAGTGACATGGATGCATTTCCGGATGCATCCACTTGTTTTTTCTTTTTATCTACCCTTAGACTTTTTCTATTGGCCGTTTGTATATCTTTTTCCAAAACATCACTATCTTTACTATGGCTTTTCTGTGATACATCATATGTTGTTTTTTGATCGGCCTGTTCCAAAGGTTGTATTCCTTTAAAATCATCACTACCCTTTTGAGGGAAATCGTTGTTTTTCTCGGACATCCAACCGTACTCCTTTTTCAGTGGCAATCAAGCAAATATTGACACTTTCTCATCAAATACATCATATTAAGCATTGTTGTATTTGCTGTTTATCTCATCATATCATTTTTCTATTTTAAATATCTTATGTGTATGATTAGTATATACGTTTAGTTTGTTTAAAACGTGAACACTGAAATCATAAAAAACACCATAATATTATACTATTTTTATCTTATTTTAGCAAGTGTATGTATTCGCGCTGTTCTCTTAGGTTTTTTGCCTATATATCGTTGTTTATTTCGCTATATCATAGCTTTATCCTGTGTATAATATCGTTTGCACCATCCTCATGTCATTTGGTAGTTCGCTGTGTAAACAAGGCTTATTGCCCGATAATTCGACAAATGACATCTCTGCACAATGTAATGCATGTCTTTTTATCATCGACATGTCACCGCCATACAATTCATCCCCCAGTAGCGGATGTCCTAAATGAGCAAAATGTGCTCTGATTTGATGTGTTCTGCCACTTAGTGGTCTCACTTTTACAAGGCTGGCCATTTCTGTGCTCCACACCACTTCATACTCTGTACAGCTCTCTTTACCACTTTCGTGCACTCTCTGGCGCACTGCACTGCCCACATCGGCACATAGCGGCGCTTTTATTATCCCTTTTTTTTCTTTCACCTGTCCGCCAACTAATGCCATGTATGTTTTCTGCATACTTTTTCCAAGTAACGCACTGCACGCAGGATGTAATGCACAAAGTGCAAGCCCACTGGTATTCCTATCCAGGCGACCCATTGGCCTAAAAACGCTTGGGCTTCCTGTGCTGCGCTTTAAAAAACCACATACAGCGTTTGCTAAAGTGTTGCTGCGATATCCCTGTACGGGATGAACCACCATGCCAATAGGTTTTTCCACCACCAAAGCTTCCATGCTACGATACACCACAGAAATCGGTATATCTTGCGGCATTACCGACGGCTGTGTTTCCGGCACCGGCTTTATTGTCACCTTGTCACATGCAGACAGTTTAATATTAGTTTTTGCTGTTTTATTATTTATTTGCAGGCCATCTTGCACACATTTCAAGCTGCGTATCACACGAAGCGAAACTTGACGTTTGCGTAAAAATGACCCAAGTGATATCCCATGCTCGGAAGAAGTCACTTCAAACTCTATGTTCATTTATTCACCATTACGTACAAACAACCCTTTTCGCAACCTATATAAGCCTTGTCTGAAGCAAATTCATTGCTTACACCCAGCGGCATATTCGAGCGCAATACCCCGTCTTCCAGTGGGTATTTTACGCCACGTTCATATACACCTTCTGCCGTGCCATTTGCAGCAAACACACTAAGCCACTTCCACTTTTCAGACGACAGTATCAGTTGTGTTCCTGCCGCTATACAATGAATTTCACTTTCTTCGTCTGCTAATATAGCTTTTATCCCTTTATTTGCTAAGAAAAGCAGTGTATGGAAATTTGCAAATGTATGGTCCATCCTTCCACCTAATGCCCCTAATATCACTATATCATTATATCCGCGCCGAAAAAGTTCCTTTGCGGCATAGTGAGTATCTGTATCATCTTTTTCAGCATGTAGGCGAATTACCTCATTAATATGTGGCGGTGCATTTGAAGAGTCAAAATCTCCTACCACCAAACTTGGCACAAAACCTAGGTTTTCGGAAACCTCCCAGCCTGCATCTGCCGCCGCAATAAATGCATCATTTGAAACATACGACTTCATAGTTTCCGATACCGGTCGTGATGCAAATAAAACGGCCTTTCGAGATTTTAAATCCATGAAAATACCATTCCTTACAATGCTTTGTGTAACCATCTTGCTTTTAGCTCAGCTAATTCTTACGAGTATTTATTTTCTTCCTCTTTGGCTTGATTGAACAACGTAACATAATTATGATGACGTTCTTTTGTTATCTTTTTTTCCTGTACCGCCTCTAAAACAGCGCATCCAGGCTCTGAAATATGGCTACATCCGGAAAACTTACACCGGCCTATATTCTTTTTGATTTCAGGAAAGCACAGCTGCATATTTCCAGGTGCTATCTGCCCCACTTTATATAAATCAAAACTGGCAAATCCCGGTGTATCGGCCAAAAGACCTTCATCCACTTCAAAAATTTCTACTTCACGTGTGGTGTGGCGTCCTCTGCCCAGCTTTTGGCTTATGTCTCCCACTTGCCTTTGTAAATCAGGTGCTAAAGCATTCAGTAGCGTGCTTTTCCCAACACCACTGTTTCCACAAAATACGCTCAATTTATCTTTAAGATGCATGCGCAAATTATCCAGTCCAGCATCATCTTTTGTCACAACCACGGGAATGTCACTCTTGGCATACGCATCAAGCAAAAACTTTTCGCCTGCAAGATCTGACTTTGTTATCACAATAATAGGTTGCACCTCTAAATCCAGTGCATACGCCGTCAGCTTATCAATAACAAGCAAGCTGGGCACCGGCTCTACCGTGCTGACCACTATCACAAGCTGATCAACATTTGCCACGGCAGGACGTATCATCACGTTTCGCCTTGGCAATATA
>CAYJIC010000021.1:0-21305 GCA_964370155.1 uncultured Oscillospiraceae bacterium
TGTTTTGCTCGCAAATACCGGCGTTTAAAAATCTGTTTGGAAACTGTTCCCAAAACGGGGCAAGTATTCCAAATCCTAAGTCGCCGCTTACAAGCACTAAGTCTTTGTTTTTGGCGGCTTCTTCACATAAAGTGCTGACGAATGTCTTTTTCATTTTTTCGCAGCCTCCAGTTCCGCCACGGCTTTTTCATAAAACTCACCTTGTGGGTCGCGGTAATGCCACAACACCTGGTTTTCCATAAATGAAACACCCTTGCCTTTTACGGTGTCTGCGATAACACATAGCGGCTTTTCGCTTTTTGACGGCTGTAAAGCTTCTATTAAAGCAGCGTGGTCATGGCCGTTAACACGGCGTGTCTCCCATCCGAAATCAGTCCATTTTTTTTGCAAATCACCCAGCGAAATGGTGGCGTCTACCGTGTCGAGACTTTGCAATTTGTTGTGGTCAATCACCACAGTGAAGTTATTTAGCTTGTGATGTGCGGCAAAAAGTGCGGCTTCCCACACGCTGCCTTCTTCACATTCTCCGTCGCCCATAACCACAAAAACCCTGTGAGATTTATTGTCCATTTTAGCGGCGGTGGCCATGCCACATCCGACACCTATGCCGTGTCCAAGGCTACCGGTAGACAGTTCTACCCCCGGCACGTTTTTATGGCTCACATGTCCTGACAACCTACTGCCGTTTTGATAGTGAGTGGAAAGCTCTTCCACAGGGAAAAATCCGGTTTCTGCCAACGCGGCATACACCGCCGCACCTGCATGGCCTTTGCTTAAAATAAATCTATCACGCATTTTGCAAGTGGGATCATTCGGAAAAACATTCATGACCGAACCGTATAAGACGGCTACAATATCCGCCACAGATAAAATAGCGCCGATGTGAGAGCCACCGGACAAATGAGTCATTTCAATGCCGTGGCGACGAATGTGCCAGGCAAGTTTTGATGTGTCCATATGCCGACCTCTCTTTTCAGCGGATTTTGTATGATGCAATAAAATAGGTGAACATATATTGTTTACTTGTCTTTAAACACCCATAATTTGTTGAGTAAAAAATTTAGCGGAACAGTGATACATAAATTTATGATAGGCGCAATGTTGTCGGATATCCCGAGCTTTTGAACCCATATATATAATAAAAAAGTGCTTAGCAAAGCGGTCAAGCCATAGGAAACACACATGCGATAAAAAGTAGCCGTTTTGGCGAAAATATTCTTTTTTTGTGTAGAGTCTTCTTCTTTGCTTTTAAAAATAAAGCGGCTGTTCCAAAAAAAAGAATTTAGGATACCTACAACCACGCCGGCAACATTTGCTAAAAGATAATTAACACCCAGCCATTTAAATATGTAATAGACAAAAAGGCTTAGAAAAGTGTTGGACACGCCTACAATCCCGAAACCTAAAAACTGCCGAAACACCCGCCAAAAATCGGCCGAGCAGGAAATACCTAAACTTTGCAGTAGCTTAGTATTTGCATAGCGCAAAAGCAGTTTATTCAGCATGTAAGTAGTCCTTTATCTGCATATCGCTGAAATCGGCAATATCTTTGCCTTGCATCAGGGCTTTCTCCCATGCCACAGTTTCTTTTACTGCCATCTCAGAACTAAAACGTGGCCGCCATCCCAGCACACTGCGCGCAAGGCGGGTATCGAGATGTAAAAGCCCTGCCTCATGTGGTGAAGAGCTAACAGGAATGCTGGATGTATATGAAAGTCCATCTCCCCAAAACTTGCAAAAATATTCAGCTAGGCGCGCAGTGGTTATGCAATCACTGTCGGCGGGGCCTATGTTATAGCTTGCGGCCAAAGAGGGGTTATCTGCCTGCATGCTGCAAAGTAGCAAATAAGCATAAAGTGGCTCCAAGACGTGCTGATATGGGCGCACAGAGTTTGGGTTGCGCAGAGTGATAGTATCTTTTGCCAAAGCGGCACGTACGCAATCGGGAACAATGCGGTCCACAGCACGGTCACCACCACCGATGACGTTGCCGGCACGTGCCGTTGAAAGCGGTATTTTATCTTTCAAAAAGCAATCCCTGTATGTGCGGCTAACAAGCTCTGCGCAAGATTTTGAGTTCGAATAGGGGTCGTGACCGTTTAAAACATCGGTTTCTCTGTAGCCATACACCCATTCGTTGTTTTGATATACTTTGTCAGTTGTGACGTTTAAAACACTTTTGACAGTGGAACTTTGGCGCACACATTCAAGTAAATTGACAGTACCCATGACGTTGACTTCGTAGGTGTATGCAGGCGCATCATAGCTTTGGCGAACCAGTGGCTGGGCCGCCATGTGAATTACCACCTCGGGGGATGCTTCGGTAAATGCTTTTTGTAATGCACCAGCATCTCTGATATCACCGTATATAGAATTAATATGCGATGAAACATTAAGTTGTTCGAACAATGGCGCAGTAGGAGCAAGGCTGTATCCAGTGACATTTGCGCCTAAATATAAAAGCAAACGACACATCCAGCTGCCTTTAAATCCGGTATGACCTGTCAAAAACACACGTTTGCCGCGATACCATTCTAAGTTCATTCCCATATCCTCCAAGGAGGGGATGTCTGCCACAGTTCTTCAAGCTGCTGCTTGTCACGCTGAGTGTCCATACACTGCCAAAAGCCTGTGTGATTATATGCCATCAATTGATCTTCGGCCGCAAGGCGCTCCAGTGGCTCTTTTTCAAGTATAGTAGAGTCGTCTTCTAAATAGTCGAAAATATTTGGGTTTAAAACCATGAATCCGGCGTTGATATTGTCGCCATCGGCATCATTTTTTTCACGGAATTTGTCCACCGTGCCACTGGTGGCAATATCCAACACACCAAATCGCTGTGCGGCGCGCACCGCGGTCAAAGTAGCGGTTTTGCCATGATACTGGTGAAAAGATAAAAGTGCCTGCAAGTCTATATCGGCCACACCGTCTCCGTAAGTGAGCATGAACGGCTGATTATCAAGATATGGACGTATACGTTTTATACGTCCGCCTGTCATTGTGTTTAGTCCGGTGTCTACAAGCGTTACACGCCACTTTTCTGCTGTAGCATTGTGAATTTGCATTTCACCGTTGTTTTTGAAGTCGAAAGTCACATCGGAGTTGTGCAAATAATAGTCGGCAAAATACTCTTTGATTAAATATCCTTTATATCCACAACAAATGATAAAATCATCAAAGCCTTGTTTTGCATAAAGTTTCATAATGTGCCATAAAATAGGCCGTTCGCCAATTTCTATCATGGGTTTTGGCTTTAGATGGCTTTCCTCAGAGATACGAGTGCCAAATCCACCGGCTAAAAGAACCACTTTCATTTTATACTACACTCCTTAGCTTTACCAATGTTTAAATGACAAACATGGTGGATAAAAGGTGAATTAACGAGATATGCGATGCAATAGCATAGACAATTAATTGTATCAAATGTCACACATTTTTTCAAGCCAAATGTAGGTATTATTATCTAGCTGTAAAATTAGACAATCTAAGTAAAAAAATGTCAAAAATGGAAATATTCTATAAAAAAATTTAGCAAATGTGAAATATTTTTTAAATATCAGAAGAAAGATGTTGGCAAATAGACAAACACTATTGACAAGTTTATACAAAGGAGTATGATTAGGATAAACTAGTGAAAAATGGTTTACTAAGGGAGAAAAAGCCTATGGCGATTGTGAGATTTTTAACAAAGCCTGTGGCGATAGTAGCAGTTGTGCTGGCGGTGTTTGCCGGCATATATTGGCGTGATGCGTTGTTATCACTTGGCATAGGGGTTGGAGCTTTTGTCGGAGTGTATAAAATACGTTTGTTCTCGATTTTATTTACAGCCGCTGTGGCAGGTAAACGACCTAGATTACTTGGTCTGTTGGCGCAGATGGGTGTGCAGACAATGGCGTTTATGCTGCTTATTGTGACGGCACTTTTAGATACATCGTTGTTTTATGGCACGGCAGTGGGTGTTTTGATTATTCCGATGGTTATTTGTATCAACGCAGTAAGTGAAAAATGTGGACTGTCTAACAACAAATGGGGAGAAACATCGTGATGGGTTAAAAACGGTGTATAGTGTTTTTTTATTATGCAAGCAGTTTGTTGATAATATTGAACGGTAGCATAAAGTGACAAACAATATCATTGACAGACAGATAAAATATATGTACAAGCTTTATTATTTGAAAGATAAACGGAGTAAAAGGGGGAAAGTACGTGGACTCGATAATCAGCCCACATGTGTACAGTACAGTCACATTGTTTGGGATGGAAATACCGTTTATCACTGATGCGGTTATCACCACATGGATAGTCATGGCGGTTATTATGGTGGGTGTATTGCTTTTGACACGAAAGCTTGAAACAGTGCCTAAAGGCCCGCAAAAAGTGGTAGAAGTATTGGTGGAAACCGTTAACAACCTGTGCAGAAGCCAAATTGGTGAAAAACATTGGCGAACATTTGCTCCGTATCTTGGCACAATGCTTATTTTTCTTGCAGTGGCAAATACCGTAGCGTTGTTTAATATCATTCCAACGGGAGAGTTCTTCTCTTTGTTTTCAGACAGTGCTTTTTGGGAAGAATTTTCATATAGTTTACATGCTCCTACAAAGAACTTCAATGTCACTTTATGTATGGCTCTAATGACAGTGGGTATTTCGTTGTGGGCAGAAATTCGATTTAAAGGTGCGCGCGCGTTTGGACGCGGATTTTATAGTCCTACGCCGATATCTGGATTTGTAAAGGTACTGGACGTAGTGGTGCGGCCTTTGTCGCTTTGTTTGCGTCTTTTCGGAAACATGATGGGTGCAGCCATTGTTATGACTTTGATGTATAACATGCTTCCTATTATAGTGCCTGCAGTGGTAGGTATTTATTTTGAGATTTTTGATGGTCTTTTGCAAGCGTATGTGTTTGTGTTTTTAAGTACTATTTATATTGCAGAGGCTGTGGAAGAAGAGCATTAATTAACGTTAAAAATATCAAAAAAGTTATCAACATGCCGATAAAACATGTAAAAGAATATTAGGAGGTACAACAATGGAATCTATAGCTATAGCTGCTGCAATAGCAGTGCTTGCAGGTGCAGGCGCAGGAATTGGTATCGGGTTTGCCACAGGTAAGGCCACCGAAAGTATTGCTCGTCAGCCGGAAGCTTCGGGTAAAATCACATCGACAATGGTTTTGGGCGCCGCTTTGGCCGAAGCCACAGCTATTTACGGGTTTGTTATTGCTTTGATTATCTTATTGGTAGTGGGAGCAGGCTAAGCATAGACATTGTTATTGCGATAAATTAATATGATAATACGATAAATTGCCGAAAAGGAAGGCGAGAAGGCTATGCTGGATATTGACTTGACATTTTTATGGACAGCTGTTAATTTACTTATCTTATTTTTGTTTTTGCGTAAGTTTTTATTTAACAAAGTCACAAAGTTTATGGATGAAAGGGCGGAGAAAATTGCCGCCGATATAGAAAAAGGGCAAAAAATCCACACCGAGGGTGAGGCATATGCCAAGGAACAAAAAGAACTTCTAAAGCAAGCCTCGCAAGAACATTCACGCTTGCTGGAAGATGCACGCAAGCGTGCAAATGCGCAGTATGACCAAACCATAAAAGAGGCGCGCGAGGCAGCTGCTTCAATTGTGGCCAGAGCTGAAGTGCGTGCAAAAAACAAAGAGGTAGGGAGCTCTTCTGTGGACAAGTAACTGAAAATTTTTACCGTGTGTAAAATGAAATCACAGCAAAGAGAACTGCCTTAGCCGCCGGGGAGTAATACTTATGTATTGCGACTGAGGATAACGCAGCATAGCACATAAATTTGCCGAAATAGGCGGGTTCGGATTACTCCCTAACGGCTAAACGGGAAGTGACTGTATGGCAGAAAATATAAAAGATATGCAGGATATACCGGAAAATATTGCCGATGCACCAGCAATGGGCGTGGTGATTTCGTCCGGCGACGGAGTGGTACGTATCTCCGGACTACGCAATTGCATGAGCGAAGAGTTATTGCGTTTTGAAAACGGTGTATACGGAATGGCCATGAACCTCGAAAAAGATAATGTTGGCTGTGTGCTGCTTGACGGTGAACAGTCGGTGTCTGAAGGCATGAAAGTATATGGCATGGAAAGAACAGTTTCTGTGCCTGTGGGCATGGGTCTTTTGGGTCGTGTAGTAGATCCTTTAGGTCGTCCCCTTGATGGAATGGGTCCTATTGAGTCTGAAGGGTATAGGCCTGTGGAATTTGCAGCGCCGACGGTAAATCAACGCTGTAGTGTGAATAAGCCTTTGGAAACCGGAATAATGGCCATTGACTCCATGGTTCCGATAGGCCGTGGCCAACGTGAACTTATAGTAGGCGACAAACAGACAGGTAAAACATCAATTGCGATAGATACCATCTTGAACCAAAAAGGTAAAGATGTTATGTGCATTTATGTGGCCATAGGCCAAAAGATATCTACTGTGGTATCGCTGATGCACACTCTTGAGAGGTTTAGAGCAATTGATTATACAACTATTGTTACCAGTAGTGCGTCGGACGCCGCGAGCTTACAATATTTGGCTCCATATTCCGGATGCGCTATGGCAGAACATTTTATGTACCATCATAAAAAAGATGTACTTATTGTGTATGATGACTTATCAAAACATGCGGTAGCATATCGTGCTATCAGTCTTTTAATGCGTCGTCCACCAGGCCGTGAAGCGTTTCCCGGAGACGTGTTTTACTTGCACAGCCGCCTTTTGGAGCGTGCGGCTAGGTTGTCTGATGACTTAGGCGGTGGTTCCATCACTGCACTACCTATTGTAGAGACGCAGGCAGGCGACTTTTCGGCATATGTGCCCACAAATGTGGTGTCTATCACCGATGGTCAAATTTATTTGCAAAGTGATTTGTTTTTTGCAGGTCAGCGTCCTGCTATAAACGTGGGCATTTCAGTGTCTCGTGTAGGTAGTGCTGCTCAGACAAAATCTATGCGGAGAGTGGCGGGATCGTTGCGCATGAATTTAGCGCAATATCGTGATTTGCAAGTGTTTGCTCAGTTTGGGTCTGATCTTGACCAAACAACAAGAGATAAACTTCTTCAGGGCGAACGTATTGTGGAAATAATAAAACAACCTTTACACGCACCGATGGAAATGGAAAATCAAGTAATGCTGTTGTTATTAGCTACAGGTAGCTTATTGATGAAGATACCGGTAGAAGATATGAAACGTTTTAAAGATGAATTTTTGGATTATATGTGCGATGAACATCAAGAGGTGCTGTGTAATATTCGTGACACCGGTACTTTAAGCGAGGAAGACGAGAGTTTCATCAAAAAAACAGCAGAAAAATATATAGATATGTTTTTAGGATAAAATCGCCTTATAGTGGCGGTGTATAGCAATATCATCGGAGGCAAGTATGGCGAATTTACATGAAGTTAAGGAACATATCGGGAGTGTGAATAATACTAAAAAAATCACTCGTGCGATGTATTTGATTTCTGCTTCTAAATCGCAAAAAGCAAAGAGTCAGCTGGCTGATACCTTGCCATATTTTCAGCATATTATTTTGACAATGCGTGAAATTTTAGCAAGTCCCGATGAGATTATTACCCCGTTTATTCGTAGCGACGAGCAACGTCGAGGTACCCAGCATCTGCCAAATTTGTTTTTAGTAATGGGTGCAGACAAAGGTATGGCCGGCGGATATATGCACAATATTATTGAGTTGCTTGAAAAGCATGCCGATGTCGAAAAAGATGAGGTGTTGGTAGCGGGGTATATCGGGCGCAGTAAAATTCGAAAACTTGGATATAAGATGGATGAGAGTTTTCAATATCGTGTGATGAATCCTGACATTTATCGTGCACGTGAGATGGCAGAGTTGGTGGTGGAAAAGCACTTGTCGCACAAATATCATGGCATTTATCTTATTTACACTGAAATGCTTTCGTCTATGCGTCAAGACCCACATATTTTGCCGCTCTTACCGCTGGACTTGCGGCCTTTGGTGAACGAGACCAGCCAAAAGTATACAGGAGAGCAAATAGATTATATACCCAGTGCGGTGGAAGTGTTTGATTTGCTTGTGCCATATTACCTAAAAGGGATACTATATGGTGCGCTGGTGGAGGCGTTTGCCAGTGAGCTGCAAGCGCGGATGATGGCCATGGATAATGCAAACAAAACAGCGGATGAGACGATATCACGACTGAGTATTGATTACAACCAAGCGCGTCAGGGCAAGATCACGCAAGAGCTGACAGAAATTGTGGCAGGTATACCGGAGCAACATATTTAACATTTTTTGGAAATATTATTTTTATATAGGCAAAGATGAAAGTAAAAGTATAATTATTTTATAGAATAATTAAGAAAACAGGGGCCGACAGTAAACGGTGCCCAAGAGGATGGTGGAAGATGGCCAAGGGCAAAATCAGCCAGGTAATAGGTCCTGTTGTGGATGTGAAGTTTGAAGAAGGTCATGTGCCGGGGATTTATCATGCATTATCGATACAAACCGAGGGCGAGCCCGTGGTGTGTGAAGTAATGCAACACCTTGGTGGTCATATAGTGCGTTGCGTGGCAATGGGCCCCACCGGTGGCTTGCGTCGTGACATGGAGGTAGAAGATACCGGAGATGTCATTACTGTTCCGGTGGGCGAGGAGCTTTTGGCACGTGTTGTGAACGTGCTGGGCCAGCCACTGGATGATAAAGGTGATATAGGCGCGTCAAACCATAGGCCGATACATCGCAAACCACCTAAATTTGAAGATCAGCTACCTGCCACAGAAATACTTGAGACAGGCATTAAAGTAGTTGATTTGCTGGCACCATATCCAAAAGGCGGTAAAATAGGCTTGTTTGGCGGTGCAGGTGTAGGCAAAACGGTACTAATATTAGAGCTTATCCGCAATATGGCCATGGAACGTGGCGGTTATTCAGTATTTGCCGGTGTGGGAGAACGCTCTCGCGAGGGTAATGATCTAATAAGTGAAATGAACGAAAGTGGCGTTATTGAAAAAACTGCACTTGTGTTTGGACAAATGAATGAGCCACCGGGCGCACGTATGCGTGTGGGTATGACAGGCCTTACCATGGCAGAATATTTTAGGGATGATGTCGGCCAGGATGTACTTTTCTTTATTGATAACATTTTTCGCTATATTCAAGCCGGTAGTGAGGTGTCTGCTTTGCTGGGGCGTATTCCGTCGGCGGTAGGATATCAGCTTAGTTTGGCAAATGAAATGGGTGCGCTTCAAGACCGTATTGTGTCCACAACAAAGGGATCTATCACTAGTGTACAAGCGGTGTATGTGCCGGCGGACGACTTGACTGACCCTGCGCCTGCCACCACATTTGCTCATTTGGATGCAACCACGGTGCTTAGTCGCCGTATTGTGGAAAGCGGTATTTACCCAGCAGTGGATCCATTGGAATCGACCTCACGCATATTGGCACCGGAAATTGTGGGCGAGGAACATTATCAAGTGGCCCAAAAAGTTAAAGAGATTTTGCAGCGTTATCACGAACTTCAGGACATTATTGCTATTTTAGGCATGGATGACCTAACAGATAATGACAAGCAAATTGTATATCGTGCACGTAAAATAGAACGATTTTTGTCACAGCCATTTTATGTGGCAGAAACTTTCAGCTCATACCAAGGCAAACACGTGCCAATAAAAGAAACTATTCGTGGATTCAAAGAAATTATCACAGGAAAAATGGACGATATATCGGAGTCTCACTTCTACATGAAGGGTGATATTGACGAGGTATATGAAAGCGCAAAGAAAGAAAAAGAGTAAATAAAAGTTCTTGTTAATAAAGCAGTGAAGGCTCGACAAGGGAATAGGAGGTGGCAATGGGTATACCTTTTTTGCTACATATTGCAACACCGGACAAACAGTTTTACCACAGCAAAATAGAAAGCCTTGTTTTGACCACTACAGACGGTGAGATGGGTGTGTTGGCATACCATACGCCGATGGTAGCGGTGTTAGTGCCTGCGCCACTTAGGCTACTTCCGGAAGGCGAGACAGAGTGGAAAGAAGCTGCTGTGACAGGTGGATTTGCAAGGATTACTCACGGCGAAGTAATGATTTTTGCCGATACGGCAGAATGGCCGGAAGACATAGAAGAAAGCCGCGCATTGCGCGCAAAGCAGCGTGCTGAAGAACGGTTGCAAGATAAGACAAATGAAGTGGAATATATGCATTCTCGTGTGGCTTTAGAGCGTGCACTTACCAGGCTGAATGTTAAACGGCACAGTATAAATCACTAATATAGTAATAGATGAAAATAAAGGCAAAGTGTAGCCTTCGGCTATTAGCAATATAGCAGAATTGATGTAATTTAGTGCCTCAGATTGGGTATTTGAAAACTTAATATATACGCATAACCACCCAAAATAAAAGGAGTGCCTATGCATAACAAGCGTGCGTACAAAAGATCGAACCACTTAGTTTGTGATGCTAGAATGAAGGAAATGAATGGTACTTGGCAAAAAATTGATGTTACAGATCTTTCTTC
The DNA here is from genome assembly GCA_964370155.1 of uncultured Oscillospiraceae bacterium. Taxonomy (GTDB): domain Bacteria; phylum Bacillota; class Clostridia; order Oscillospirales; family Ruminococcaceae; genus JAAYCI01. The sequence goes on from CAYJIC010000021.1 coordinate 10,522, forward strand.
AGGTGGGGCGAAATTGCATACAAGCAATGAACTAGAGCAAAACCAGTCGCTGGAAATTGATATAAATGTCAATGGTTTTTTCTCGGAGTTCAGGGTACAAACCATGGCAGAGGTACGGAGCAAAATAGTGCTGAAAGATGGTGATTTTCAGTATGGTGTTGTGTTCATAGGCATGGAACAAAATATGAAAATTCACATTGATGAAAATGTGCATAAGGACATGCCGGTTGCAGGAAATAGTTATTCGTAGTGAAAAAAGTTGCTGTTGTAATGATTTGTATGTATGTCTAAGCTGTGATGTTTGATGGATACAAATATACAAGGAGTGATAGTTAGTGTTTCGACAAGAGTATATAATTCAAAATCCAATGGGATTACATGCTAGGCCGGCCTCAGAACTGGTGACATATTGTAAAAAGATTCCTGTTGAAATTTCGTTTTATCATGACGAGCGTAAATTCAACCCCAAAAGCATCATTTCGATATTAAGTGGTGGGCTTAAGCAGGGGACAAAAATAACCATAGAAGTATCAGGAGAAAACGAAAATCAAATTGGTATAGAATTAATAGCTTTTTTAGATGCACTGAAGGAATAAGAGGTGCTCACAGTGAATCAGTTATTTCATAATAATCTTGTGGTTGTGGGGATGCAGGCTTCTGATAAAGAAGACGCTATACAAAAATTTTCCGGATTATTTGTGAAAGATGGGTTTGTAAGACAGAGTTATCCATTAGCGGTACTTGAACGGGAAAAATCATACCCTACTGGTCTGCAACTTGATGACATGGGAGTGGCTATTCCACATGTTACCGGGGCAGAGCATGTGGTTGTGTCTGCAATAGGTGTGGCACAGCTGAAATCTCCTGTTGTGTTTTATCATATGGGTGACAGCGATGTGAAAGTTAGGGTGGAATTGATTTTTATGATGTCTATTTTATACCCTGGTGATCAGTTGGATATATTACAAAAAATGATGGAAGTCTTTGAAAATAATGATGTGATGCGAAAATTTGCAAAAGCAAAATCAGAAGATGAACTTTGTAAAGTGGCAAAAAACCATATAAAAATTAGTAGTGCACGCTGACACTTATTAGATGTAAAATAAAAAAGGCACAACTCGTTTGCTGGGAGTTGTGTCTTTTAATTTGACTTAATTGAAGTATTGAAGTGATATTGCTAACGAAGACCAGCGCAAGTGTGTAAACTATCGGCAAGGTCTTTACGATAAAACAACGAGCTAGCTTGTAAATTGTTGATAACCACACCGTCACTTAAGGCTTGGTCGGTGGCATGAACATATTGACCATCGCCTAAAAATAAACCTATATGCTTATCAAAATACAAAATATCTCCCATTTGCAAGTCATCCAGAGATACTTTTTTAAGTATGTTGTCTTGAGGAAGAGAAAAGTCGGTGTTCAGCACAAGGCCATTCAGCCAATAGGCCATAAAAATCAAACCATTGCTGTCAACTCCGACAGGGCTACGTCCGCCATGCCGATATTGTGCACCGATGTATCCAAGAGCACAAGCAGCCACAGTCTCGCGTAGTGCCTGCACATCATGTATGGCTTGGGCGGATGGTTGACACATAAGGCCGCCAGAACGCATATAACCACTTTCTCCATCAGGTAGCTCTACCGAAAGCCAGCCATCTTCACTTTCGGCGCTAACAGGATGTACAAACCCACCACGAGGTACGGTGGCAAGACATAAAGAGTCTTTTGAAGGATTTTTGAGTACATCGGAAAACGGTGCCTTGATCATCATTTTTCCAATGCGCGACCATTCGCTGTTTTTGGTGGTGTCGCTACACAGATGACTTTGACGAATGTAGCCTTTTTCCCCGAAAGGGGTACACACATAAGCAAAATTTTCATCGGAGGACAACACCTCTACCTGCATGCCCAAAAGCACTTCACTAATTTGCTTTTGAGCATCTGCTGTAGCATAAACAGCTCCCAGCATGCTTTTGATCGTGGCAATGTTATTTGTGGTTTTCATATGCGACTCCTTTGGAAATGTAGTAAATTTAAATATATCAGTGCTCCATTTTTAAAAACTGTACAGAATATGCAGGCATATCAAAACCACCGCCAAAATCAACCGGCTTATCAAGTAGTAAGTCTATAGCCATGCCTGATTGCGCATCAAAATGCGCTACATGAGGTGCATTTTCAATGTTAATGGCAATGAGTATGCGCTCGTTTGAAGCCTTGCGCTCAAAGATATATTGCTTATTTGTAAGATATACCTGCCGGTAAACTCCGTTGCATATAGCGGAGCTTTCAGTGTGCGCTTTTATCATTTTTGACAATTGATTGAATAAATCGTTTTCAATAGGTTTTTCAAAACAAGGCCTTAAGGATGGATCACCTTGGTTTTTATCACCCGGCTCGCCCCATTCGCTACCATAATAAATACAAGGAATGCCGGGCATGCCTAACAGTAAACCATAGGCAAGAAGGACGTGTTTTTCATCTTCTAAAATGCTAGAAATTCGCGACACATCGTGATTGTCGACAAAACACATCAAATGTAGATCACGGTAAAGTGTCCAGTTCTCCGGGCCGAATTGACGCTGAAGGCTGTGTGCAATTTCAAACATATTTAAACTATTGAAGCTGGAGTACAGCCCTTTATAGCATTCGTAGTTTGTGGCAGAGTGCAGCATTTCGGGATTAGCAAGTGTTTTGTAGTCACCGTGGAGCATCTCGCCAACAAGGAAAAACTCAGGCTTTTTACCATCACAATATTGGCGTAAACGACGCATGAAATTATGATCTAGGCTGTATGCAACATCTAGGCGGATGCCATCGATATCAAACTCGTCTATCCATTTGCCCACACAGTCTAAAATATAGTCTACCACAGCAGGGTTATGCAAGTTAAGCTTCACAAGCTCAAAATGGCCTTCCCATCCATCGTACCAAAATCCATCATTATAGCCGGAATTGCCGCCGAAATTTATGTGAAACCAGTCTTTATATGCAGAGTGTTCGCGATGCTGTTGAACATCGGCAAACGCCCAAAATCCACGCCCGACATGGTTGAAAACACCGTCTAAAATAACCCGCAAATCGGCTTTGTGCAAAGCATCGCATACATTTGCAAAGTCATCGTTTGTACCAAGTCGTACATCCAACGTTTGCATATCACGGGTGTCGTATCCATGCGCATCACTTTCAAACAGAGGGTTAAACAAGACGCCGCTGACACCTAGCTTTTGCATATGAGGTATCCAGTCAATAACTTTGGTGATACGATGCTCTGCAACACCATCGTTTTGTAAAGGTGCACCGCAAAAGCCCAGTGGGTAAATTTGATAAAGCACGGCTTCATTATACCACATAAAATCTCCATTCTGTCACAAGAAAGGCCAAGTTTAAAAACAAATCGTACGAAAAATAGACCATTCTCTGGGGAATAGGCGGATAAATTTTTAGTAATGTAGCTAGGTATAGTATACCATAAACAGGTTAATTTTGTGTGATGTTTTTAAAAAACATTTGTATCATTGGCTTAGTGCATGATATACTTAATATGTTAGATCGCCAAAATAAAACAGCTTGTTTGGGAGGAAAAGAATGCAATATAATACATTCGCAAAAACGGGTGAAAAAATATCTGCTTTAGGGTATGGTAACATGCGCTTGCCAATACAAGGTGATGATGTTGCGGCGATTGATGAGAAAAAAGCGAAAAAATTAATTGATATAGCGTATGATAATGGCGTGAATTATTTTGACAGTGCATGGGGATACCATGGAGGAAACTCGGAAGCATTTGTAGGTAGAGCCATGGCAGACAAAAGGCGTGAAGACTATTTCTTAGCAACAAAGCTACCTGTGTGGTTGCTAGAAAAAAGAGAAGATGCCGAGATGTTTTTCAAAAAACAGATGGAAAACTTGCAAACAGAGTATATAGATTTTTATCTTTTTCATAACTTAAGAACAAAACATATGCCGTTTTTTGATGATCTTGACTTATATCCGATCATGGATGGGCTGCGGAAAAAGGGGTATATACGTAATTTGGGATTTTCATTTCATGATACACCGGAGCTACTGTCGAAGCTGGTGGATGGATACTCTTGGGACTTTGTTCAGATTCAGTACAACTATTTTGATACAGATTTCACACGTGCAAGCGAGCAATATCAGATATTAAGAGATAGAAACATTCCCATTATTGTTATGGAACCTGTGCGTGGTGGACGTTTGGCTGATTTGGGCAAGCAAAGCAATGAGATATTAAAAAACATAAATCCAACTGCAAGTATTGCAAGCTGGGCCATGAGGTGGCTTTTGGATAAAGAAGGTATTTTGACGGTGCTTAGTGGGATGACAACAGAGCAACAACTTCAAGACAACCTTACCACTTTTTCAATGGGCAAACCTCTTACAGACGCAGAAAATAAAGCTCTAGGAAAAGCGTGTGAGATATTTAAGCAACTGAACGTTGTGCCATGCACATCATGCCTATATTGCATGCCATGCCCAAAAGGTGTGAATATACCAAAAATGTTTAGCTTGCATAATAAGTGCGCATATGACAGCACGCTTTATAATTTGCAAATGTACTATAAAGATATTGACGAGAAAGAAAGTGGCGCCATGTGCATTGGATGCAAAGTGTGCGAAAAAGCATGTCCGCAAGAGCTTCCAATAAGTTATTGGATGCGAAAAATAGAAGCTGATGGACGATGATATGCATAAAATGCATGTGAAAATAACACACCTCGGAAAAAATTCAGTATTCATAAAAAAAAGCTTGCTTTTTAGGTCTTTATTTGATATACTTATCAGGTGATTGAAATATGCGTGTAGGAGGTGTAGAGATGGCTAAGTGTAGTATTTGTGATAAAGGTGTAACGTTTGGGATTAAAGTATCTCACTCGCATCGTCGTTCCAATCGTATGTGGAAACCCAATGTTAAAAGGGTGAAAGCAATAGTGAACAATTCCCCCAAATATGTCTACGCCTGCACCCGTTGCCTTCGTTCTGGCAAGGTGACACGCGCTGTGTAAATTTAGACTTTATAAAACTTCTTTGTCAAAAGTGGCAAAGAAGTTTTTTTTAGTTGCACAATTACTAAAATAGCGTTTCAGACAAACTATCAGTTGTTTTTTGGTTAAAGTGCATAATTGCTATTTGCATCGATTTTGTGATTTGAAAGCTGGGTCGTTGATTTTGTGTATGCAAGCAAAAAATGGCAAGTGGTGTTTTGTGATGATGCACTAAAACACTGCCCAAAGTTTATTGACATTTGTGAAAGCATTGTATATACTCATAAACAAGTTGTTTTATCGGCATGGTATATGTAGTTTTGAGTCATGTAGGCGAAAAAGGGAGTAGTTTACATTAGCATATATATATGAAGTATATAACAACAAAATACGAGGGGGCTTTTAAATGACACCGCAACAGTATGATATTGAGGCGAAAAAATTATTCGAGGCATTTCACAAGGGGGTAGCAACACCTAATCTATCCACGACTTATCCGGATATGAGCCTTGACGATGCATATGAAATTCAGCTAAAGACAGTTGAAATGGCAAAAGAACACGGATATCGCATAGTGGGTAAAAAGATAGGCTTGGTAAGCAAGGCTATGCAAAAGCTTGTGGGATTAGATATGCCTGATTATGGACATGTGTATGACAGTATGGTGTTTGCGGAAGAAGAGCCCATTTCTGTGGCGCAGTTCAACAGGCCTAGAATAGAGCCTGAGCTTGCTTTTATCTTGTCTAAAGATTTGATGGGGCCTGATATTAATCACATCGATGTCATTAACGCTACAGAGTGTGTTGTTCCTTGTTTTGAGATTATCGATAGCAGATATGATACTGCCGTGTTGAGCGTAACCGAGTCGATATCTGATAACGCGTCTGCAGGCGGAATCACTCTTGGCACAAAAATTGGAAAAGCAGATTGCTTAGATTTACGCCATATCGGCATGGTGCTTGAATTAAATGGTGAAATTATTGATACAGCAGCAGGTGCAGCTGTTATGGGACACCCAGCACATGCAGTTGCATGGCTTGCCAATAAACTTAGTGAATATGGTGTTGCACTGAAAAAAGGTGAAATAATTCTTTCAGGGTCTTTGGTGAAGGCGATACCGGTGACACCGGGAGATTGTTTTGTGGTTTCTTTTGACGGTCTTGGCACAGCTAAAGCAAAATTTATCGATTAGAGGAAGTGTATAATGAAGCGTGAAGGAAATTTTATAAATGTAATAGATACCACATGCCGTGATGGAATGCATGCTATTGCACATCAGTTTACCCCGGAAATGATATCCAAGCTGGCCGAGGGGCTTGAGCAATCAGGTGCAAACTATATGGAAGTAGCACACGGGTGTGGACTTGGCGGAAGCACAGAAAAAAATGGACTTGGAGCGGCTACAGATAGTCAACTGCTGCAAGCGGCTCGCAACAAGCTTAAAAATACAAAGTTGATGACAATGATTTTGCCCGGATATGGAAGTCTGGACGATTTGAAAGTGGCTGCTGAGCATGGTGTGGATGTTGTTCGTGTTACTACGCTTTGCACCAAAGCCGAGACAACTCGTGACCAAATGGAGGAAACTGCTAAACTCGGCATGACGCCATTTGGTGTTTTGATGATGTCGCATTTACTTGAGCCTGACGAGTTGCTTGCTAAGGCAAAACTGATGCAAGACTTTGGCGCAAAAGCAGTATACATGATGGACTCTTCAGGATATATGATGCCCGAGCAAGTGCGTGCAAGGGTGAGCACATTGGTGGATGGACTGGATATACCTGTGGGCTTTCATGCGCATACAAACTTACAGATGCATATGGCAAATACCTTGGTTGCACTAGAGTGTTCGGCCACCTATGTGGATGCTACCTTGACAGGCCTTGGTGCAGGTCCGGGCAACACACAGACCGAAGTACTTGCTGCGGTGCTTCACCGTATGGGATATGATACATCGTTAAAGCTACATGAAATTGAGGACGTGGCTGAACTACTTAGGACATTCCCGGTTTATGTACCACCATGTGTCGACAAAACTGCCATTACCATCGGATTTAGCGGAACTCATGGCAGCACTTACACCGCTACAGCAAAAAAAGCTGCCAAAGAGCAAGGCGTGGACGCGCGAGACATTTTGGCAAAACCGAAGTGATTTAATGTTTTGAGCTTGGTTTGATTTAGATTATCATTGGTGTGATAAGATGCTCCCCGAGAGTTTGATATTTTGATATCTGACTATCGGGGAGATTTATATTTTGACAAACTGTAATATAAGATGTAGCTCACTTAATAGGAATTGGGCTAGTGCGTATGCAAATAAAAAATCCCTTTTTCAAAGAAAAACCCTTGAAAAAAGGAAAATATATTGGTTGAGGGAAGCTATGGTGAAGGGGAATCTTCGCTTTGAGCTTCTTTTTTCTTTTGTCCAAATTTGTATTCGGTGCCGGTAAGGATACGGCCAATATTGGCTCGGTGCATCCAGATAACCATGGTGGCAATAACAGCAGTGCAGACGGTGGAATATAAAACCATTTCACCGGTAATATAGGTGCACCACAAAAACGTTACAACCGGATATAAGGCGATGCCTATTAATGAGCCTAAAGATACCATTTTACTGATAAAGAAAATGATAAGGAACAAAGAGATGAGAATAATCGCCGGTATGGGCTGTAAAGCAAGCACCACACCACAAGATGTCGCCACGCCTTTTCCGCCTTTAAAACCAAAAAATATGGGGAACATGTGGCCAATAATTGCAAAGATAGCACCGATATACGCTCCATACATGGAATTGGTGTCTGAAAGTAGCAGGATTACTACCCCGTGACCACATACCACGCCCAGAACACCTTTCAATATATCGCAGACAAGAGTTAAAATAGCGGCTTTTTTGCCGAAAGTGCGGGCCACATTTGTCATGCCGGCGTTGCCACTACCGCTCTTGCGGATGTCTTGCCCGTAAAATGCACGGCAAATTAATATGGCAGAGTTAACACTACCCAAAAGATAGCCCACTACAGCGGAGATAGCCAGCGCGAGAAAAAACATAGATTTAATGCTCCCTTTGTTGTGTTGTTTATTAAAGTGATAATTGCAATTGGTTAAAAATTTTGATATATCCAAGATAGTATATCACAACAGGAGAAAAAATGTAAAGTATAAAAATTTATTTTTGGCCACGTTCACGCGATAAAATGCGTATAGGCGTGCCTTCAAGCCCAAATGTAGCACGGATTTGGTTTTCCAAATAACGCTGATAGGAAAAATGGAAAAGTTTTTTGTTGTTTATGAAACAAGCAAAAGTGGGTGGACGCGTTGATACTTGCGTCATGTAGTAAATTTTAAGACGTTTTCCACGATCGGTGGGTGGTTGCACCCTTGCAGTGGCATCGGCCAAAATCTTGTTTAAAACACCGGTGGTGACACGTAGTGCATTTTGGCTGTCGACGTAGTTTATCAGCTCCATAAGTTTGTCCACACGTTGACCGGTTTTTGCCGAAAGAAAAATAATTGGCGCATAACTCATAAATGAAAAGTCGGATTCCAACTTTTTACGCTGAATTTGCATAGTTTTATCATCTTTATCAATAGCGTCCCATTTGTTTACAGCAATAATGCATGCCTTGCCTTGTTCATGGGCATATCCTGCCACTTTACTGTCTTGCTCAGAAAAACCCTGGGTAGCGTCAATCATGATGACAGCAACACGAGCACGTTCGGTGGCGGCAAGGCCACGAATAACACTATATCGTTCCACGCCGTCTTCCACCTTGCCGCGCCGCCGCATTCCGGCTGTATCGATAAATGTGTATTTGCCCCATTTGTTATCGACATCACTGTCTACTGCATCACGAGTGGTTCCGGCCTCGTCTGCCACTATCATTCTGTCTTCGCCTAGAATATAGTTTACAAGGCTGGACTTGCCCACGTTTGGTTTGCCAATGATGGCGACAGGGATGCGATCATCGGTTTCTTCTGCATAATCCTCTTTAGGGAAGTGAGATATCACTTCGTCAAGCAGATCACCGGTTCCGTGTCCGTGAACAGACGATACAGGGAAAGGATCGCCAAGACCAAGGGAATAAAACTCATATAGTTCGGGTGGAAGTGTTCCCACACCATCCACTTTGTTTACCACTAAGATAATTGGTTTGCCGCTACGCAAAAGCATGGGAGCAATGTCGACATCTTGAGCAGTGACGCCGGTTTTGATGTCGGTGATAAACAAAATAACAGATGCAGAATCGATAGCAATTTCTGCCTGACGACGCATGTGAAGCAGAAGGCTGTTGTCGGTTCCGGGCTCGATACCACCGGTATCCACCAGCAAAAACTGATGGTCCAGCCATTCTGCGGTGCCGTATAGTCTGTCTCTGGTAACGCCGGGGGTGTCTTCTACTATAGCTAGGCGTTCACCGATAAGCTTGTTGAAGAAAGTAGATTTTCCTACGTTGGGTCGTCCAACAATGGCGACAATGGGTTTTGACATGGTATCTCCTTTATGTATAGGGGTGGTGCTGTATTAATCTTACGATAGTGTGGGGAGTGCGATTTGACCCCATAGTCCGTCTTGCTGTACCCAGGCGACGCCGTCTTTGACGAACGTGGCGTTTTCAAACTGTGGTGTAATGATTTCGTTTCCGTTTTCATCTATAAAGCCTACCATGCCGTTTATACGCACAGGGGAATAGCCTTCGTTGAAAAGTCCGGTACTCATGAAAACAGGGTTGTTATAATTCCACACGGGCTCCAGCACGAAATCTGTGAGGAATGTATTTTCTGCGGTGTTGAAAAAGCTGTACATGCCATCATTAGCCTCTACTCGCCAAATGTTGTTATAAACCTTGGTGACAGAGGTGTATACGACATCCAAGATTAAGTTGCCGTCACCGGTTGCAAGGCCTTGCCGGGTTTCAAGTAGCATGCCGGATTCATCAAAGTTTGTGATATCAATAGCAGTCAAATAATCAGGTACAGTGAAATCATAAGTGGAAAAATCTGCCGCATAAAACTCGCCATACTCGGCAAAACCAAGTGTCAAGCTTCCATCTGATGGGTTGTAGCCGGATATCATATAGTTAGCGCCGCCGTGTCCGCCATCGGTGGTGTAGGGTAGGCCGTAGCTGGCTAAAAATACATTTTGGGTAGCAAAGTCACTGTTGTATAAATCCTCGGGGAATCCGTGCCAATATCCGTAATCACAGAAAAAAGGAGGTTCTGTAAACGTGCCTGCAGGAATAAGCTCGCTACCACTGAACTCTAAAACACCAATACCGTCATTGGTGTAAAAATTCAGGTAGTTCATGCTATAGTCAATATATTCGCTGGTATTGCTAAGTGGGGCAAGATTTTGCCAGTCATACTGTGGCTCGATAACCCAGTTTAAGCCTGAATCGGTCGAATCGGTTGTGTTTTCAGATTCAGCCTGAGGAAAACTGCGTGTATCAAAGCCATCATCGTCGGTATCAGAATCGTTTTCGGCTACTGCATAAGTCATATCTTCTAAGGTTTCTTGGGCTATGGAAGAGCCTATCATAAAAGGCAAAACACAAGAGCTGAAAAGATAAATAGCGGCAATAAAAAGCCCGATGACAAGGCAACCTATTCCAAGTGCTTTGGAAGGCTTTTTCATACTACTTTCCGGAGGTGGCGTTGGAGTGTTGTAATATGTAGGAGCACCCGGTTGAGGGGGAGTATTGCTGAAGTATGGCGGAGCACCTTGCGGTGGCTGTTGTGGGGTGTTCTGCATAGGTTGTTGCTGAGCGCTTATGG
>CAYJIC010000022.1:0-20497 GCA_964370155.1 uncultured Oscillospiraceae bacterium
CTTCCTTCACCGCATCCACAATGGTGGTGAAGTTGTCGTCGGTCAAAGTCATATCAGCCGCACCCTTAGCAACGTCAGTGCCGGTGATGCCCATTGCGCACCCTATATCTGCCGCTTTCAGCGCAGGTGCATCATTCACACCGTCGCCTGTCATGGCAACAACCTGCCCTTTTGCCTGCCATGCTTTTACTATGCGTATTTTATCTTCAGGCGATACCCTGGCATATACTGCAATATCATGCACTTTTTCTTGCAATTCGCTCTCTTGCATCTGTGCCAGCTCTGCCCCTGTGATGGCAAGGTCTCCCGGCTGAGCAATCCCCAAATCGTCGGCAATAGCCTTTGCTGTCACCACATGATCGCCTGTTATCATCACAGGACGAATGCCTGCTGTGCGACATTCTTTGATTGCCTCGCGAACCTCAGGACGCGGCGGATCCACCATGCCCACAAGCCCCATGAATGTAAGGTCTGTCTCCAGATTTTCACTATTTGGGTTTTGAGGTACTTCACTTATCACTTTATACCCCACTGCAAGCACACGCAAAGCCTTCTCGCTCATGGCATCGTTTTCACGTCTTGCCGCTTGCATGTCGCCGGTAGTAACCCTTGTTTCCAAAGAATCCAGCGCACCTTTTGTGACTACCACTTTTTCACCGTTAATTTCACATACCACGCTCATCATCTTACGGTCCGAGTCAAACGGCACTTCTGCCAAACGCGGATATTTCTCACTAAGTTCTTCCTTCACCATCCCGTTTTGATACGCCGCCATCACAATAGACGTCTCAGTGGGATCGCCAATATATACGGTTTTATCGCCTTCGAACGAAACAGATCCATCTGTGCATAATGTGGCATACATCAAAAGCTTGCGAACTGCCTCGGAATTTTCTTTACTGATATCTTCCATAGCTGCATTTTCAGCATCGAAAGCTTTAGTCACAGTCATGCGGTTTTGTGTCAATGTGCCTGTTTTATCACTGCACACCACAGTAGCACTACCCAGTGTTTCCACCGCAGGTAATCTGCGAATAATAGCATTTTTCTTCACCATGCGCTGCACGCCAATGGCCAGCACAATGGTTACAATAGCCGGCATGCCTTCAGGAATGGCCGACACTGCAAGCGACACAGATACCATAAATACTTCCAGCACATCCATGTCTGTACCCAGCCAACCAAATAAAAATAGTGCTGCACAGGCAAACACTGCCCCGATACCAAGTATTTTCGACAGTGCCGCTAGTTTATTTTGCAGAGGTGTTTTACTATCTTCTTCTTTGTTTAGCATGCCTGCAATTCGTCCCATTTCGGTGTCCATGCCGGTGCCTGTCACCACATATACGCCCCTGCCGTAAGCCACGGCCGAGCCCGAATACACCATGTTGAATCTATCACCCAGCGGCGCACCCTCTGCCACTTGTGCTGTAGCGTCCTTTTCACTTGGAACGCTCTCGCCGGTAAGTGCACTTTCTTCACACTTCAGGCTCGCGGAATCCAGCAATCTGCCATCGGCCGGCACAAATCCGCCCGCTTCTATCATCACAATGTCACCCGGTACAACGTCCACTGCTTCTATCACCACTTCGCCGCCATTTCTTATCACACGTGCATGTGGTGCGCTCATTTCTTTCAGCGCTTCCAAAGCTTTTTCGGCCTTGCTTTCCTGAGAAAGACCCATGATGGCGTTTGCCACCACTATTGCTAAAATTAACAGCGGCTCAAAAAATTCTTTAGCGTCATGCCCATTCACCGCCACAAAAAAGCTGATACCTGCCGCTATCAGCAATATAATAATCATCGGGTCTGAAAACTGCATAAAAAACCTAACTAGCATCGGTGTTTTTTTCTTACCTTGTAGCTGGTTTTTTCCATATTTTTGCAAACGTGCACCGGCTTCAGCCACAGAAAGGCCTTTTTTCTTATCTGTACCCAAATCCTCTACCAATTTTTCACGATCTATGCTATAGGCCGACATATAAAACTCCTCACAAACTTTTATTTTAGCTAGTAATATTCTTACAATAAATACTAACACTGAATACTAACATTGACAGCATAACAATTGCCTTTTAGTTTGTCAATACGCATATTGTCGGTACATAGTCGCAGCAATGTAATTCTTTTTACATAATTTCTTGACATTACCCGTCCTTAGCCTTACAATAATAATGTGGTGCAATCTGCTCAATGACAAGATGCGCCAAGTAGATTTTTGTGATAGCTGTTTTACACAGATTACCACAACATATTATATATCATGGTTTTTATGTACCATATTTTCAGTTTTATATTTTTTCTACCAGCACAAGTTCTACCCAATAATTAGATTTTAAGGAGTTGACACAATTGGTACCAGCATGGACTATCATTCTGGTAGTAGTCGTGGCAATTGTTTTAGCTATTATTTCATTTGTTGCCGGCGTGGCTTATCGTCGGCGTACAGCTGAGCAAGCCCTGGGTTCTGCCGAGGAAGAAGCTAAGAAAATTGTCAACGATGCTATCAAAAACGCCGAACAGAAACTAAAAGAGTCTGTTGTAGAGGCAAAAGATCGTGCCTATCAGCTTAGGCAAGAAGCCGAAAAAGAGATAAAAGAACGTCGCAGTGAAGTATCTCGCCAGGAACGTCGTATCGAGCAAAAAGAAGAAAATGTCGACAAAAAAACCACCGCTATGGAAAAGCGTGAGGAAGATTTAACTCAGAGGTCTCAACTAGTTGAAGCGAAACTGGGTGAAATCGACCAAATCAAAGAGCGCCAACTGGAAAAACTGGAAAGTATCGCTGCTTTGAACCAAGAAGAAGCTCGCAAGCTACTTTTAAGCCGTTTAGACGAGCAACTTACGCATGAAAAAGCAGTTAAAATTTCTGCTTACGAGACCAACCTTAAAAGCGAGGCTGACGAAATGGCTCGCAACCTTATCGGGCAGGCCATTGCTCGGTGTGCCGCAGATCATTCAAGCGAAGCCACCATCAGTGTGGTGCCTTTACCCAGTGATGAGATGAAAGGCCACATCATCGGCCGCGAAGGTCGTAATATTCGTGCTTTGGAGATTGCCACCGGTGTTGATTTAATTATCGACGACACCCCTGAGGCCATCACATTATCAAGTTTTGATCCCGTTCGCAGAGAAGTGGCCCGTCAAACACTTGAAAAACTTATCATGGACGGACGCATACACCCTGCTCGCATTGAAGAAACCGTGGCAAAGTCTCGTCGTGATTTAGAGCTTGTCATGAAACGTGAAGGCGAAAGAGCGGTAATGGAAGTTGGTGTTCCAAACCTACATCCCGATATTGTCAAGCTGATAGGTCGCTTGAAATATCGTACCAGCTATGGCCAAAACGTGCTAAACCATTCTTTAGAAGTTGCTTACCTTTCGGGCATCATGGCCGCAGAGCTGGGCCTAAACGTAAACCAAGCAAAGCGCGCCGGTATGCTTCATGATATCGGCAAGGCATTGGATCACGAAATCGAAGGCACACATGTACAAATCGGTGTAGATATCGCCAAAAAGTATAAAGAAAATCCCGCTGTTATTCACGCTATTGAAGCCCACCACGGCGACGTGGAAGCAAAAAGCGTGCTTGCGTTTATTGTTATGGCCGCAGACGCCATATCTGCCGCGCGTCCCGGTGCCCGTCGTGAAAATCTTGAAAGTTATATCAAACGCCTTGAAAACCTGGAAGAACTCACCAAAAGCTTTGACGGCGTTGAGTCTTCATTTGCCATACAGGCCGGTCGCGAAGTGCGCATTTTGGTAAAACCTGAACAAGTTAGCGATGACCAGCTGGTTATACTAGCCCGTGACATCAGCCAAAAAATCGAAAACGAGTTGGATTATCCTGGTCAAATCAAAGTAAATGTTGTGAGAGAATCTCGCGCCATTGATTACGCCAAATAGTAAAGTTTTATATTTACGTCGGGCCACCTGCCAAAATGGGAGCCCGACGTTTTCTTGACGATACTATATCTTTTTGTTTGATTCTTCATCTTGTCTCATGGCATATTTCCAGCTTTAAAATATGTATCATTTGGAGTAAATTTCATGAATATACTGTGTATTGGCGACGTGGTTGGACCTCCCGGCCTTGACTTTTACAATGACAGAATGCCTGCACTAAAAGAAGAACTAGGCGCAGACTTTGTTGTCGTAAACGGTGAAAATAGTGATAAAAGCGGTACGGGAATCACTACGCACAGCGCCGAAGTTTTGCTTCGTCACGCCGATGTTGTCACTTGTGGCAATCACGGATACGACCGCGCCGGCGAAGATTTATATCTCGAAAATGAGCGCTTGCTTCACCCGGCAAACTACCCGTGCACCGAAGACAGCACCGGATGTGTCTTAGTAGACACAGGACGCCTTGGCACTGTATGCGTGATAAATTTATCCGGCGTAGCATTTATGGAGCCACTAGACAATCCATTTACACGCGCCGATAATCTTCTCAAAAAGTTTCCTGCAAAATATACTATTATAGATTTTCATGCTGAGTCCACCGCTGAAAAAAAAGCTTTGGGATACTATCTAGATGGACGCATCAGTGGCATTTTTGGCACGCATACACATGTGCAAACATCTGATGAGCAGATACTACCCGGCGGCACAGGCTTCATCACCGATGCCGGCATGAGCGGACCCATCCACAGTATTCTTGGAATGGATAAACACGCTTCTATCTTAAGAAATCGTCTTCATGTTCGTCAAAAAATGGTGGTTGCGGAAGGTTTTTGCATGATAAACGGTGTTATGTTCACCCTAGACGATAACAGCGGCCTTTGTGTTTCTGTAAGACGAATCAACCTAAGACAAACATCATCATCCGATGTAGTACTTGTATAATTTTACGTCATTATTACACTTTGTAAAAAATTATTTATATATACCGGAAAGAAGGAACAAATGACCACACAAGAACAAATAAAGCGCAGACGTACGTTTGCCATCATCAGCCACCCCGACGCAGGTAAAACCACATTAACTGAGAAATTGCTTTTATACGGAGGCGCCATTGGCCTTGCCGGTAGTGTTAAAGGTAAAAAAAGCAGTCGACACGCTGTAAGCGACTGGATGGAAATAGAAAAGCAACGTGGCATTTCCGTCACTTCCAGTGTATTGCAGTTTGAATTTGATGGATTTTGTGTAAATATTCTAGACACACCCGGCCATGAGGACTTTTCCGAAGACACATACCGCACCCTCATGGCGGCAGATTCCGCCGTTATGGTGATTGATGCAGCAAAAGGTGTAGAGGCGCAAACTAAAAAACTTTTCAAAGTGTGTGTTATGCGTGGTATACCCATTTTCACTTTTGTAAACAAGATGGACCGCGAGTCAAAATCTCCGCTAGAGCTTTTGGAAGATATCGAGGATGTGCTTGGCATAGACACTTATCCTATGAACTGGCCCATCGGTAGCGGCAAGGAATTCAAAGGTGTTTACGAGCGTGAATCTTCCCGCATTTTAGCATTCGAGCCCGAAAAGCTGGAAAATGCACAGCGTGGCACAAAACAAGTTAAGACTGTTTCGGCAAAGCTTGGAGATGCCGGACTCGACGACATGATAGGCGCAAGTGCACATAGCACCTTGGTGGAGGATATCGAGCTTTTAGATGTGGCTGGTACCCCGTTTGATGAAGAAGCTTTACACAACGGTCGACAAACTCCGGTATTTTTTGGTTCGGCCCTCACAAACTTTGGCCTGGAGCCTTTCCTGAATGCGTTTTTGCAGATGACCCCACCACCACTTTCTCGCAAATCTTCAATTGGCACAATTGATCCGTTTGATGAAAACTTTTCAGCTTTCGTCTTTAAAATTCAGGCGAATATGAACCCTGCCCACAGAGATCGCATTGCTTTCTTGCGTGTATGTTCCGGAGAGTTCCAGCGTGGCATGGAAGTATACCACACCCAGCAAGGTAAAAACGTAAAGCTTGCCGGCGCACAGCAGATGATGGCAGAGGAACGCCAAACGGTAGACACTGCATATGCAGGCGACATTCTGGGCGTGTTTGATCCCGGTATTTTTTCTATCGGTGACACTTTACTTTGCGGTAAAGAACGTTTTACTTTTGACGGTATTCCTACGTTTGCTCCAGAGCATTTCGCACGTATCACACAAACAGATACCATGAAGCGCAAGCAGTTTGTAAAAGGCATTTCCCAAATTGCACAAGAGGGTGCTATTCAGATATTCAAGGAAAGTAGTAGCGGCCTTGAAGAAGTTATTGTTGGTGCGGTTGGTGTGCTTCAGTTCGAGGTACTGGAATATCGCTTAAAAGCAGAGTATAATGTAGACATACAGTTGCAAAAGCTTCCATATCAGCACATCAGATGGATCACACAGCACGAAGGTGATTTAAAAGATCTTGATTTAACCAGCGATTCAAAGCAGGTAGAAGACTTAAAAGGCAACGCTTTGCTTTTGTTTGTGTCCACTTGGAATGTAGACTGGGCACTTGATCACAACGAAGGCCTTGTTTTAGCCGAAGTTGGTAGATAACTTATTTCACATCTTGATTTTTATAAAAACACAATAATGTTATTTACCGGTATGATTTAAAGGGTCATATTATGAAAAATATGCTATTTATTTTCAATCCACACACCGGTGGTGGACGCCTTAAAAACAAGTTGATGGATATCTTATGTTTATTTTCCGCTGCAGGATACACATTAAAGGTATGTCCTACTCATGCCGAAGGCGACGCACGCAAGCTAACTCGGCAGCATGGTGAAGATGCGGATATTTTAGTATGTTGTGGTGGCGACGGCACTTTAAATGAAGTAGTGGATGGTCTTATGTGTCTTAAAAATATACCGGAAGTTGGGTATATACCCGGTGGCACAACTTGTGATTTTGCCGCTAGCATGAAATTGCCACGACGTAATATGATGCGTGCTGCAAACCGAATACTGACTCCAAAACAGCTTTATCAATGTGACGTAGGTATTTTAAACAATCGCGCTTTTACATACGTTGCCGCCTTTGGCGCATTTACCGATGTGCCATACATCACCCCTCAAAAATATAAAAATGCGGCAGGGTATTTTGCATACGTGCTCAGTGGTATCCAGCAGCTTCCGTCCATCCAGTCCTCTCATGTTCGCATCGAGTGTGATGATTGCACTTTACATGAAGGCGACTATCTATTTGGTATGATTGCAAATTCTGCATCTGTTGCAGGGTTTTCTTTTCCTGATAAGAAAAAGGTTCAGTTAGATGATGGGGTTTTCGAAGTTTTGCTGGTGCATTATCCGCAAAATTTAGTCGAGCTGGGCGAACTTTCCACCGCTCTGCTTAGTGGAAACACCAAAAGTCCACTTTTGTCGATTCTACGTATTTCCGAAGCTTCTTTTTCTTTCGCATCACCCACTTCATTCACATTAGACGGTGAATTTGGTGGAAGTCATACCAACGTCGATATCATAGTAAAGAATAAAGCTCTCCAAATCCGCATTTAATTTTCATTTTATTCATATTGTTTTGTCAGTATCCTATTGACAAACGCATCTTCTCATGATATTATATTACTTGCATCTGCGCTGGTAGCTCAGTTGGATAGAGTGACTGGCTACGAACCAGTAGGTCAGGGGTTCGAGTCCCTTCCAGCGCACCAAACCTTCCGTTTATCGGAAGGTTTTTTTTGCGCTTTCAAGCAGCATGCCCAATGGGGCAGACCCTGACGCCGCGCCCAATCAAAAAAGGTTTACACCTATAAAAAGTGTAAACCTTTTTTAACTTGCAAATACTTTATTATAAGTCTGTGATAAATACATCACCTTGCACAGCTTGCCAATCTTGCTTAAAGTCTTTTACAGCTTTTTCCACTGCTGCCATCTTAAACGTTTCTTTCAGAAGTGTCGGCTGTACTGTGGCTGTTTGCGCACCCGCCATAAACGCATTATTCACCTGTCCTATATTTTTAAAGCTGGCCGCTAGTATTTTACACGATGAATTATTTTCCTCTATCATTGCCCTAAATGCAGATATAGCATCTTCATAGTCTGTGTCTAAGTTCGCCATACGATTACAATAAGGCGCAATAAAATCTGCACCCGCCATGATAGCGGCAAATCCCTGAAACTTTGTATAAATGGCTGTTGCGGTAATCCCTATGCCTAGGGATTTCAAATGCATCATTGCCTTCAGGCCTTCTTGAGTGGTCGGAATTTTGATATACACTTTATCATCAATGTTTTTCAGTATTGCTCGTGCTTCTGCTACCATTCCCTCGGCGTCTTCGGCGATCACCTGCACATGCAGGGTTTTGTCATATCCTATAATCTCGCGAATAGTTTTCAAATGTGCAAAAAAATCTATCTTACCTTCAGCTTTCAGTATACTTGGGTTACTTGTCACCCCGGTGATTGGATAATATTGCATATACTGTCTGATATCTTCTATGTTTGCTGTATCAAATAATAACTCCATGCCAACTTCACCTCTTTTATTTTTTTATAATTTTATTGAAATCATCAGGTTTTGCGAACCCGCTTTGATACACTTTTCCCATTTTAGCTTTCTCAAATAATAAATATTTTTCTTTACCGGATTTCAATAGCGCCTTTTTTGTTTGCGCGTCTATAATTTCAGGCACAGACGCGCCCAGCTCTTTATCAAATCCGTGTGTTCCCATAAACACTTTATCGGCAGAAATTTCACTGAAAAAGTTTATGGTATACGGTCCAAACATACCTGCTGACACATCGTCATACTCACCCGGCGCCATAAGCAGTTCCACTTTTTTGTTTCCGCTTAAATACTGCACAGCCGGATACGAATTCGTGAAAATCCTCAGCTTTTTTTCGCCTATATACTTTAATATCTGTAATGTCGTGGTACCACAGTCCAGCACAATGGTATCACCGTTTTTGATATAGCCGGCCGCCTCTTTTGCAATTTCAGATTTTATAAGCATGTCTGTGTTCAGCTTATCCACAAAACTTTTTTCCAGCTCCATGCCTTCATTGATGCTTGCCCCGCCATGTGTCAGCGTGATAAGGCCTTGCCTTTCAAAAAGCTGCAAGTCTCGCCTTATAGTCATTGAAGACACATTAAACATCTCCGCCACATCAACCAGCTGAATGTTTTTTTCTTTTTTTATCACATCGAGCAGTTTCATTCGGCGCTGTGCTATACTCATTTTTTCACCCACCAATACCGGCTTTCATGCCCATGTTTTCACACTCTGCTTTCGCATACTCCACTGCTTCATCCAATGCATCCTCGTCATATTTCATGCCTGCCAACGGATACAAAAGTCCTTGCGCTTTATACTTGCCTTCGCCATAGTCGTGGTACTTCAAAATATCCACCTGCTTTACCGACTCACCCAGTGATTTTGCAAATTCCAGCCTTTTAATTATATCAGATTTATCATCGTTGTGTCTCGGAACAACAACCATCCTGATATGCATTTCTTTACCTAAGCTAGCCAGCTTCTTTGCATTTTCCAAAATCATTTTGTTAGATACGCCGGTACAATTTTTGTGAATATCTTCGTCCCATGCCTTTATATCATACAAAAATAAATCACACTTTTCAATGATATCCGCACTTTTTTCAAAGTTCCACAGTCCCGCTGTTTCTATAGCAATGTGTATATCATCATTTTTCAGTCTTTCCATGGTAGCCAAAAGCAGCTCTGGCTGTAAAAACGGTTCTCCACCCGAAAACGTCACCCCGCCACTCGATGTTTCAAAGAAATATTTGTCGCGTGCCAACGCCTTATATAGCTGTTCATCGCCGATATATTTTCCCTCGTCTTTGAATGCGCTATAGTTACAAATATCCGAAAGCCTTTCTAAAATTTCACACTTTTCTCTGTCTACCACAACGGTATCATCTTTGATTTTTATGGTTCCACCGCTTAAAGACACACATTTTCCGCATTTTTTACAAAGATTTTGCTGATGAAATAACTTTTTTCCAGGAAGCATCGCCTCGGGATTTGCGCACCATTTGCATCGCAAATTACACGACACAAAAAACACTGTGCTACGTATCCCCGGGCCGTCTTTTGTCGAATATGTTTGAATGTGTGTAATCAAGCCTTCCACCATGCCTCATCTCCTAAAAACTGTGCTCTGTGCGTCCAATGATAGCATCTTGCGCCTCAGGCATCAATGTTGTAAACAATGCACAATACCCCGCCACACGCACCATCAAGCTACCGTGGTTTTCGGGATGCTCTCTGGCGTCACGAAGCTGCGCCGCATCCACGATATTAAACTGGTTGTGGAAGATGTTAAACCCTCTTGCGCTTTCGATAAACGACGTGAATTTCTCAAGGTTTTCCTCGCCTTTAAGTGCATCGGGCGAAAACCTCATGTTTAAAAGTTGACCACCGGCAATTTTTTGGTTCGGCAGTTTCGATACTGAATGAATAACCGCTGTCGGACCGCTTTTGTCTGCGCCTATGCACGGTGATGCGCCTTCGTTCAGCGGCATGCCTGCGTTTCTTCCGTCCGGTGTGGCTCCCACGTCAAACCCATTCGGAACATATGAGGTAATGTTTGAGGTCGACATGGTATATCTGCAACCAATCGGGCCTTCACCCTTACGGTTTGTATAGTAGTTTGGAAGTAGCGCCAAATAAGACTCATACACATCGGCAACCAGACGATCCACATAGTCTTCATCGTTGCCAAATTTCGGCACTTCTCTACACATTTTTTGAATTTCGGCGCCACGCTCGCCTGCAAAGTCCGATTTAAGTGCCTGCATCAGCTCATCATACGAAAGTGCTTTGTCTTCAAATACCAGTTTCTTTATGGCCGCAAGCGAGTCTCCTATCACCGACGGGCCAATGTTTGACTGTGATATATAGTCATACTCCGATCCGCCTTCTTTCAGCGTTTTGCCTCTTTCTAAGCAGCAGTTTATGGTAGAAGATGCAAAAGCATCAGCATCGTGATATTTCAGCGATGCATCGCATACATTATCGCAATCTATGGCAAGTTCAAAGTAAAATTTCAACGCTTTTTGCCACGCCGCCCATAAATCGTCATAAGACTTATACTCTATCTCGCTACCATCTTTACCGCTAATGTTGAACAGCTGTATTTTCGACACAGGATCTACACCGTTGTTCAGTATAATCTCCAGTATCTTTCCAAAATTTATATATGTCATTCCTGTTGCCCTGTGACCCCACTTGCCCGGAATAGCCGTTTCCACACAGCCCATAGACGCATAATCCCTGGCTGTTTCAATGTCCAAATCCAGTGTCATCATTGCGGGAATAACCACCTCGTCACAAAACATCGACGGCATCCCAAACCCTTGACGAATCAGCTTTGCCGAGTCTTTCAACAGCGCCCTTGGTGTATCTTTGCAAAACCTCACGCTCAGGTTTGGCTCCGGCAGTTTCGACTGGTTCATTGCTTCAAGACACATATATGATATATCGTTTGTGCCTTCAGAGCCGTCCGGCTTCATGCCACCCACCATCAGGTTCGAATACAAAGGATATCCACCACTGTATTGTGTGTGTCCCCACGGCCTTACTTTGTTTAGGCTGTTTGTCATGATAAAGAAATGTGTGATAATTTCCAGCGCTTTATTTTTAGTGATAACTTTATTGTCGATATCTTTTTTGTAATATGGGTATACATATTGGTCAAACCTACCAAAAGAGAACGAATGACCGTTACTTTCTATCATCATCAACAGATGTGTAAGATACACACACTCCACCGCTTCATAAAAACTTCTTGCGCCGTTTTCCATGAAATCTAAATAAATAACGCTATATTCTAAAAGCTCTTTTGCTCTTTTTTCGTCTTTCGCACCCTTTGCCTCTTGTGCCAAAAGCTTACTAAACCGTTTGATATATTTCAGCACTGCATCCATTGTGATTATGGCTGCTTCATAGTAGTCAATCTGTTTTTGTGTCAGGTTTTCTTTATTTTGCAGTTTTTCTTCGGCAATTTTCTTCATACCGCCGTATCCTATCTCTAAAACAAAGTCATGATTTGGTATGATATGCCCGTCACCCGACATGCTTATGCCACCTCTGTGTAGCACATTTTGTGTCTCTGCCTGCCTGTTTATCTCGGGCAGATTGCGCAAAACTTCGTCTTGATGCGTGATATTTTGCCAATACGGCCGCAACACTTTCAGGCGCTGTTTTGTGTCTTCTGATATTTCAAAGCTGTCACCGCTTCTTTTGCTGAATTCATCCAGTTCATCGATAACCCAATTGAAGGAATATTCGGGAAACACCGGTGCAGCAAAGTTACTGCTGGCGTGGTTACCGAATATGATAGAGTCTTCTTCAATATATATATCCATTTCAGACAAAATAGCGTCCAACGCCTTTGCCCTGCGCACAACTATAGGCTCATTTTCAGTTTTTTTAAACACACGTGTGATAATCTCGGCCCTTTGTGGGCATATAACAGCTTTCCTGTCATTCATTTTCTTTTGTAGTCTGTTTACTCTGTCATAGTCCACGTCATTACTATCAGGCTTAAAACTTAAAAACTCTATCATTTTATTCTCCTTTATCTGCTAGCACCTTCAAATTCAGTCAGTCATGCGTTTATTTGTTTATCAGACTACCTGCCTCTTCATCCACAATAATAGTCACATCATCGTGTAAATTTAAAAATGTCGCAGGCAAATATGGATCAACTGCCTTTTCCTCATACAATCTTTTAATGGCCTCGGCTTTGCTTTTACCGAAAGCGTTCAGCACAATGCGCTTACTTTTTAATATCATTCCTATGCCAATACTTATCGCGTCTTTAGGAACTTCATCCCTACCCTCGAAAAATTTCGCATTTGCGGCCACAGTATCGTCCGACAGGTTTTCTATATGCGTGTCAAGACAATGTACTTCTTTAGGCATGTTAAACGCAATATGCCCGTCTGTGCCTATACCCAAGTAAATCACATCCATCACACCATTTTGATAAAACTCTTTGGTGTATCTCTCACACTCAGCCTGCATATCCTCTGCTGCAGCATTTGGCGCAAACGTCCTTAATATATCTGTGTTGGTCTTACTATATAAATGCCGGTTTAGAAAGCTATAATATCCCTCTGGGTGGTCCTTGCTCATGCCCACATACTCGTCCATGTTATACATGTATGCACAGCTAAGGTCCAGCTGTTTATCCTTATACATCTTGACCATTTCTTCAAAGCACTCAACCGGAGTAGACCCGGTGGGTATGCACAAATTAAGCGAAGGATTTTTGCAGACTTCCTCTCTTATATACTCTGCGGTTTTTTTGCCGCCTTCTTCTTTTGTTTTGCAAAACACCCATTCCATAGCTTTTACCACCCTTTACGTTTTAACATTTTATAACACATTAAAGCTTTACTTTTTGTGACATCATCATAACATTAACTTAACACAATGTCAAGTTATATTTTGTTATTTTTCCGACTTTTTAATAAAAAAATGCCATTCGCCGACATATACGGCAAATGGCATCTACTTATATTTTATTATCTACACTATTTTTTCAAATTCATCTGCGATAGCTTTTGCTCCATTGAACAAAAACTGCCCATCTATGCCACCCAGCAAACAGCGAAACCCCATATCAAAGTGACTCTTCATTGCTTCTTTAGTGGTAAAAATACCCGGTGCTACACCAAATTTTTCACAAGCTTTTACAACTTTTTCAAAGCATTCTGTTATTTTAGGGCTATCTATCGGCACATTCATGGACATGCTTAAATCCATCGGCCCAATAAACGCCACATCAATCCCCGGTACTGAAAGAATCTCATCTATAGCTTCCACTGCCAGATAATGCTCAATTTGAATAATGGTCAGTATCTCTTCATCTGCAGTATTAAAATATTCCATGCTATTTCCAAAATTTGTGGCTCTGCCTATGCCACGACCGCGTACACCTACAGGCGGATATTTGCAATAGCTTACGGCTTCCTGCGCTTCTTTTTTAGAGTTAACCATTGGGATCATTATCCCGCCACATCCTGTGTCCAGTGCCCTTTTCACCATTGACACATCATTCCATGCTACACGAACCATCGGTATCGACGGCCCTGTTTTTATCGCGACAACCAGCCGGCCAACGCTTTCTAAATCCATAGACCCGTGCTCTGCGTCGATCATAATACAGTCGACGCCTACCCCTGCAAGAATTTGAGCATTATCAAAACTATTTGTCATCATCCATGTGCCAAAAACCGCTTTACCACTAGCAAGTTTTTCTTTTACGCTATTTTTCATGTGTTTTCCTTTGTGCCCGGCTTTTGTTTTTGCCATGCTATCCGAAATTATTCATAAAAACTCCTCGGCACTACATCATGCAGGTACAGCAGTTTTACGTTGTTTTTTGGCCATTTTTTTCATTTCATACATGCGCTCATCTCCCAGCGCAATCATCTCTTTAAAGTCTTTAAAGTCATTATTTGCTGAAAATACTATGCCATAACTGATGGAAGTAGAATATTGCTTGTCGTATTGGCTTGAAATCTGTGATATCGATGTATAGCATTTAACCACTTTAGATGTCACTTCCATCTTAGTGTCATATTCACCCACTACCACAAATTCATCGCCACCATATCGCCCTACAGAACATGTATCAAAGTAACCATGCAATGTGCTTGCTACTTTATTGATATAAAAATCACCCTCGAGATGCCCATAATTATCATTGGCATATTTCAGCCCATCTATATCAATAAACGCTAAAAAGAACTTTTTCTTTCCATTTATCTTATCAATAAGCACCTCTTCGATATTCTCACGGCTCAATATCCCTGTCATAGCATCCTTAGAGGCCTCTTCTTCCAGCTCGTTCACCAGCTTCTCTTGCTCTTTGTTATATGCTTTTGTCTCGTCAAGCATTTGCATAACAAGATTAAACTTGGCCAGCTGATAGGCATAAATAATGAAAAGTAAAAACGCCACTATGAACGATACACCTGAAAAAATATAAAAATATAAAAGTCCATGTGTCGCATTTGCGGTAATTGTCGTAGATGCAATCGCTGTAATTGTGATGATAATAACACCAAAAATACCTACTAAAAACTGTATGTTACGTTTATCGGCCAAAATTGTATCCAGGTAAATTTTAGAAATACTTTTTCTTGCAAACATAATAGTGTTCACAGACATAGCCGACGCTATTGCCAAAACAATAATCTGAACTACTTTATCGTTTAAAGCTACGTCCACTGTTTCGCCCATAATCAGTGCTGCTGCACCAATAATCGCTATGCGCTTAGCAAACAAGTTAATGGAAAATGCCAACGTAATATACAACGCAATTTGAAACCTCAGCTTGAAAACCACAAGATATTCTACCAGCAATAACAAAGTAAATAAAACTACAGCCAACGCCTCATAGGCTACTCCGAAATATTGAATATACAAAACCCAATATATCAAGTTTACCAAATAGCTTGCAATCCCACGTATATTTTTATTTTTACTATCATTAAAAATATGGGTAGAGTATGAAAAGAAGGTTTTATGATACAACCCATATACACCAGCTAACACAACGTACCAAAGTATCAAGCTCACTACTCACCCTCCTTTTTAGCGTAATGTTGTTTCTTGTTTTTACGCATATCTTCGTCCACTTCTGAAAGTATAAAGTCTATACCTTTAACTTTCAGTGCCTCGTTCACGTAAACAGAGCCTATGCTGGCAGAAACAGTAATAAGTTCCTCTGTCTTATCCTGTGCATCAATGTGCTGATAAATACGCTCCACCATTTTTTCAGCCGATTGCTTATGATCGTTTCCTATCACTACAACAAACTCATCGCCGCCCACTCTGGCAATGTAGTCTTCTGCGCGAACAGACTTACTCAATGCGTTTGCCACACCACAAATCAGCCTATCTCCAGCCTCGTGGCCATAGGTATCATTCGCATATTTCAGTGCATTAACGTCCACAAACAATATGCTAAAGTTTGGGCTATCTTCCTTCACCATACTTTCCAGTAAATCCATGATAAACTGGCGGCTATACACATTAGTCAGCGCATCGCGTTCTATTTTTTTATTTAACTTCACCTTTACTGTTTCAAGGCGTATTTTTTCACTTTTAGCCTTATCCGCTTCTTCCATATAGTGTAATGAGTCCGACAAAATCATACTATATGCAAAAACAAAATAAAATGTGCCAACAGAAAATATCACTGTAGCTACAGTCAAAATAATTTGGGATGTATACATATCTTCCGTAAAAATAGTGATGACGTGCATGGTCTCGTATGTAATAATTCCAAGCACAGCTATCAACAATATTTTAGAATATTTTACCGTAGTGGTAACACGCCGGATGGCTTCGATATTAAATATTTTTGCAACAATAGGTTGCACGAAAACTGCCAATGTAAAAGCAGTAAAGAATGTTGGCATCCAGTCATATTCTGAATTTTTCAAAATATCAAACGGAGATACTCCCACAATAAAGCTGATTGTCACGATTACCAAGATATTAACCGACGCAATATTCATGGTAAAAATCGCCGCACCACATATAGATTGCATCCAACTGGCTTTGGATATACATTTAAATTCTATACTAAGCACGACCACTACAACTGCAAAAAAGTATGCATACGGAATACTGGTTGTCATAAATATGCCAACCAGCAAGCAGTTAATGGTTGCGCCCATATAAATATCCGTGATACGCTTAGAGCCACCCACCAATATATCTGTGGCATATTTAAAAACTTCCAGCTGGTAAACAAAAAGCATACAAAATGTCACAACATCAAACAAGTCAATACTCATTACACTAAACCCCTACAATCCACTTATGCTACTATTTTTTCCGGCACAAGTTCAAACACCAATATAGGCGTCTCCATTTAATGAAGTCGCTGTGCATTCCAGTAAACAATTGTACCACATCTTATTTGAGCCTATTAATGTGATAATTATACATTATTTGACATTAATCTTCAATGGTTTATGCTACTAACTTTAAAAATTATTATATTAGAATATCTACGATTAATATGTATATTAATTCGTAATAAATGTATACAACTACAATGCCATTCAATTATGAAAAGAGTTATAGCTTTTTGCTTGGCGAGCTTATTTTAACACATAGCAAAATCAAATAAACTATTTATTTTCCACAAAATTCGGCATGAAATTTCAGGCCTATTGTTGAATTGCTTACCGTTTTAAAGTAAAATAACAAGTATATTCATTTAAACAAATGGAGGAACTTCACGCATGGAAAACCAAAATTTCACATATTCAGCTTTCATCAGCTACAAGCATCTTGATAAAAAAGAGGCTGTATGGATACAAAAAAAGCTGGAAAGCTATCGCTTGCCGGCAAAAATATGTAGAGAATACGGCCTGCATAAACGCCTGAAAAAATGTTTTAGGGACACTGATGATCTGGCAGGCACCATACTGAAAGACTCCATCATGGAAGAAATGAAACAGTGCAAGTATATGATACTTGTCTGTTCGCCCAACATAAATAAAAATAGCGAGTATATCGACTTCGAGGTAGAAACTTTTCGCGCCATTCGGGGCGATGAATACATCATACCTGTTATCATAGATGGCGCCCCAAACGACCCAAACCCTGAAAACAGGTGCTTTCCTCCATCTTTGACAAGAGATGGAATCGAACACCTAGGCATCAGTTTTGCGCAAGATGGAAAACAAAAAGCCATCTTGAAAATCGTCGCTACCATCTTAGGCCTTAGCGCTGATGCCATTATCATGCGTGAGCGTAGCAGAATGCTTCAAAAGCGTATATCTGCGGCGTTTGCGGGCGTGATTTTTTTACTGCTTTCTTTTTTCATCGCAAACTACTATCTCCCGAAATCCAGCGATTACATCGACTACACCCTGAAAGATGGCATACCTGTGGGTATTTTCGAGCTAAGCCCTGCGCAAGTTAAAAATAAAACGTCACACTACACCATAGTATACAGAAATGCTTTTGACGGTATAAACTTTTTTTCTACATATCCTCAATATGAAGTGCGATATGAAAATAACAAAAATACTTTAATCGAGCCAGACACTCAGCAGTTTGTGGACGAGCGTGCCTCTCATATTATTTACCAGTACAACAGCGACGGCACGTATACAGCCGAGTATAAAGACCCTAACGGAAAGCAAATAATGCTTTTAGACTATACCTCTGACGGTGAAGCTGCCGATATCAAAAATCCCGATAGCGACTCAAACCCTATATTCTTAGCCGCCAACACCGTTTCTTCCGAGGCATTCACATCTGCTGATGACTCCGCCACAAAAAGCGATATCACTCGCTACCAGTATGAATATCAAGACGGATATGTTTCTAAACTGCTGTACATGCGCTATAACAGATATTCCCCCGCACCCGATGCGGACGGCATTTTCGGGCTTGAATATGTGCGTAATGAAAACGGCCAAATCACTCAAACTTATTATCTTGACCAAGACGAAGAGCGAATAACCCTAAAAAACGGCCTTCACTCAAGAGCATACACTTATAACGAAAACGGCCAAGTAATATTAGCGCAAAACCTAAACAAAGACGGAGAAGGCATATATATTGAAGGCTCTGCGCCTATTAATGAACTGGTATACGACGAGCACTCAAACTTAATATCCGTCCTGTACAAAAACACCGAAAACCAGCCTGTAAACAGCGCTGATGGTTTTGCCCAAAGTAGTATTACCATCGAAAACGGAGCAATACAAAAAGTGGCTTATCTTGGCATAGACGGCAAGCCTACTTTGAACAACATCGGTATTTCCGGCGAGGAATTTGTGTATGACAATAAGGGAAATGTCGTGTCTGTGTCTTGCTTTGACACAGACGGCAACCCCACATTAAACGAGCATGGATTCACCACTACTCAAAGTGAGTTTGATGCTAAAGGCAACCCGACAAAAATATCATATCTTGGTGTGGATGGCGAGCTTGTCCTGACAATCGCAGGCTTTGCATATGTTGAAAATATATACGACGAAAATGGAAACGTAACGCAAGCTTCGTACTTTGGCGCAGACAACGAGCCCGTACTAAACAGTGACGGACTTTCTGTTTGGACAAACACATACGACGAATTTGGCAACGATATAAAAACATCATTTTACGGCACAGACGGCCAGCTTATTATTTCAGGCTACGGTGTTGCTATTACTGAAAGTGTATATGATGAACGTGGCAATTTAACACAGGTGTTATACTACGACGCCGACGAAAACCTGACACTTTCACACCAAGGGTATGCCGTGTGGGAGCGCCAATTTGACGAAAGCGGAAACATCACCAAAACCATGTATTTTGGCACAGACGGCCAGCTTGTGCTTAGCTATGTAGACGGTGTTGCCGGCGCAAACAACATATATGACGAATTTGGCAACGAAATAGAAGTATCCTACTTTGGCACAGACGAAAACCTTGCCATCAACAACGATGGTGTGGCCGGTTTCAGGCGCCAGTACGACGAAAAAGGCAATGATATCGAAACATGGTTTTTTGGCACTGATAACCAGCCCATACTAAACAACGATGGTATTGCCGGCTGGAAAAGTGAATACGACGAGCTGGGAAACTTACTTGAAACATTTTATTATGACACAAACGAAAACCTTACTTTGGACATAAACGGTATTGCAGGCGTTACAAGAGTATACAATGAAATGGGCTACGTGACCGAGGAGCGCTATTACGGCACAGATAAAAACTTAGTTCTCACAACACAAGGCGGCGCCATAGCACGAAGCATGTATGACGAGCGTGGCAACAAGATTGAAATTTCTATTTATGACACAAACGAAAACCTTACCATTGGCCGAGACGGGTATGCCACTGCAAAAAATACTTTTGACGAGCGAAACAACATAATAGAAAAAACTTTTTTTGACACAGAAGGCAACCCCGCTTTGACCCCACTGGGTATTGCGTGTGAAAAAATGGTGTATGACAGCCGTGGTAATTTAGTGCAGATATCCTATTTTGGCACAGATGGCCAGCCTACTTTAAACTACGCAGGCGTTTCTGTAGAAACTTTTGCATACGATGAACACGGTTATGTTACAGAGGTGTCATATTTTGGCACAGACGGCAAGCCTATCGCAAGCTATAACGGCTTCGCAACTGAAAAGCGAATTCTCGATGAGCTGGGCAATATGATTGAAGTATTATATTTTGATACTCAAGGCGAGCCGGTCATCACATCCGATGGGTTTGCCTCTGTCAAAAACACATATGACGAGCACGGAAATATCATCCAGCTGGTATATTATGGACCGGATGGTAAACCGATTCCTATAAATGCTCAAGGTGTCGCCGGCTGGAAAAGCAAATATGATGCACATGGAAACGAGATAGAAACTTCATACTATGACACATTCGGCTCACCGGTGCTGGGCGACGAGGGTTTCGCCACTGTACACGCCACATACGATGAGCGTGGCAATGAAACATCTGTGGCATTTTTCGATGTCGATGGCCAGCCTATCATATCAGTCTACGGAAGTGCAGGATGGACGAATACATATG
>CAYJIC010000023.1:0-3580 GCA_964370155.1 uncultured Oscillospiraceae bacterium
AATTTGTGCGGATTTCATACACCAAAGCA
Organism: uncultured Oscillospiraceae bacterium; assembly: GCA_964370155.1. Lineage (GTDB taxonomy): Bacteria > Bacillota > Clostridia > Oscillospirales > Ruminococcaceae > JAAYCI01. The sequence goes on from CAYJIC010000023.1 coordinate 30, forward strand.
GTGGAGATATTAAAGGAAAATAACGACAAGTTCCAGTTTAAAGTAGAATGGGGCGCAGACCTACAAACAGAGCATGAACGTTATTTAACAGAAGAAGTTTATAACAGTCCTGTGTTTGTCACAGACTATCCTAAAGAAATCAAAAGTTTCTATATGCGCTTAAACGACGACGATAAAACCGTGGCGGCTTGTGATATGTTGGTACCCGGCGTGGGCGAGCTTATTGGCGGAAGTCAGCGTGAAGAAAGGTACGATGTACTGAAATCACGTATGGAAGCCATGGATATGGACATGGAAGAATATGGCTGGTTCTTAGACTTGCGTCGTTTCGGAAGCGTGAAACATGCAGGGTTTGGGCTTGGGTTTGAGCGTATGGTGATGTATGTTACCGGTATCGCAAATATCCGAGACGTGCTACCGTTTCCACGCACAGCTGGTGGGTTTTAACATAATTTTGATGTAAAAGATTTGATCAAATTGCGAATTATGCACAGCCTAAACAGATGTATAGTATCATGTGGGTTTAGGCTGTGTTTTTATGTGTTGTTTTTGGTGGCAGAAATCACAAAGTTCAGGGCATAATTTTGCAAAACAAGCATCAAAATGCTTGTTTTAAAAACCCACAGGTATCTTTCCGTTGGAAAGATACCTGTGGGTTTAATATTTGCTATGCAAATGCAAAATTATAAAAGCTTAATCTGCGCTACTGGCATATGGGTTATACTCGTCGTAATACTCGACATATTCTTCCAAGGTGATATCATGCTCCACAATAATTTCTGCGTGGTTAGCCCCTACATAACGATAATGCCATGGCTCGTAGTTGATATGAGTGATATCAAAAGTATCGGCATCATACCTTAAGATGAAACCATATGTAGTACAGTTTTCAATAAGCCATGCAAAAGACTCGGTAGTATCAAAGCTATCGTCAATGTTAGTGCTTGGGGCATTTATATCGCCGATATCCATGGCAAGCCCTGCCTCATGTTCACTGGTACCTGGAATAGCATAATAGCCTTGTGTCCGTGACACCGCTTCTTCTCTGGAGTAGCCTTGATTGAGATAGTTTTGAATGGAAGCATTATAGTTGTTTGTTTGTCTTTCGTTGCTACGATATCCGGAAAGAGGAACTAAGCTTATACCATCTTCTTTTGCGGCGGCCTGCATGTCAATAAACGCATCTGCGGCACGCACGGCCATTTGATGACCGCTACCGACATCTTTCATTTCAAGATTTTCGGTATACTCATCCGGTATAAAATTTTCGTAGTTAAATAAATAGGGCATATCATCTTCGTCATAAGGTGTAGGAGTACGCTGTGGCACAGAAGATGACACAGGCACAGACGATGATGAAGGAATTACGGCAACAATATCTGGCGTAGAAGAAGATGACACAGAATCAGCCTGATTATTTTGCGAGATGATAAATGCAAGTGCAAGAAGCCCTACTATCAAAATTACAATAATCAACATTATAATATTCCGATAAAATTTACGTTTATTTTTTCGTTTTGAGCTATAGGATGTAGGCTTTTTTCTTGCGGAAGGACGATTTTGCTCCATGCGCATAAAAGTGATAAGTTCCTTTCTGAAACGTGCAGCAGTAAGTTATCCGGCCAAAACATTATTTTCAAAGTCTCCAGGACTAACGTAAGTCATGTTATTCATCAACCACTGACCATCCTGATACACCAGTTGCATGGTGTATTGGGTTGCGCCGTCTGTTTGTCCGGCAGAGGTATCACGTGGCTGATATGTGTAGGTGAAACTTGCATTAAAGCGTATAGACGGCACAGCACCTGAAGTATCAATTTCAGCGATGCTATCGGCATCGACAGTAGCCGAGCCAAATGTAAATGTATTAGCGGCATTATCGGGTAAGGTGATACGCTCGCCTACGCCCAACTTGTTTGCGTCTGTGGACAGCTGCAAAGGATCGGTAGACTGCTGGTTGATACACTCAAGATATGAGGGGTAGAATGTTGCTAAAAGAGTATTTATTTCATCAGCGGTAATTTGAGCCGCAGGCTGACTACTTGTAACATCAGAAGATGCCGAAGGTGGTGTGATTTCATCCACTTGTGTATAGTTTTCAAAACGAAGAGTGGTGGTAGACATATCGCTGAATGTCACTAAAGACTCCATGGTGACACCGTCTTGAACCACAACAATGCGTACAGTAGCACCCAGCGGCACGTTAGAAATTTCCACAACACCGTTCACGGGCTGTGCAAAAGGTGTAGCCACGTCATTCACATAGAATAAAGCATCATCAGATAAGCAGTTTTCTATTGTAAGGGTAGCTTGAGGTTGTGTATCTTGTAAAATGTTTGCTTCGCTGACAGAAAAAATCTCTATTTCAATGGGTGAAACAGACGCCGCATCCACATCGGGTGGAATGACAAGGCAGGTATATTTTCCGGGCATCAAGTCCACATAAAGCTCGCCTGCAGCGTCTGCGGTACCGGTGTGTTCTGTGGTATTAAGACGAACGACGGTACCGGCTGCTACTTGTGGCGCATACAAATCTACGGCGGAAATATGCACACGATACTGTTTAATAAAACTAATGATAGAGAAAAGATCTCCGCTAACGATATCCACAGCAGGATACTCAAGTGTATCAGGTGCGCTCTCTTCTGCTTGCACCAGTAGCTGGCTTTTCAGTGTGTTCAGCGCAGTAGTTTCTTCAAACGCAGCACAAAATGCAAGCCATTCTTCCTGGCTGGGTGTAAGTCCATCTTCCAGCACGGTGATACTTTGCAAGGCGGCCACATCGGCGCTTTCAACAGCAGAAACAAACTCTTCAACAGCATTAATCGGCCTGTTTTGGAACCACAACATAACAAGCACGGTGGCTAAAGTTACTGCAATGAACAAAATAAAAACAAAGAACCACGTGATGATTCGTGCACCGATACTGCGACGAGGTGGCAAAAAGTCTTCTTCGTCATCAGGCAAGTTTAAGACAGGTGGTGTAGGAATTTTTGTTGTGGCCTGTGGAGAAAAAGAAGACGGATTGAAAATAGTAGTTTCTTGAGGTGAAGATTCTTGTATAGGCACAAAAGGAGTTTGTGCCAAAGCAGGCTCTTGCACGGGTGGTGCGGTTTTTTTAGGTGCCTTTGGTGCGGCAGGCTTTGAAACGGGTTTCGCCTTGCCTTTTTGTGGCGATGCAATATTTATCTGTGGAGATTGCGCAGGCGCGGTTTCTGCTACAGCTTCTAGCGGTTTTTCAGGTATGGCAGCAGCTGCAAGAACAGCCGCTTGTGGCACAGGTGCAGCAAAAATGTCTTGAGCTTCATCCTGAAGATTTTCTGGTGAAGCGCTATTGACCGCATTTGCCAAAGGCTGCAAAGTATCATCAGCAAAAAGATCCTGCGGGAAATCAGGTGTCAAGGCTTGAGAATCCGCTTGGGTGTAAACATCAAAACCACCGGCTTGAGGTAATGTGAAATCAGCTGAGTTTTCATCAAGTTGTCCCTGAGCTTCTTCTATCATCCCAAGAAGTTCTACACCTTGTAAATCAGCGCCTTCACTTACAGGTT
>CAYJIC010000023.1:3680-20184 GCA_964370155.1 uncultured Oscillospiraceae bacterium
TTCAGAATCGGAGTCAGCAGAAGATATGGGCGCGTCTGCATTTTCTTCAGTATTTTCGGCGTTTATAGAAGGCTCGCTGCCTTCAATATCTGCGGAAGGCTCGGTAGAAGGCGTATCGCTTTCGATAATAACATCGGCTACTGGCGGCAGACTTTCTTCAAAAGCTGCGAAAGGATCGGCAGCATTCGGGCTTACAGCAGGCTCGCTAACAGGCTCCGGGGAATTACCGAGAAAATATTCCTGAGAAGACTCAGAAGCAGGCGCGACATCATTTGGTGATGCAGCAGCTTGCTCATAAATATTCCTGATAGCACCTATATTGGCACCGCAATTTGGACAAAATAAATCATCCGCGGCGGTTGATATCTGAGATCCACATTTTGGGCAAAAATTCATGACATAGCCTCCTTTTGCTAGCTTTGTCGCATCAAATATATTTATTTTAAATGCAATATACAATTATTATAAATGTTTTTACAAACAAGTGCATATTAGTATATCATTTTTTTGGTAATATTACCAGTGAAAATTGAAAAATACATAAGGTAAGAATATGTGAAAATACTTAATCGGAAAGAGATAAAGCTTGTTGCATCAAAACCTTTAATGAAGCACAAAAGGCGTCGTCTTGCGCAGAGGTACGTTTTGAAGGTCCTTTTATGCGATGGCCTGCTCTGCGTGCTTTTTTGGCGCTGTGCCTGCTTTCCAGCAAGGTATCAATGTTATCCGATGTATATACCAGCCCATTTTGGTTTAAAACGAATGCATTTTTTGCCAAGCACATGGCAGCCAGCCCGTAGTCCTGAGTAAGAACAATATCGCCTTTTTTTACTAAGTTCACCAGCGCAAAATCCACGCTATCCGCACCGATAGAAACCGACATTGTGGTAGCACCGGGTTTGTTAAATACATGTGCATCGTCACATAATAAAATTGGTTTTATATTATATTCACTAGCAAGCCGTATAGAAAGATCCACCACAGGACAACCATCGGCGTCAATTAACAGTTGCATTATTTTCCTCCAAAACAAAGTTATTTATAATAAATAAAATATAGTCGTATGCGTTTCAGCATACGACTATATCAAACTATCAAAACATTAAGAGTCAAGCTCCTCTAAAAGTAAATCATACCACTTTGTAGCAGCAAGGTATGTATCATTCACAAGCCTATCAGAAAGGCTGTTTTTGCGAACAAACTGGCCCACTTCTTCCCAGTTTCCATACTCATAATTAGTATAAAATTTCAAAAGCTCAGAATAAGGTCCGGTGCTGGTAGTGATGGAAAGACTAATGGAATCAGAAACGGGCAACTCGCGGAAAATATCATCGCAAGAACGTTCAAGCGCAATATGTAAAAGCGATAACAGCCCGGTAAAAAAAACAAGTTTGCTTTTGTGTGGTGGTTTAAAGTGTGGAGACAATAGCTCGCCAAACCTGGCACGTACCAAAGACATGCGTACAAGCTCAAGTGGCTTATCCTGGGCAACACCGCGCAGAGCCAACATGCCAACCCATTGCTTTAGGTTTTCTTCACCCAAATGAGACAAGGCCATATCCACCGAAGAAACCGGATTGCGCAGACCGAGAGCCGCCGAGTTTAAAAGACGCAATAATTTATAACTGAGTGCTACATCGGATGAAATAATAGTGCTAATCTCGCTGAAATCTGCGTAATTTTCAGTGGATGTAAGCTGTAAAAGGCGTAAATAGTTCATTTTTAGCGGGTCGATAGATTTAGTCTTTTTCACGACAGACGGTGTGCTGAAATGATAACCTTGGAAAAACTTAAAGCCCAAACCACTGTAATGTTCAAATTGCGGCTTTGTGTTAACTTCAGTGGCGATAAAAAACACAGACTTATTATCTTTCACCAGTTGTTTTTGGAAGTCGGCAGAAGTGTTTGGATGAAACTTAGCATACGATGCAAACTTCAAGATTTCATCGGTGGCATTTTCAGGACGGATATCCAGTAGTGCTAAAAAATAGCCGTTTTTATGTAAATCAGATAAAAGTTCTTTATTTACATCGAATGCATTGCTTGGTAATTTTATTTGTATTACAAACTTATCCTTAGGCAAATTGTTCAGCACAGACGGAATCAAAAGCTGCTGAGTGCACACAATGAAATATCGCATGTTGCCGCTCAATTGACTGACATCTAGCGCCTCAAGTGTTCGGTTAAAGTTAGACAAATTCACAGATTCTTCATCTTCATCACTTGAAGAACACTCGACCAGTTCATACCCGAAGTTTCGCCCTTGCTTTGTTAAAATAGGCTGGATATTAATATAAAGATCTTTAAATTTTTTGGCAGAATCATAACGATCCTCAAAAAACATAAACTGGTTACGTCCATTTTCTTTTGCCTTGTAAAGCGCAATATCGGATTTTCTCAGTAGCTCAGACCAAGTAGAGCCATGCTGTGGAAAAAATGCGACGCCCATAGACAAAGTGCAGGCAGTATCGATGTTGGGCATAGTATATGATAAAAGAGTGCCTTGAAGTAGCTGAGTATAATATTGTTTTGTGGTTTCTTCATCGCCGTGTTCATTTACCGGGTGATGATAAAAAAGCACAAACTCATCACCGCCCAATCGGTAAAGGTGGTTATGAAATACAGGTTGACCATCTAAATGGCTAGTGATACGGCGCAACATAACATCACCGGTATTATGCCCGTATGTGTCGTTTACCATTTTAAAGTTATCAAGATCGAAAATCGCAACAATGCCCCCGACAATACCTGCTTCAATATCCTTGGATATTTTTTCGAAATCTTCTTTGAACTTTAGCCTGTTTGAAACAGAAGTAAGTAAATCGGTATACGCAAGATCATAAAGCTTTTTTTGATCCGCACGATCTTTTGTAACATTGCGGATAAATATAGCCATAGCGGGCTTATCATCTACCCAAGTCACAGGTGAATATCTCACAGAAAAAATTTGACCATGAGCGCCGTTCATGTCAGGGCAAGTATAGTCGGTGTTTATGTTGAACTGATTTAAAGAATAATGATGAAACAGCTCGTCAAAAAACAGAGGATCGCTCAATATGCCTAAATCATTATCGGACTGGGCGTCACCCATACGCAGTTGAGCGGATTTATTAGCATACAGAACGTCACAATTATTGCCACGTACAATAATGATATCTGTATCGTGTGCATCCAAAATGCTGCCAAGAGAATTGGCAACAGAAGATGTGGTTTTTTTATTGTTCCAAATAGCCATAAAATGAAATCCCTAATAAAATATAATAAATGAAAAAATTATTTAAGTAAAAGCCATGTGACACCCGGATTAAGCTCAACACGCTTGTCGATAACTCGCCAATGGTAAAAGTCGCCTCGAATCATGTTCTTTATTCGTGTACCGTGACTGTAACCGTGGGTAACACATACAGCGCGAATGGTTTTAGGTAAAGACTCTAAAAAATCTATCAGATCAAGCTCAGCGTCTTCCACAAGACATCCATGAAGATCAATTTCAGCCAGTTGTGATTTTGGCAAAGAGGAAAAGTCCATAGAAGCCTTCTTTCTGATGATTTTAAAAAATACGCATGATGAAAGCCATAAAACCAACCAATATAGTATGATAAGCGTACACACAGACCGTATATAATATTATTATAACGGCAACACATGCTTTTTACAATGCACAAAAACACAGAGATTAAAAAATTTTTATATATAAAGTGCACAATAGAAAAACAAAAATCCGTATTAACAACAAAAAAACGCCGAAAAATATCGGCGTTGGCACGCCAGGAGAGGCTCGAACTCCCGACCCTCTGCTTAGAAGGCAGATGCTCTATCCTACTGAGCTACTGGCGCTAGTATAAATAATGCAAGCGACAAAGCGTATGAAAGTTGCATTACCACAAAATTATTTTAGCACATGAAAATGTGAAGTCAAGAAGTAAAATAAAGAAAATATATTTTTGTCATATTATATTAGGGTTTAGTCTGTTATTTCTACCAGCTTCCGATCGCCGTCAAAACGTACTGGAATGACCTTGCTTTTTGTTAACCGAATCATTTCTTTCAGTCTTTTTGTCTCGTCGGGCATGTGCAAAATATAGGCTACACCTTCCCTTTTGGCGCGTCCGGTACGGCCGATACGATGAGTATAATACTCGTTGGAAGACGGAAGGTCATAATTGATAACTGCGTCCACATCGTCCACATCAATACCACGTGCGGCAACATCGGTAGCCACAAGCACGTGCAACTCACCGTTTCTAAAGCGAGCCATGATTTTGTTGCGCTCAGACTGGGATAAATCGCCATGCAGACAATCTACATTAAACTGTAGACGAGCCATTTGATTGCTTAGCATGCCGGTGGTATATTTAGTGTTACAAAAAACCAATACACGCGCATAGTGTCCGGATACAATGATCTCTGCAACATCCGCCAGCTTATCTCGGCCGGTAGTTGCAAGGGAATATTGAGTGATTTTTGGTTGTGAAGACTCTATTGGGCTCACGGTGATTTCTTCAGGGTCACGCTGATATATCCAGCCGATGTCCATAACTTCGCGCGAGATTGTGGCAGAAAACATAGCCAGCTGTTTTCTGTTTTTCAGTGCATCTAAAATGCCCGTAACATCTTTGTAAAAGCCCATGTCAAGCATTTCGTCGGCTTCGTCAAGCACCACACGTGTCACATGTTTTAGGTTGACGGTATTACGCTGCATATGATCAAGCAAGCGTCCGGGTGTAGCCACGATGATGTGGGCGCCTTTTTTAAGTTGATCAAACTGTTTTTGAATGGCTTGGCCACCGTATACACAAGCTATGCGTGTATCAGGTAAAAAGTGAGATAAATCCCTTAGGTCTTCGGTGATTTGTTGAGCCAGCTCACGAGTAGGGGCTAATACTAAAGCCTGTGTATTGTTGCTTGTTCTGTTCAAATCCACAAGCAAAGGGATACCAAACGCACATGTTTTTCCTGTGCCGGTAGGTGCTTTTGCAATCACGTCTTTACCCTTCATCATAGGGAACAGAGCTTTTTTTTGTATTTCGGTTAGGTCAACAAAACCCATACGATCAACAGCGCGTAATATTTCAACGGGCAAAGAGGCGTCTTTATATAGCATGTGATAGGTAATCCTTTACTGCATCTATTCTAATATCTTCCATATTATAGAATACCACATTAATATGCTAATCACAAGGAGTTAAAAGAAAGTTTACAATAAAAACCGGTAGCTAGCATGCACTTTTGAATAGTTAATGCGGCTTTACTTAAAGGAAAAAAACATATATAATGAAAAAATAAAAGTTGAAAAGGTATTTATGGGAGGCAGTGTATGAAGATTAAAGACATTTTGTCGGCGCTGAACGCAAAATTACTAACAGAGGGCGCAGACCTTGAGCAAGAGGTGCACACCGCTTGTGGAAGCGATATGATGAGCGACGTGCTGGCGTATGTGAAAGATCAAGCAGTGCTTATCACCGGGCTTACCAACCCTCAGGTTATACGTACAGCAACTATGATGGACATGGTTTGTATTGTGTTTGTTCGTGGAAAATCTCCGGATGAGTCGGTTCTGAAACTGGCGAAAGAGATGGATATTACTGTGCTTGCCACAGAAATGACAATGTTTCCGGCATGTGGTATTTTATATGAAAAAGGATTGCGTGGCGGGCCACAGACGTCTCCGTCTGAATAAACAGATAGCATAAACACATAAATACTTGTAGATATATATTTGGGGGAATCATATATGGAACCAATTCATTTGAAATATGATGTTCCGGGTGATGACTTTACCCGTGCAGGCGAGGCCAGTGCTGATTTGAAGATGCGCCTTAAAAAACTGGGCTTGCCAAGCGACTCTATACGCAAGGTAGCCATTGCATTATATGAAGGAGAGATAAACCTTGCCATTCATGCAAATGGCGGTCAAATAGAGGTTACGGTAGGACCGGATACAGTTGGTATGACAATTACAGACCAAGGCCCCGGTATTGCAGACATTGATCTGGCAATGAGCGAGGGTTTTAGCACTGCATCTGACGAAGTGCGCAGCTTAGGCTTTGGTGCAGGCATGGGTCTACCAAATATGAAAAAGTATTCCGATGATTTTAAGATTTCATCTGTTGTGGGAGAAGGTACCACGGTAGTTATGCAGGTGAATGTGGGATAAATTAATAGTTATGATATTTGCCATGGTATGGCATAATGTTTGATACAAAACGAAAGAGAGTACATAATGTCTGATTTTTTCCATTCAGTTACGTTGGACACAGACGAATGCAAAGGATGCATCAACTGCATCAAGCGTTGCCCAACAGAGGCTATTCGTGTTAGGGACGGAAAAGCATCGATAATATCCGATCACTGTATTGATTGTGGTGAGTGTATCCGTGTATGTCCTCATCACGCAAAAATAGCCATCACCGATCCGTTGTCGATGATAGATTCATTCAAATATAAAATCGCACTGACACCGCCCAGTCTTTTTGGTCAGTTTAATAATTTAGACGAGCCGGAATATGTGCTGGCAGGCCTTAAAGAGATGGGATTTGACAGTGTGTTCGATGTGTCGCGTGCAGCAGAATATATCAGCGATGCTACACGTAAGCTATTGGCGTGCGGCAAACTGCAAAAGCCGGTGATATCCTCGGCATGTCCTGCGGTTTTGCGCTTAATTCGTGTGCGCTTTCCGGCTTTGATAGATAAGATATTACCGCTGGTAGCGCCGGTGGAGCTTGCTGCGCGTATGGCAAAGCAAGAAGCAGAAGATGCGGGAATTGATCCAAAGGATATAGGTTGCTTTTTCATCACGCCATGTCCTGCGAAAGTAACAGCCATAAAGATGCCAATAGGATCCACCGAAAGTGAGATTGATGGTGCTATTGCAGTGAAGGACGTATACCCGATTTTAGTCTCTAAAATGAAGCATGAACCTGTCATGGAAAATGCTCAAAGTGGCAGAATAGGCCTTGGCTGGGGCGAAAGCGGCGGCGAAGTAGCCGGCCTGCTGTCCGTAGACGAATATTTGGCCAGCGATGGTATAGAAAATGTTATTCGTGTTTTAGAGGAACTGGAAGATAATAAGTACGACACCCTTGATTTTGTGGAGCTAAATGCTTGCGCAGGTGGTTGTGTGGGTGGCGTATTGCAGGTGGAAAACCCTTACATTGCAAAGTCTAAAATAAAAAAACTGCGCCGGCATATGCCTGTTAGCTTAAATCGCCTTGAAACATCCATTCCCACATATATGTTATGGGACACAGATCTTGTGTTTGAGCCGGTGATGCAGCTGGGCACAACAAGGCAAGAAAGCTTTGTAAAATATGCAGAGCTTGAGGAAATAATGGAAAAACTACCGAGCCTTGATTGTGGCAGTTGTGGTGCACCCACGTGTGAATCATTTGCCGAAGATGTGGTAAGGGGTAATTCACAACTGGGAGATTGTGTGGTACTTATGCGCCAAAAAATGGAAGCAATATTAGAAGCGGCAGGCTTAAACGAGCTAAAAAAACCATAGCGCGGCTGTTTTTCAAAGTGGTTGCACAAGATTAATATTAGCTTGCACGATGCATTTCTGAAAAGGAGATAATAATGCAGACAACAGATTTGATGGACTTACCGTCTTTTGAAGTAGTTGTAAAGGGTGAATCCCAAGAAATAACAAAAGTGTATTGTGCAGATCTTTTGAGCTGGGCCATGGGATATGCACCTGCAGGATGCGCATGGTGTACGGTGATGGGAAATGTCAACGCTGTTGCGGTGGCGGCGCTTACCGATGCGGCTGTTATTGTGCTGTGCGAGAGTGCTGTTTTGGATCAAGACGCAAAAGAAAAAGCCATGGCGCAAGATATTTGTATTGTGCGCACATCTCTGCCAACATTTGAGGCGGGTGTAGCCATTTCAAAAAAAGCAAACTTATACTAAATCATTTTATATACGGGAGAAAATCAACTAAATGACATCAAAAAACTTAAGAGATATTGCGCGCGGAGCACTAAGTGGATATTGGGCTCTTTCACTTGCGGTGACTGTGGTAGCATCCATGCTGGGCGGAGGCGCTACGGGTGGTAGCAGTGCATCAATAACTAATACAATTTCAAATACTGATTCATCGCTCACTGAAGACTTTTTTGCAGGAATCACACAAGAACCGGCATTACTCATCATTGCTTTAATGGTTATAGGTGCTGTGTTGATTTTTGGGCTGGTGATGTTTGTGATAAGTGGCGCTACCACACTGGGCCTGCGTCAATATTATATCAACATTATCACAAAGGCAGAGCGCCCGGACTTTAAAATTTTATTCAGCCGTTTCAAATATCTGGGCAAAGCTTTTTTACTCAACTTATTGATAACGATCTTTGTATCGCTATGGTCGTTTTTAGTCTTCTTGCCAGTAGGTATTTTGAGCTTTTTTATCATATGGAGCAATGCAGTAATGTTTTATTCCGCCTCAGGTGCAACTATTGCAATCATGATAATTATTGGATTGCTGATTATGCTGGTGGTTGCATTTGTCATAGCACTTATCACTTCAAGATATGCCATGGCTTTTTATGTCATGACGGAAAACCCACAGCAGATCACAGCCATGGAAGCAATTCGCATATCAAAGGAAATGATGAAAGGCAACATTTGGCGGTTATTCTTTTTAAGGCTTAGTTTTTTTGGATGGCACTGTTTGGCCATTTTGTCTTGCGGAATAGGATATCTTTGGCTTAGCCCGTATATACTGGCCACCGAAGCAGCTTTTTACCTTGAGTTAAGAGGCGGTATACCTGCTCAGGGTTATGGATGGAACAATATGCAGTACATGAACGGGCAAGCTAATATGAGCTATGGCCAACCAAATATGCCTTATTATGGCCAAGGTGCACCGTATTACCCACAACAACCACAGCAACAGCCATATTACCCCAATGATCCCAATATGCAAGGTGGATTCACACAGCCGCCACCAAGCCATCCCACCATAAACAACGAAAACAATCGGCCACCGTATCAAGGCATGTAATTGTCGGGGATATTGATACAGAATATAAATCAAAGCATAATTTATAGCATGAAAAATAACGCTCTATTGATTCAAGAGCGTTATTTTTGTGGTTTATTAAATTAAGATGCGTCTATAGCCATATCAAATACTTTTTTTACGCCGGCCTTGTCGATACTGCCCTCGGCTATCTTCTTATCTTCTATCCAGTAGCATGGCACGTAATAATAGTCATAACTGTTGGCAAGCTCTGCTTCGTCTCGTTCTTCCACCATCTTTATGGGGATTTCGGCATATTCAGGATGTTCATTTTTTAGCTCATCCATATAAGCCAAAGCCTTTTTGCAATACGGACAACCTTTGAGATAAAACAATGTTAATTCTTTCATTAAATAGTCCCCCTTCTGCATGTTGTTAGTGAATTAATATATTAATGATAACAAATTTCCGCTAGTAATAGCAATCTATATTTAACAGTTTCGCATTTTTTATTTTTATTTTTTGCCGTTTTATCGTATACTATAAAATATATTGTGAATAGGAGCGGGTTTTACCCTGATATACATATGATGAAATCACTTTCACCAAAGCAAATATGCTCACGTATCGGAATAGCTTTGTTTGCAATGATGGTTATATGGCAAAGCATCACCATCACTGTAGTCAGTATTATCCCAAAAGACTTGCTTGAAAATGGCATAGTTTACTGGACAATAAATGATATCGCCTTGTACTTTATTGCTGTTCCGATATTTTTGTTGATTATGAAATCCGTGCCAAATGCCGAACAAGCACCACCACGAGTGAAAAAATTAAGGGTAAGAGATTATATATTAGCCTTGCTATTTGGCTTTGGCGGCACATATATAGTCAATATTGTCAGCAACACGTTTTTGTCTATTGTACACATCATAATCACCGGCGAGTTTTTGCCGGATATGAGCAATCTTAATGCTTTGACTGACAATACCGGAACGATAGGACTACTGATTTTCGGTGTACTCATACCATCTTTTGGTGAAGAGTTTTTGTTTAGGCACGTGCTGTGGAAAAAATTGCGCAGTGCCGGAGACAAAACGTATATTTTCTTTAGCGCATTATGCTTTGGCTTGTTTCACGCCAATTTTTCTCAAAGTTTATACGTGTTTTTGGTAGGTGTAATTTTTGCATGGGCATATGTCCTTAGTGGACGATTATGGGTGCCAATAACAATGCACTTTATCTTTAACTTTGTAGGAATTATTATTGTACCATTAGCACTTGAAAGCACAGTAGCCATGTTGATTATGAGTGGAATGGTAATGCTTTTAATTATAACAGCAATTGTGATATTTGTTGTCGGAAAAAAGTACATGTTTTCAACAATGCGGCCTCCGCAAGATGCGGCGTGGCCGTATAATCCACCAAAGCCTGTCATGAAATGGGTGAATGGATATGGGTATATGCAAGAGTCGAAACATCCATATCAAGAATTTAACTATCAGCATGAAAAACATACAGAGCTGCATTCACAAAATAAAGATACCTCATCACATGTTTACTACCCGATTGAAGGTGTTTTACCTGCAAAGCAAGTGGCTGCTCCGGCACATGTTTACTATGCAATAAGTAACACTGAACCTGTGATGGGTCATCAATTTGCCACGCAGCAAGGGTATTATCCGAACGCAAATACAGCCTATGGATATAATGCGCAACAATATACTACGCCGTATCCCCCACCGTTTTATAATATACATCATACACAGCAAAAGGCGCCTACGATAAAGACATGTCTTTTGAATTTGGGAATGATAATGTTTATGCTGGTAGCAGCGCTTCTTATTATTTTTGGTATGGTGCAGATTTTTATAGCCTAGTAAAAAACAAAAACTTCTTAAAAAGGCATTGCCTTTTTAAGAAGTTTTTGTTTTGTGTTTGCGGTCACATAATATTAGCAAGTACTATCGATTTCATCCATGGTAAGTAGATTGTATCCGTTAGCAGCTAAAATACTTTCAGTTTTTTCCAGCTCAGGCACTCTTAAAATAATCACGGCTTGTTTTTGTATTCTGCGAACAAAAGAATACATATATTCTATCGAAATATTGTTTTCGTGCAAAACCTGTAATGCTGCAGCAAGGCCGCCGGGTGTATCCGATACACCCACAGCTATAACATCACTGCATTTAGCGGTATACCCGTTTTCTTTTACCACGGAAAGTGCTCTATCTAAATCGCATACAATAGTACGCATGATGCCGAAATCAGTGGTATCAGCAACAGACAGAGCAATTAAATCTATTTGATTATCACCCAAAACAGTTAGGGCCTGGGAAAAACTACCCAGTTTGTTTTCTAAAAAAATGGACATTTGCTTTATAGCCATTTAATAAATCCCCCATTCAAAGTATTTTGGTCAATGCTTGTATAAATGCCAAAAAAGCGATTTTTTAACGAAAAATCAGTCATAATTCAGTAAAAAGCTTGAATTTTGCAAAAAAACATAAAAATCGCAGATTTCAACTCAGTATAGATATCAGCTATATATTGGTGCGTTTATCAATAATACGTTTTGATTTGCCTTCACTGCGCTCAATAGAGCCGGGATTCATCAAGCGCATTTTAATGCCAAGACCCAGAACTTGTTCAATAGCACGTTGCACGTTTTGAGAAAGCTCCTCAACAATACGTACTTCGTCAGAGAACATCTCGGGTGTCATTTCAACTTGAACTTCCAAGATATCCATGTTGTTTACCCTATCCACCACCAGCATGTAACGTGGGGCAATTCCGGGAACGCCCAAAATAGCAGCTTCCACCTGAGATGGGAAGACATTCACGCCGCGGATGATAAGCATGTCGTCGGTACGGCCACGCAAGCGCTGGATACGACGATGGGTACGACCGCACACACACGGCTCGGGAATGATACAGGTAAGATCATGTGTGCGATAACGTAAAGTGGGCATACCTTCTTTTGAAACGGTAGTGATAACAAGCTCACCCATTTCGCCATCAGGCAGCGCCTCGCCGGTATCGGGGTTGATAATCTCTATCATGAAATGGTCTTCCCACACATGCAGGCCGTTTTGAGCTTCGATACACTCCATGGCAACACCGGGGCCGATGGTTTCGGTAAGGCCATAAATATCAAGTGCTTTAATGTTCAAATATTCTTCTATTTTTTTGCGCATGCCTTCTGTCCACGGCTCGGCCCCAAAGATACCGGTGCGCAGTTTCAAGCGAGATAAATCAAAGTTTTCTGCTTGAAGTGCTTCCGCCACCATTAGTGCATACGACGGAGTGCAAGCAATAGCGGTGGTGCCAAGATCTTCCATCAACATCAGCTGGCGCTGTGTGTTGCCGGCACTGGTCGGAATCACTTTTGCGCCGACTTTTTCCACACCGTAATGTAGGCCAAGCCCGCCGGTGAAAAGTCCATAGCCATAACTCACCTGCACGGTGTCGGTTTTATCTACATCGGCACAGCCAAGACATCTTGCCACCACTTCCGACCAGATTTTCACGTCGTTTGCGGTGTATCCGGCCACAATAGGTTTTCCTGTGGTGCCGGAAGAGGCATGTATACGCACAATTTCATCTTGTGGTGCGGCGAAAAGTCCATATGGATAATTATCACGCAGATCGGTTTTTTCGGTATAAGGCAGAAGACGAATATCGGCAAGGGTCTTGATATCCTCAGGTGAAACACCCTTTTCTTGCATTCTTTCACGATAAACAGGCACGTTTTGGTATACACGAGTCACTGTTTTTTGCAAGCGTGTTAGTTGCAAGCGCTCTAAATCTTCGCGTACCATGGTTTCTACAGGCTTATTCCAATACATGTGGGCAACAACCTCTCTTCCAAAATCAAAATATATAAGTTTAGATTATAAAGCATATCCCATCTCGAAAGCTTCTTTATTAACATCAAAGAATTTTTGCGGCACAATAGCTTTCAGTGCGTCTTCCCACACTGATTTTTCAAACGGCAAACGTGCCGCCATAGCACCCATCAAAATAGTGTTTACTGCACGTTCGTTGCCGGCTTTTTTTGCCAGCGGTAAGGCGTCAATAGCCACAACGTCATTGGCATCTTTTTTTAGTGTAGCTACAATGTCTTGCGGATATTGTGCGGCGCCGATGATGACAGGAAGTGGCATGATTTTTTGAGTATTTAAAATCATAGTTCCATTATCAGACAAATACGGTAAAGCACGTAAAGCTTCCAGTTCTTCAAACGCCAATACATAATCGGCACATTTTTGTTCTACAAGCGGCGAATACACTTTGTCGGCCATGCGAACATAAGTGATAACAGATCCGCCACGTTGGCTCATACCATGCACTTCGCTTACCTTCACGTCATATCCGCTTTGCATGGCGATATGTCCAAGTATACGGCTGGCAAGTAAGGTTCCTTGGCCGCCAACGCCAACGATGACAACATTCAAATTATCTATTGGTTTACTCATTTGTCATCGCCTCCTTTCAACACTTCAGTGCTTTTAATACAAGATTTTGGGCAAGCGCCGGCGCATTGATAGCAGCCTCGGCATATGCTTTCATCAATCTGTATGACGCCGTCCTCGGTTTTTTGAATGGCAGGGCATCCGATTTTCATGCAAGCACCGCATTTAATGCACATGCTTTGGTCAATGGCAAGCGGTACAGGTTTTTCCTTGCTAAGCAAAACACACGGGCGACGCACAATCACCACGGAAGCAGATTCTTTTGCCATTTCTTCCCGAAGCACTGCCTCCAGCTCTTTTGTGTTATGAGGGTCAACTGTGCGAACACTGGGAACGCCAATGGCCTCGCAAAGCTTTTCAAGGTTAAGCTGCGGCGAAGCCTCAAAATGTATGTTGTAGCCTGTGGTAGGATTGGGCTGATGGCCTGTCATGCCGGTGGTGCTGTTGTCGGAAATGATAACAGTGGAGAATCCTTTGTTGTACACCACATCCACAAGGCCGGTGATGCCGGAATGTACAAAGGTAGAGTCTCCGATAACAGCCACAGTGTTTTTGGCAAATTCTTTACCGCGGGCTTTTTCAAGGCCAAGCGCCATACCGATGGATGCACCCATACACACAACGCTGTCAACAGCCGATAGTGGAGGTAGCGCACCAAGAGTGTAGCAGCCGATATCGGCCGAAACAGTAGCTTTCAGTTTTCCAAGCATACTGAAAAGCGGACGGTGAGGACAACCCGGACATAGCACAGGCGGACGAGAGGGTATTCCCTGTGTTTCCATAACGCCGGGGTCGGGAGCTCCCGCAAAAAGATGTCCGACTTTAAGCGCGAAAAGCTCGCCCAAAAGGCCGGTTTTGTCTTTGCCGGCATCCACTTTGATACCTGCGGCACGAATAGCATCTTCAAAATAAGGCTCCAGCTCTTCCACCACATAAAGTGCATCTACATTTTGTGAAAACTCACGTATAAGCTCCATGTCCAAAGGATATACAATGCCAAGTTTCAGCACACTGGCGTTTGGCATAGCTTCTTTAACGTAGTTGTATGCATTACCGCTACAAACAACGCCCACAGACTTGTCGTTATATTCAATATTGTTAAGGCCTAATGTTCTGATTTCAGAAAGCAGTTTTTCTTCTCTTTCAACCACGGAAACATGACGATTGCGAGCATTTCCGGGCATCATAACCCACTTTTGCATATTTTTCTCATATGGTTTCAGAGGCACTTCGGTGCGTTTTGCGGGCTCTACCAAACTACGTGCATGAGCAATGCGTGTAACAAGGCGCACAAACACCGGGGTGTCATAAGCTTCGCTTATTTCATATGCACGCTGCATGTAAGACTGGCATTCGTCCGAGTCAGCAGGCTCCAACATAGGAATATGTGAACTGCGTGCATAGTATCTGCTATCTTGTTCGTTTTGGCTGGAGTGCATGCCCGGATCATCGGCCACCACAATAACTAAACCGCCGTTTATGCCGGTGTATGCTGCGGTAAACAGTGGGTCTGCAGCCACATTTACGCCAACATGTTTCATACAGCATAATGCACGCGCGCCACCCATAGACGCACCGATGGCAACTTCCAACGAAACTTTTTCGTTAGGACTCCACTCGCTGTAAATTTCTTCATATTTTGCAATGTTTTCCGTGATTTCAGTGGATGGAGTTCCCGGATATGCACAAGCTACCGTCACGCCTGCACTCCATGCACCGTGGGCAATGGCCTCATTTCCCAGCATCAGTTTTTGTTGTTTCAAATATACTTACCCCCATATGTTTTGTAATATTCCGGCTTGCGAAAAATTTAGCCAATTATTTTTCTTCACCGTATAGTTTGTTAAATAATAGTGGGTTCAACACTTTTTTTGTGAAAAATCCCATTGCGGGTCCAACTGTAAAAGCGGTAATTACTGTGCCTTCACGTATCAAATAACTAAATGTGCCAGTTTCGTCTATTATTCCGATATTGCCGATGGTTACAAGCATGGTGATGGTAGACACCAAAACAAATGTGCAATCAAGAGTCCATTTTACTTTATAAAAAGGAATTTTTTTGAGTTTCTTTGAAACAGAAAGTCCGATACCTTCGCTTGGCATAGGCATTATTTTGGCACCAAGGTATAAAGAAACGCCTACCACTAATAACAACAAGCTTATCATAAGCATAATAAAACTTCCGGCATAAGTAGGGATACGAAAATCACCTATTAAAAATTCAAACAAATCCACGAACCATCCAAACATAAAAGATACAACCAGTTGAAGTAAGTTTGTGATAGGAAGTTCTTTACCTAAAATAAGAAATTGTAAAGCAACATATATACAATATAGAAATGCGACACAATTTCCTAAAGTAAATGTGGTAATGCCATAATATCGAAGGACTAGATAAAGTGCACGAGAAAGTGAAGCAACAGGAGATATGCCAAGATTTGCGTTTATAGCTATTACTACGCCGGCGGCTAAAAACATCATACCAATCAAATAACACAAAATGCGCACTATAATTTTTTTAATGTTCATGTACGCTCCTGAGTGGTATTTGAGTGACAAAATTTGCGCATAGTTTCACAAATAAAATCACCTCGCCTAAAAAGACGAGGGATACTTAAGCAAAAAATCATCGATATGATAAAATTGTAGTAACTATCAAGTTTTCATCTTTACAAGTAATTGTACCATAACAGCTGATATTGTCAAGAATACCATGCCTTGGATAAAGGGAATAAGCGTAAGTTTGATTGTCATTAATATCAAAAAAATTGATATATTTAAATGGTATAAAAGGTTTGTATAGTTGACAAATAAAAAGTAGTATGATATAGTGTTTTAAGTTACTGAAGAGAATTGCGCTAACAGCATATATCGCGGGGTGGAGCAGTCTGGTAGCTCGTCGGGCTCATAACCCGAAGGTCGTCGGTTCAAATCCGGCCCCCGCAACCACTAAAAAACACATAACAACGGTGAAAACCAGAGTTGTGTGTTTTTTCTTTTGTTTGAAATTATGCCAATAATTCAACTTTAGTTCAACTCGCTATTTTTTTGAGGCAGTTTTTAAGATAAT
>CAYJIC010000024.1:0-20119 GCA_964370155.1 uncultured Oscillospiraceae bacterium
TGACGCTGCACCCAATAGGCATCGAGTAAAGTTTGGTGCATTTTTTGTACAGCTCTCATGACGCTTATGGTTGCTTGTTCCAATGTATTTTTATTCAGTTGGGGAGAATGCTTATGATAGAAACCGATCGCTTGATAATGCGTGAAATGCGACAATCAGATTTCAAGGACCTTTGTAAAATGCTGAAAGATGACGATGTCATGTATGCATATGAAGGTGCATTTAGTGATGAAGAAGTGCAAAACTGGCTAACAAATCAAATAAATCGACAACAGGATAAAGGGCTAGGGTTAAACGCTGTTTTATTAAAGGAAACAGGGGAAATGATTGGGCAATGTGGATTAACTCTGCAAAATTGGAAAGAGCAGACACTGCTGGAAATTGGATATTTATTTCAAAAAACATATTGGCATAAAGGCTATGCCACAGAAGCGGCAATTGCTTGTAAGAAATATGCTTTTCAAGTTCTCGGTGCAGATAAAGTATGCTCGATAATTAGGGACACGAATAAAGCGTCCCAAAAAGTTGCCATAAGAAACGGAATGTCCGTTATCGATACGTGGATTAAGCATTATCGCAATGTAGATATGCCTCATTTTTTATATTCGGTATCACTTATGAAATGAGTATAATATGAGTGCCGCTATTTAGGCAAAGTCGGCAGGTATGCTATAGCACTGGGCCAATTTGTTTGGTTAGTGTTGTTTTTTCTGCATACTTAGAAAAGATGGCTTTTAAAATTGAGTTTTTTTGTGATATGATTTAAGTATAAATATTATATATAATACTTATTTGGGAGGCAAAAGTATGGAACTTAAAAATGGACTGATGTTAAATATTGGAAAAGCGAAAAAAGAGGATGCGGCCGCTATTATTGAATATTTGAATGTAGTTGGTGGCGAGAGTGATAATCTTTTATTTGGCGCTGATGAGTTTAACATAAGTGTGAGCGAAGAGGAAGACTTTATTGAAAATTTTTCAAGCTCAGATACATCCGCTATTTTTATTGGGAAAGTAGGAGATGAAATTGCTAGTGTGGCCACGATTATGTCGGCACAAAGGGCAAGGATATCACATCAGGCAGATGTAGCTATATCGGTAAAGAAAAAGTTTTGGAATAACGGCATAGCGACAAATATGATGAGTGAGATAATCTCGTTTGCAAAACAAAATAAAAAAACTGAGATTTTACATTTAGGGGTAAAAGAAGATAATACAAGCGCTATTTATCTTTATGAAAAAATGGGTTTTGAAAAAATTGGCGAGTATAAAAATTTTTTTAAAATACAGGGAGAATATCACACTGAAATTTTAATGAACCTATATTTATAAATTTTGCGATTATATTGCACAGTAGGTGAAGCCGTTAATCGAATACTGGCTCAAATCAAACATCGGACTAAATACCGGTGTTTTTCTATGTGAAGGCATGATGACTTTAAACTTGACACTACTCCAGAATCAAAGTAGAATTATAGTATAAAATACAGATTTCAGGGGGATATGATGTACAATATTTACAACTATTTTGATAACGATGATGTGAAGATTATAGCAGAGCGTGGTGCGTTTAAAGTTATAGAATATCAGCGGGATTTGAGCGTGAGACCGGAAAATGCTGTGACGGCATACTATAGCAGTGCAATGAATGTGCGCAAAAGACAAGTGGTTTGTGATGTGGCGAAGTCTACCGTGGTTTTGCAGGCAGGGGCCATGCAATGGATGGCAGGTGACGTATCGGCAACCACCGGTGTAAAAGGTGTGGGTGATTTGCTGGGTAAGACAATCCGCGGTAGCGTGACGGGTGAGTCTGCCATCAAGCCGGAATATACCGGAACAGGCACGCTGGTATTGGAGCCCACATATAAGCATATTATTTTGGTGGATGTAGGTGAATGGAATGGCTCTATCGTACTTGACGATGGTCTGTTTTTAGCGTGTGAGGCAAGCCTTCAGCACAAAGCAATAATGCGCTCAAACCTGAGTTCTGCAGCACTTGGCAAAGAAGGGTTGTTCAATCTAAGCCTGCAAGGAACCGGTGTTGCATGCCTTGAGTCATATTGTCCTAAAGAAGAGCTTATCACTATTGATTTGCACAATGACGTGCTAAAAATTGACGGTAACATGGCTATTGCGTGGAGCGCAGGTTTAGAGTTTACAGTAGAACGTAGCGGCAAATCGTTGCTAGGTTCTGCGGCATCGGGCGAAGGCCTTGTGAATGTGTATAGAGGCACCGGCCGTGTGTTATTGGCACCTGTCATTAAATAAATGTGTCAAATGAAATTTAATTTAATTGATAAAAACAACTGGAATAGAAGTGAAATCTATGAGCACTTTACTACAAATACTCCATGTACATATAGTATGACTGTGAATATAGATATTACGAATTTGTATAATACACTCGAATTGCATAATCTGAAATTTTTTCCTACGATTATTTACGGAATAAGCTGTATCGTAAATAATCATAGAGAGTTTCGAATGGATGTAGATGATGATGGAAATATAGGTTATTATGATGTTTTAAATCCTTGTTATACTATATTTCATGAAAGTACAGAAACATTTACCAACGTTTGGACAAAATATGAGCATGAGTATTTAGCATTTCTTGATAATTATAGTAAAGATATGAATGAGTTCAAGATGCTTTCTGGCTTGTCAAAGCCTGTGCAATCAACCAACTTATTTAATGTGTCTTGTATTCCTTGGTCAAGTTTCACAGGATTTAATCTCAACTTGCAAAAAGGATACACCTATTTTTTGCCGATATTTACTGTAGGGAAATACTATAAAGAGGATGGTAAGCATCTTTTGCCTTTGGCAATACAAGTCCACCATGCAGTTTGCGATGGGTTTCATGTCGCAAAATTTGTAAATGAACTGCAGTTATGGGCGGATGGCTTTACACCTTAATACTTAATTTATAAAAAACAAACTGTCATTGCTACAATGACAGTTTGTTTTTTATTTTTATATTGTAAAGTCTAGCATAAGTTCACTTACCAACTACATCGTACGCAACGCCTGCTATTTTTTCGACGGCATTTAGGATGTTTTGATACCCGGTGCAGCGGCATAAGTGACCCGAAATCAAACGACGCAACTCGTCACGAGTGTATTTTTTGCCACTACCGACAATTTCTACTGTAGTCATGATAAGACCCGGAGTGCAAAAACCACACTGAACTGCGGCCTCGTCCACAAAAGCTTGTTGAATGGGTGAAAGTTCACCATTTGGTTTGGTGATGCCTTCGACAGTAAGGATACTCTTGTTTTCGGCCCACAAGGTGAGATATATACAAGAATCGATACTTTTACCGTCTATCAGAACAGTGCAAGCACCGCATTCGCCTACCTCACAGCCTTTTTTGACACTGGTAAGCCCAAGGCGGTTGCGCAAAGTGTCGGCCAAGCTTTCACGAGGATCTATAGCAATTTCTACTGGCTTTTCGTTTACAGTCAGCTGAATAAGTTTCATTAAAGGCTACCTCCCGCTTTGACAATGGATTCTTTAAGTGCACGCTGTGAAAGCTCGCATATCAGTTGTAGGCGAAACTCTTTGGTGGCACGCCAACTGGTGCGTGGAGAAAGCTCGGTGGGTGCGATTTCTGACACAAGCTCAAGAAGCGATGCATTGACGGCACATCCTTTTGCTTTTTCTTCGGTGATATGACAGCGAACAGGAACTGCGGCGGCCACACCAAAGGCTAAGCGCAAATCTTCAAGCTTTGCCTTATCATCAGAGAGTTTTGCGTGCACAGCACATCCTAATGTAGCGATATCCATAGCATTTCGTTGTGCAAACTTTATATAGCACCCATGATAGTTTTCGTAGTTGTTTTTGGAAATGGAGATAGCAGTGAGGATTTCATTTTGGGCTAAATCCACTTTGCCGGGACCTTTGTAAAAGTCGGCTAAGGGCAAGCTGCGCTGAGTATTGGGTCCTGAGATGGTGAGCGTGGCGTTTAATGTAAGTAAAGTAGCGGCAGAATCTGCCGAGGTGACACCGTTACACACATTGCCGCCAATTGTGCCCACATTGCGAAGTTGAGGGCCGCCTGCTTGATCCACAGCATAGCCTAAGGTGGGCACATGCGCTTTGATGATATCGTTTTCGGCAACCTCTGCAAATGTACATAGTGGGCCTATGACAATGGTGCCATCTTCAGATTTTGTGATACCTTTGAGTTCTTTCACATCATGAATGGAAACAAGGCTCTTCCCGGCAAGTCGCCCTTCTCGTATCTGAATCAGTACATCGCTACCACCGGCAATAATTATAGCGTCGGGATCTGCACACAGCAAATCAATGGCGGATTGAACATCATTAGCTTTTTTTATAGAGGCAATATCAAACATTGTGCTAACCTTCCTTTTTTGTTTGTATCAGTCCGGCGTCACAAAACGCTTCTACTAGATTTTGCGGGTTCATAGGCAATCGATAAATGGGAACACCTGTAGCACACAAAATGGCATTTCGAATGGCAGGTGCGGCAGGTATAGCAGGGGGCTCGCCCAAGCTTTTATTGCCATAAGGTCCGGTGGGATCTTCTGTTTGGACAAAATCCACCGAAAGCTCGGGTGTGTCCATTATAGTAGGAAGCTTATAGTCAAGCAAATTATCGTTTAGTGGCTTGGCTTTGTCGTTATAGATTAGCTGCTCTGATAAAGCGTAGCCAAGGGACATGCTCATGCCGCCGTGGATTTGCGCCTCGGCCAGCTGAGGATTTATCAAAATTCCACTGTCATGTACGTTGATGATATCCAAAATCTTTACTTTACCCACGGGGATGTCCACTTCGACTTCAGTGAAGCATGTGCCGAAAGAAAATGTGTTATCGGTGCAGTGATGGGTATACTCGGCAGTGATGTGTTTTGAGTTGCTGAGGCTATAAAAGCTTTCAAGGGCAACATCTGATAAGGAAATGATGATTTTGTTATCAGTTTTCCGCACAATTTGTCCGTCTTTTATATCAAGCTCATCGGCAGAAACTTTACACATACCTGCGGCATAATCGAGTATATTTCGCTTTAAGATATGCCCGGTTTTTTTCACGGCCGTGCCTGATACGTATGTTTGACGTGAAGCATAAGCGGCAGTATCAAATGGGGTGACGTCAGTGTCTTGATGAGATATAACATGTACATTATCTGTGGAGATTCCGATGGCGTCTGCGGCCATTTGGGTAAATACAGTGTCAGCACCCTGACCAATTTCTGTGGCACCCATTTGCACCTGAACACTACCGTCTTGGTTTAAAATAATGCGGCAAGATGCTGTTTCAAGAGAAATAGGATAAACGCCTGTTTTATAGCAGAATATAGACATACCAACACCACGTCGAATAGGTCCGCTTTGGTTTTGATACTGTTTTCTTTTTTCGTCCCATTTAATATAAGTTCTGCCTTTTTCTATACACTCTAAGAGCCCGGAAGAGTGACAAGTGATTCCGGTGCCGGGCGCAACAAAGCCTTTTTGCATACAGTTGGTAAGGCGCAAATCGATAGGATCCATACCCAAGTTTAAAGCTAAGTCGTCCATTTGGGATTCTTGCGCAAAGGCAGCTTGAGGTATGCCATATCCACGCATCGCACCGGCAGTGGTACGATTGGTGTATAAAGTATATGCATCGCACTCGAAGTTTCCTTGTGGATACATTGAATAAAACTCACCACATGCGTTGGCTACAATAGAATGTCCATGCGAGGCATATCCACCATTATCAGACAAAGCAGTGATTTTACGTGCGATCAACTTACCATCGCCTTTACGAACAGCTGTTTTCATATTAAATCGAATAGCATGACGGATGCGGGTGCACACCATGGTTTCTTCACGCGAAAGTTCTAGCTTCACGCAGCGTCCGCCAAGCTTCATGGTAAGCCATGCGTTTAGTGGCTCGTATAAAACGTCTTGTTTGTTTCCAAAGCCGCCGCCAATATAAGGTTTTATCACCCTGACACTACCAAATGAAATGTCTAAGGCATAGCTGATAACCCTGCGCATGATATGAGGTATTTGAGTGGATGAAACCACGTGTATACGACCACCGTCCATGTATGCGTGAGAAACAACACACTCGATGTGACAATGCTGCACAGCTTGTGTGTCGAATGTGTCTTCTGATATGTATACATCTTCGCCCGCTATGGCTTCGTCAAAAGAATACTCACCAACGTTTGGTTTACTGTGAGCAATGATGTTATCGGGACGATCCTCATGTAAAGGTGGATTGCTACTATTCATCATTGCGTCGTTAACATCAGAAATAACAGGGTATTCCTCATAAGTGACCTTTACAAGGCGAGCAGCACGAGTGGCAGACACTTCATCTTCAGCCACAACTACCGCGATGTCATCACCATATATACGCACCCGTTGGTTTAAAAGCCGACGGTCGGAGATATCCATGTGAGCCTCGTCGGTACTCCACGGGTGGCCTGCTGTAGCAAATGAGTGTGTAGGCACGTCAAAGCATGTGAAAATGTCAATAACACCGGGCACGGCAAGTGCCTGCGACAAATCAAAGCTAAGTACCATACCATTGGCGATGCTGCTGTGTACCACCTTGGCAACTAAAGCATTTTGAGGACATAGATCATCGGCATACATCGCACGGCCGGTGACTTTTTGATAGGCATCCACACGAGGGATGCTTTTTCCGACACTCATATCCAAAATCCTCCTTCTGTGATAAATGTTACTTAAAATATGAACTAATTATAAATATATTCTTTCTATAGTATATTATAAATTGTGTTTATATTCAATAGATGGTATAGTAATAAATAGCATAGTAAAATACCATGAATTGGTTTTGAGGGGGCAGGTAGTGAGTAAAGGATATATATTGCCAAATATGGGAGGAACTACCATATCCAATCGATTGACACAAAAGCTGCTGCAAGAGATGGTTAGCGGCTCGTTTATGCAAATTGATAGACTGCCAAGTGAGATAGAACTGGCAGAAAAATATGGCGTATCAAGGAGTGTTATTCGAGATGTTTTGGCGAATCTTGAAAGAGAAGGGTTTGTGGAAAGAGGTCGTGGCATAGGCACTGTTGTGAATAGGCAAATAGTGAATATGAAAAGCCGGCTTGATTTGAAGCTGGAATATAATAACCTTGTGCGTAGTGTAGGGGCTGTACCGTCTACAGGTGAGGTGAAGCTATATGAAAAAGCCGCAAATGAAATGCTGGCTAAAAAACTGCAAATAAAAGTAAATGATCCGTTGATAATATGTGAAAAATGGGTATATGCCTCGGGTGTGCCCGCTATTTACTCTATTGATCATTTGCCAAAGGAACTGTTTGAGGCTCGAGAATGGCAAAACTTTGATTGGGCGGCACCTGTGTTTGACTTACTTGAGAATCATCTTGGTATTGTGGTAGACACAAACATCACAGATGTCAGTGCCATAAAAGGTGATGATATATTACGTCAGAAAATGAATGTGAAGGAAGATGCGGCGATATTACTGCTGGATGAAGTAGGATACTATAAGTTAAGTAAGCCTATTTTGCATAGCTACCAATATTTTTCTGATTATTTCAAGTTCACGATGCTACGAAAGTTGTTTTAAAATATAAAGATAAAACCTTCACAGTGTGTATGCTGTGAAGGTTTTATCTTTATTATAAAGTGAAATTTATAGCAGAGGGAAAACAAACAGTTTAATGAGGAATGCTACGCCAAGCGCCCACAAAACAGGGCTGATTTCACGAGCTTTACCTTGGATGGTGAGAACTAGGAGATAGAACAAAACGCCCCACATGATACCGGCAGAAATGGAATATCCGACCACCATGAAGATGATGGTGAAAATGCCGGGAACCAAGGCCTCTACTTTATCCCACTCAAACTCGCGCATGGGCTCGCACATCATAATACCTACCATGACAAGGGCTGGTGCTGTGGCAAAGCCAGGGATGGTGGCAATGAGAGGGAAGAAAGGAATGGCTAGTAGGAATAAAACGCCGGTGGTAACAGCTGTAAGACCGGTGCGGCCACCTTCTTCAACGCCGGAAGCACTTTCCACAAATGTGGTAACAGTGGATGTACCTAAAACAGCGCCTACTGTGGTAGCGATAGCATCAGATGCAAATGCACGATTGATGCCGGGGAAAGTACCGTCGTCATTCATTAGTTTTGCCTTGGTGGCAACACCGGCAAAAGTGCCGAGGGTGTCAAAAATATCTACATATAGGAATGTCAAAGTGACGATAACGAATTGGGCTATATTTGCTGGGCTGGAAAATGCCTGGGCAAGACCCTCAAAGCAAAGACCCAATGTGGGTGCAAGGCTGGGAGGTGCAGAAATGATGGCACTTGGAATCAGTGAGAATAAACCGGCTTCGATATCAACCACATACCATCCGGCAAGTTGTGCGAAAATGCCCAAAATCCAGGTGATGAAAATACCTAAAAGCAAAGCACCTTTTACCTTTTTTGCCCACAAAACAACGGTGATGGCAATACCAACGATGGCAAGACAGACTTTTGCTTGGGTTAGGTTTGGGTTTACTTCTACTAAAGTGGCGCCACCAACAATGATGGAAGCATTTTGGAATCCGATAAACATGATGAACAGTCCAATACCGGCAGAAATGGCCAAACGTAATTGCTTTGGAATCACATAAAGCAGTTTGCTACGAATACCAGTAAGGCTGAGAAGGATAAATACAAGGCCTTCTACCAAAACAGCGGCTAGTGCAAACGAGGGTGAGAATCCCATAGTGATTACAACAGTGTAGGCGAAAAATGCGTTAAGACCCATGCCGGGCGCTTGAGCAAAAGGTAGGCCGGCAAAAAGACCCATAAGCATAGTGCCAAGTACTGCAGACAGCGCAGTTGCCATAAATACAGCACCGCCGTCAAGGCCGGCAGCAGACAAGATACCCATGTTTACAGGTAGAATGTATGCCATAGTAACGAAAGTGGTGATGCCTGCAAGAATCTCGGTTTTTACAGTAGTGTTATGTTGCTTTAACTTAAAGAACTTCTCCATCCAATCTTCCTCCTCTTAATAAAAAACATGTGTTATACGCAAAAAATCGAAATTGCTGAGATGAGCAGTACACCTCCCTCTTAATTTGTGCGTTGCATGTCTTATCATAAAAACAAAACATATCCATAATAAATATATCATAGATAGTTGCAGATAATAAATTTGGAATTGTAAATACAAATGATAAATAATATTGTATAATTAAATCATCACAAAACGTTTAAAAAATTAATATATTGTTATTATACAACATATTTGAAAATAAAAATAGTAATAAAATTCACAAAATACTCACAAAATTAAAAAAATAGTTGTGGAAGGTGGAAAATGATGAAGCACGGTACATTTGCACTAAGGGGAAATATACTTTACAGCCAAAGTAAGAGTATGATAATTGAGCAAAATGACGTATTTCTAGTGTGCGAAAATGGCAAAGTAGCAGGGGTGTATTCGCATCTGCCTAAAAAATATAACGATATATCAATTGAAGATGCTAAAGGTAAGCTGATTGTACCAGGATTTACAGACTTACATATCCATGCACCACAAACAGCTTTCAGGGGTATGGGGATGGATTTAGAGCTTCTTTCGTGGCTATCGGCCTATGCATTTCCGGAAGAGGCAAAGTATAAAGACATATCATATGCAAAAAAAGCATATAGCCTGTTTGTGCAGGCCTTGAAAAAAAGTGCAACCACAAGGGCGGTTGTGTTTGCTACGGCGCATGTACCGGCCACAATCGAGCTGATGGACATGCTGGAAAAAAGCGGACTTGTCACTATGGTCGGCAAGGTGAACATGGACCGAAATGCGATAAAAGAGCTACAAGAAGAAAGCGCCACGGCGTCACTTTTAGCAACAAAAGAATGGTTAGAGGCATGTCAAAATCGATATAGAAAAACAAGCCCGGCTCTGACACCTAGGTTCATCCCAAGTTGTACGGATGAGTTATTGCAGGGTCTTGGCGAAATACAAAAGCAGTACAAATTACCGGTGCAAAGTCATTTGTCTGAGAACATGGGTGAAATTGCATGGGTGAAGGAATTGTGTCCGCAAGCAGAAAGTTACGCTGATGCGTATGTTCAAAAAGGACTTTTTGGTGGTGTGGATTGTCCCACCATCATGGCGCATTGTGTATATAGTGATGAAGAAGAACAAAAATTGCTAAAGGAAAAAGGAGTGTGGGTGGCTCATTGTCCTTTGTCAAACACGTGCCTAGCCAGTGGCGTGGCACCCGTACGTCAATTTTTGCAAAATGACATAAATGTGGGCCTTGGCAGTGATGTGGCGGGTGGATACGACATTTCTATATTTGGCGCCATGGCTGAAGCGATAAAAGCATCTAAATTACGCTGGCGTATGCAGGATGATAGCCTAAAACCACTTTGTCTGGAAGAGGTATTTTACATGGCGACAATGGGTGGAGGAAGCTTCTTCGGAAAAGTGGGTAGCTTCGAGGTGGGATATGAGTTTGACGCTCTTATCCTTGATGATTCAAGCTTACCCTGTCCGTTTGAGCTAACTTCAAAGCAGCGTCTGGAGCGTATTATGTATTTAGGCGGAGATCAAAACGTTGTAGGGAAATATGTGTGTGGTGAACAAGTTGTTTGAGCATGTTATCATACATGTAAGTATATAGAATGGCATATAGGTATATACAGGTGTACATATAAGTGTATGTTTTCGTATAGACATAAAACCGCTTACAGCAAGTTGCTGTAAGCGGTTTTGTATGAGAGAAAATTAATGTAGCGGACAGTTTTCGTCCGGGGTGTTGTCGTGATTGTACCATCCTGTGTCTACAGAGGGGCAAGCTTCAGATGCGATACATCCACTCTCTGTGCAGTAGTTGAGCTCCACCACGCCTGAAGGTATATCAAAAGCCAAAGGTGTCAAGTTTTGCTGAGCAGTCTGCATCACGGCTTGCCAAGCACGTGTGGGTGGATGGGTAGATCTATCTACCGAGAGTGGGATATTTTCGTCATATCCATACCAGCTGGCGGTGACATAATAAGGCGTGAGACCGACAAACCAGTGGTCGCGTCCATCGTTGGTTGTGCCGGTTTTGCCTATGCTTTCCATTCCGCCACCGCCGGAAAAGCCTGCTGCGGTGCCTTCGGATGTTACAAGGGCTAGCATGCGGTTCATAATATATGCTGTCTCTTCGCTGATTACACGAGTTTTGTCGGTGTTTACTGTCAGCAAAGTGCCACCTGCGCCATTTTCGATATGGGTAAAACTATGAGGGGTGACAAGATAACCACCGTTACCAAACATTGCATATGACATGGCCAGATCCATGGCGGATATCCCGTAAGTGGTGGAGCCAAGGCATAAAGGTCCGAGGCTGTTGTCGGCATCAGTAAGAGTAGAAATTCCAAGCTCATCTTGCAAAAAGTTCATCATTTCACTTGTGCCAACCTCGTCACCTATGCGGACGGCCACAGTGTTAATACTGTCGGCCAATGCATCGGCTGTCAAAACATCATCGTTTGTATAGTTCATGGTAGAGTTTGATGGCCAGCCGGTTTCTTGGCCTGTGATAGGATCTGTGATGGTTTCAAAAGGTGAGTCTAAAAACGGAGTGCTCCAGTGCACGATATCTTCTTCAAGGGCGGTAACATATGGAGAAATTGGCTTCATGGTACTGCCTATTTGGCGCAAAGTTTGGGTGGCTCGGTTTAGTCCACGGCTAATGGTTTTTTCACCCAGTGCGCCCACCACACCACGAATACCGCCGTCGTAGTCAAGGCTTATCATAGCTCCTTGCGGCGTTACTTGTACTTCACCTGTAACAGCGTTGCCGCTTTCATCCAAGATAGGATCACCATTGTCGTCGTATAATGGTTTTGTGGCAGTGGCCACAGGCCTTGGATGATATTGAGATGTTTCCATGACATACTCCATGGACGACTGCAAGGTAGGATCGGCGGTGGTAAAAATACGCAATCCGCCGTTGAATATCAAGTGAGAAGCCTCTTGACGGGTAAGATTATATTGGTTTTCAAATTCTTCTATGGTCATTTCAATCACGGTATCGGTAAAGTAGTCGGTGGTATAGGCAGGCAAAGCCGGCTCGGGATTACCGGATAAATTTAACGGTTCTGCTATAGCAGCGGCATGCTCATCGGCGGTTATGTAGCCATCGGCATACATCTCGTTTAAAATATAATTACGACGCTCAAGATGATATTCCGGGTTTGTGTTTGGGTTATAACGAGATGGATTTCGTGTGATTGAGGCAATAGAAGCACACTCGGCCAATGTGAGCTCTGAGACAGGCTTGTTAAACAGCTTTTTTGCTTCTGCTTGAACACCGGCGGTGTTTCCGGTGAAGCTGATGGTATTTAGATACCCGTGCATTATTTCTTCTTTTGTGTAAAGGGCATCAAGGCGTATAGCACGACATATTTCACGTATTTTGCGCAGATATCCGGCCATGTCGGAGTCGGCATCGTCTCGGGTAAGGTTTTTGATAAGTTGCTGTGTGATGGTGGAGGCGCCTTGTTGCTGGCCATCGTCACCACCGATATATTGGCCTGTGACAGCGTATGAAAGCTCGTTCAACACAGCAAATATTGTGCGGCTGATATCAATACCAAAATGGGTGAAAAACTCTTTATCCTCAATAGCTACAAATGCATTTATGAGGTTTTGAGGAATTTCTTCGTACGGGACATACTCTTTATTTTGAGTGCATGGAATGCTGGCATATTCAACATACTCGCCGCTGTTTTGGTCGGTATAGTAAAGTATGGTTTCGCCTCGATAAGGTATGGTTTCCAAATCAAGCCACAAATCATCATTGCGGGTAGTGTATACAAAAAAGAAACCCGCAGCGATAATAAACAAAAAGCACAGCGATAAAAAACCTAAAGCCAACTGCTTTTTACCGATGCGAAATCGTTTTTTTACAGCAGAAGATGAAGCGAGTGAATCAGCACCGGATTTATCACGTTGTTTTTTTTCTTTAGGAATCCGTTTTTGTTTTTTTGCACGTGGTGGACTAGTGCCTTCTTGGTTTTGCAATAGCATTGAAAGCTCGGCTAAGTTTTCACTTTCGGCGCCTGCGGAATGTTGCCTTGCCAATAGCTGTGACAGTTCACCGAGATTGTCTTCGATGAGGGTGGTATGTTCTTGTCTTTGAAGAATTTGGGTGAGTTCCGCCATGCTATCTTCATCCAGAGAAGTGGTTTTTGATTGCTGCAAAATCTGAGCTAGATGTATCATATCTTGCTCTGTGGCAGATATATCAGTATTGCCATCTTGTGGCATGCGACGTCGTATACGACGCGTATGAGGAAGACCGCTGTCTTCAAATCGAGGGTTTTGATTTTGTGGCAAGCAACTCACCTCCTGTGAGAAGTAAATAGATAAATTATTGTATTGACACTAAAATATATAATATTTTGCGAAATTGGCTTGACAAAGGAAAATGGTGACAGTATACTGAATCTAACATTGAAATTATAACAGCAATGATAAAGAAATAGTAACTTTTTTCATGCTAAAAAGAGAGTGGCCGGTGGGTGAGAGGCGCAAAGCAGAAAAAAGTGAATACATCTTTTAGCTTTGCATCGAACGGCGAAAGCTGAGTAGGCTGCAACGGGTGCACCCGTTATTGTGCTAAAGTATACCTTAATTTTGTGATATATTTGTGGGTGTACTTGATAAGTGGTGGCGAAAGCCGCAAAAAAGGTGGTACCGCGAGATATATCTCGTCCTTTTCGAAGGACGGGATTTTTTTTATGAGAAAAGGAGAATAACATGCCTATTACAGATTTTTTGGAAAAAAATGCACGTAAAAAAGGCGACGAAGTGAGCCTTGTCGAAGTAAACCCCGAGGTGGAAACCGGCCACAGCATGGTATGGAAAGATTATGAGCTGGTGGAAGCTAGTACCGAGCGTGCTTATCGGAAGACCATGACATGGAAACAATTCGATGATGAGGCAAACCGAATTGCCAATCTTTTGCTTTCTCGTGGTGTAAACCGTGACACAAAGGTGGCGCTTTTACTTTTGAATAGTCTTGAGTGGCTGCCACTTTATTTTGGAATATTAAAAGCAGGCGCGCTAGCAGTGCCGCTGAACTATAGATATACTGCCGATGAAATCAAGTATTGTCTAGAGCTTGCGGATGCATCCATATTGGTGTTTGGCACAGAGTTTATAGATCGTGTAGACGAGATAAAAGAGGATATCCCAAATGTGGAGTCGCTTTTATTTGTGGGACGTGAAGTGCCTTCCTTTGCGGAGGATTGTATGGCGCTTGCGTCGGAGCAATCCACACAAAAGCCGGATATAGTACTTTTGGATGAAGATAACGCCGCTATATACTTTTCTTCGGGAACAACAGGTTTTCCAAAAGCTATTTTGCACAATCATCAAAGCCTGATGCACGCAGCATACACAGAGCAAAATCATCATGAGCAAAAAGAAGACGATGTGTTTTTGTGTATACCGCCGCTATATCACACCGGGGCAAAAATGCATTGGTTTGGTAGCTTGGTGTCGGCCAGCAAGGGTGTGTTACTGCGTGGAATTCAGCCAAATTGGATTTTGCGTACCGCCGAGGAAGAAAAAGCTACCATTGTATGGCTACTGGTGCCATGGGCACAAGATATTTTAGATGCTATCGACGCAGGCGAGATAGATATTAGTAAAATGGACCTATCAAAGTGGCGTTTAATGCACATAGGTGCACAGCCGGTGCCGCCTTCATTGATTGAGCGCTGGTTGAAATTGTTTCCTCACCATTCATACGACACAAACTATGGCTTATCTGAGTCGATAGGCCCTGGTGGAGTGCATCTTGGCATGGAAAATATCCACAAGGTGGGAGCCATAGGAAAAGCAGGATATGGCTGGGAAACGAAGATTGCCGACGAAAATGGTAAAACGGTAAACAGAGGCGACGTTGGCGAGCTGGCTTTACGTGGGCCGGGGCTGATGAGCTGTTATTATAAGGATGATAAGGCTACCTGTGAAGTGCTGAAAGACGGATGGCTTTTCACTGGAGATATGGCTATGGAAGATGAAGATGGATTTATATTTTTAGTTGACCGCAAAAAAGATGTTATCATCATGGGCGGAGAAAACATCTATCCTGTGCAAATAGAAGACTTTTTGCGTAAATACGATAAAATAAAAGACGTTGCAGTGATTGGCTTACCACATAAACGCCTGGGTGAGATATCGGCGGCAGTTATTGAAATAAAGCCTGACATGCAGTGTACTGAAGATGAAATACTTGAGTTTTGTGCTGAATTACCTAGGTATAAACGGCCACGCAGGGTGATATTTGCGCCGGTACCGCGAAATCCGACAGGGAAAATAGAAAAACCGAAACTACGTGAAAAATATGCAGGTGGAAGCCTTGTTCAGCAGCAAACCGAACAATGAAAATGAGATCAAGTAAGAGGAAATAGTGATGAGTGGACATAGTATTTATACGTTTAGCTTTAATGAAATGTACAAGCTGTATGTGGCGAAAGCAGAAAGAAAAGGCAGAACGTCTGACGAAGTAGATGAGGTTATTTCTTGGTTGACAGGCTATGCAAAAGACGAAATCAAGAAAATTGGTGACAGTGTTGATATGACAGGTTTCTTTGAATCGGCACCTAGCCTGAACCCGAACAGAAGTCTTATTAAAGGCTCAATATGCGGTGTTAAAATCCAGGAAATTGACGAGCCACTAATGAAAGAAATCAGGTATCTTGATAAACTTATAGACGAGCTGGCAAAAGGCAAAGCCATGGAAAAAATACTAAGATAAAATACTAAAATAATATACATGAAAAACTCCTGCGATAATCGGATACACCGAATTGTCGCAGGAGTTTTTGTGGGGTAGGAGGGCTTTGTATATATAAATTCTTATTTGAAATTTTCACGGAACCCGTCAAGATATTTTGCGTTGCGTTTTGCACCATCATCCACATTTGAACTGCATAGAATGGGCGGGTCAATTCCTTTTTCCACCAAGGCTTCGGTGATGGACACTACCAATGCCTGAACCAGCGCAATACCGATAAAGTCGCTTATTGGGCCTGTGGTGATATCACAACCTGGCACTAAGAACGAAGCATCACCGTATTCTGTTTGGTTGTCAAGTACAAGATCAGCCACTTCAAACAGTTTTTTACCGCTTTCATGACGTGCTGTGACTTTTTTTGAGTGCTTTAAAGAAGTGATGGCGATAACATAAACGCCGCGTTCTTTGGCGCCCATGGCCATTTCCAGTGGTACACTGTTTGTGCCGGAGTTTGAAATAACTATCAGTGTATCGCCAGCTTGCAAGTTATGCAGCTGCAACAAAGCATCGGCATATCCGGGCAAACGCTCCAGCAAAGTGCTTTTGTGAGGAAACTCATGTAGCATTAGCTCGCCCGGTAAAATACCGCGGGCAAACACAAGGCCGCCTGCACGCATATACAGTTCTTCGGCTATCATGTGGGAATGGCCGGTGCCAAAAGAATAGAACTGCTTGCCGTTTGCATATCCGTCAGCTATCACTTGCGCTGCTTTTTTAATGTTATCTTCTTGCGAGCGTCCGGCCTCGGCCAACACATCAGATAAATATGAAAAATAACGAGAAATTTCAGTCATTCTTAAAACCTCCGAAAATGTATTATAAAGTGGGAATGCCCTCTTGTTTTAATAAATCCATCAGCTTTTGTATGTATACCTCGCCTTGGCCTTTAGCAAAGCGGCTGGAGAGTGCTTCATAATCGCCTGCGTCGTAGCTGTCGGCATCGGCCATGTAGCCTAGAAGACAGTTGGTATAGCCAAACATTTCGACACTGTAGCAATCCTTAAGTTGCATAGCTAAAACAGAATATAGCTCAAATGGAGAACAAACGACGGTCACACCACCAAAACGAAGTAAGCCAACATTTACAACATAATCGCCGGGTGTGTGCCCTAAAAACGCCTGTGCACGGAAATGGTTCATGCGTGCACCTTCTACAAAAGAGTAAGCTTTGCGTAAAACAGTAACATCATCTGTCTCTGTTTGTTTTTGCGCATATGCTTCTTCGGCTTGCGCAAGCTTTTCGGCGGCAACCGGCACGCTATCAACTTCTGCTTCTTGCAATGTGATACCGTGATAAGAAAGGCTGATGTCGGAAAGATCGAAATCCTCTGCCACAGACAATAAAGAACGCAATTTCGAAGCGACAATATTGCCGTATCGGCTCACTTCATCAAAAGTACTTTCCTTTCTTGTAAACCTAGTGGACATATCACCGCACGAGCCGTTGAAAAATGCAACCAGCGAGTATTCATTGTCCAAAATAGCATTGACAGCACCGGGCCAATCAGCAGTAACGTGCATGTTTTCGTGGTTCATAACGGTGGGATGGCAAGATAGGTTATACAAAAGTGCTTTGGTGCCATCAGCCATGGTAAACTCGATTAAAAACACGTTTTGATCACTGCGCATGTCGGGTGAGTGACGGTTTGTGCCAAGCTCTTCCAATGTGCCGTGAGCCATGCGTGATGTGAACTCTTGTGGATTTCCCAGCGATTGCTTTATGGCAACCATGCTGTTATCCAAAAGTGCCTGTAACAGTTCGGGATCGTTGTCGCCAATCATCTCGCGCATCATGGATTTATGCCCGCTGCTGACGTCGAATATGCCGCCTTGGGCAGAATGCGTGTGACTGCAAAAAACAACAAAATTTTCTTCGTTTATACCAAGTGGTGCAAGTAAATCGCGCAAAGTTGTCATATACAAATGATCGACGTTTAAAACATCTAACTGGATGATAAGATATGGCGGCGTAGAAAAATCATCATGGTGAAAGCTAAACACACGAGCATATAAATCATCATGCACACCAGTCACATCACGACGTGCTGCAAAACCTGCAAGGCGGGCAGCTTTATGTGGGGTTAGTTTTTCTTTACCAATGCCAAGTTTCATTTTGTGACCTTCTTTCCTTTACAATAAGTAGCAGCGATATCATAATTGTCGTCTAAAACAACGATGTCAGCATCATAGCCGGCGCGAAGATGCCCAATCCGATGATCTAAACCCAGCATGGCAGCGGGATTGGCAGTGATGGACGCAAGCGCCCAGTCAAACGGGATGCCACCTTTTTCTACCATGTTTTGTAGGCCGCGGTTGAAGAACATAGTGCCACCGGTGATGGTGTCTGTTCCTGTGATGGTAGCGACACCGCTTTGGTGCACAGTGATAGGGTTGTTGTCGCCTAAAATATATTCGCCCGGCGCTAATCCCTTGGCCAAAAGGGAATCAGACACACCCACCACTTTATCTTTGCCTTTTGTTTTAAATAAAATGTTAAGCACATTATAGTCAACATGCAGGCCGTCGAAAATAGCCTCACAAAAAGCATCGCTGCGCATTAAAGCGCCCACGCAACCTGGTTTCCTATGGTGTAGCAGCGTCATTGCGTTAAAAGCATGGGTGAAGCATGTAGCGCCATTTGATAAAGCGAGTATGGCCTCGTCAAATGTGGCGGCGCTGTGTCCGATAGTGACTACAATTCCTTTTTCTACAGCGTGACGGATAGCGGCATGATTCTTATCAGTTTCAGCCGCTATGGTCATATAACGTACTTTTCCGTCAGTCATGGTGTGATAACGGTCTATCATTTCGGGAGTAGGCGTAAGCATCCACTTTGTATCCATAGCGCCTTTATATTCGGGATTACAGGCAGGGCCTTCCATGTGAATACCTAAAATTTCGGCACCATGAGGCGCATCGTCCATAAGGCTTGACAAAATACGTAGGCTATTTTCTTCTATATCAAAGTCTATCGGATATGTAGTAGGCAAAAAGCCGGTGATTCCTTCAAGTGGCAGTTTGGAAATCCACTCTTTCATGCTTTTTTCTTCAGCATGTGCAGGGTTTGCCATGTAGGCACCATGAGTGTGGACGTCTAAAAATCCGGGTACAATGCGTTTGTCGCCGTAGTCTTCCGCGTCATCGTCTGCAACAAAAGGTGAAATGCTTAAAATACGGCCATTCTCTATCTGTATACAAGCCGGCATGAAAACACCGTATAGCCATATACGGCTGCTTTTGATTTTCATTCGATTTCTCCGATATATTATTTAAAGTTAATTATCAGCCGCAAAAACAATACCGGCGTCTTTGCGTGCTTTTTCCACGAGTTTCGCAATGACTAGGCTGTGGTCAAGCAAAGCGTGACAGCTGGCCATATCGCCTCTTGAAACAATGTCGACGAAGTCTACCATTTCATAATACAGTACGTTGTCTTCTTTTTGCTCGTTATATGAAGTGGAGCTACCATCGTTGAGATTGACAGTGAAACTTGCACAAAGGCTAGAAACAGAAGGAATGTGAATGTATCCTTTGTCACCTTGAAGCTGTATACAGTTTTCACTTTTGGAGTCTTTAGTGGCTACTGCAGTGCAAACAAATCCAGGATAGGTAAGAATCATCACACCCGAAGTATCAATGCCGTTATCTGCTTTATTGGGATAATATACGATATCTTGAGGCTCGCCAAAAAGTCCTACCATAAAGTTAAGATTATAGTAGTTTAGGTCCATAAGCGCACCACCGGAAAACTCAGGACTGAAAATATTGGGATTTTCACCACGAAGATATGCATCATAGCGGCTGGAATATTGTGAGAAATTTAGTTGTACCAGCCTAAGATCTCCTACTTCGCTTACATAATTTTTAAGAAGCTTGAAGTTCGGAAGGTGCGGGACAGTAACAGCTTCAAATAAAAATAAATTTTTCTCTTTAGCAAGCGCAATAAGCTCAGACAACTCTTCTGAAAAAGAGACAAAAGGTTTTTCACACAATACGTTTCTTCCGGCATTTAATGCGTCTTTTGTCCACTGATAATGTAAAGAGTTTGGTGTGGCAATATAAATGAAATCAAGACTTTCATCTTGTAAAAAAGCTTCTTTATCAGTATAAACTTTTGCAATATTGTGTTTCTTTGCAAAAGAATCTGCAGTATCTTTACTGCGTGAATAGCATGTAGAAATTTCTACTCCATTGATTTTTCGTGCAGCTTCGATAAAATTTGCCACTACAAAATTGGTGCCTACAGTTCCGATTTTCATAATTATGAACAGTCCTTTCAAACTTATTCCAT
>CAYJIC010000025.1:0-19950 GCA_964370155.1 uncultured Oscillospiraceae bacterium
ATATCACAGGAGGCGGCACCACAACATGGTATGATTTTGCCATGGAGATTTTCCGTATAGCTAAAAAAGATATTCCTGTAACCCCTTGCACCTCGGACGAATATAAAACAGCGGCAAAGCGTCCGCTGAACTCTGCTTTAGAGCATACCATGCTTCGTCTTACTGTGGGCGATAATATGCGCACTTGGCAAGATGCCCTGGCTGCTTATTTACAGGAGTATTTAGATAGTTTATAATGTTTTGACCATATAGTTATTTTATTATGAAGGGGAATGTATTACATGAAAAATATTTTGGTTACAGGCGGCGCCGGTTTTATCGGTAGCAATTTCGTTTTATATATGCTTAAAAAATATGAAGACATTACTATTATCAACTTGGATGCTTTGACATATGCCGGCAATCTTAAAAACCTAAAAGAAATTGAGGGCGATGCCCGCCATATATTTGTGCAGGGAGATATAGGCGACGAAAGCCTTGTGGCAGATTTGTTTAAAAAGCATGACATTCGCCTTGTGGTGAACTTTGCCGCTGAAAGCCACGTAGACCGCAGTATTGAAGACCCCGGCGTGTTTGCACGCACAAACGTAATGGGTACTTTAAACCTGCTTTCCCAAGCGCAAAAAGCATGGGAAAAAGAAGGTGGCGGCTGGCCTAGTGACGTAAAATATGTGCAAGTTAGCACAGACGAAGTATACGGTAGCCTGGGCGACGAAGGCTTTTTCACCGAGGAAACACCCCTTTGTCCTCACTCGCCTTACTCTGCAAGTAAAGCATCTTCTGACTTGTTTGTAGCGGCATGGCACGACACGTATGGATTCCCTGCTTGCATCACAAGATGTAGCAACAACTACGGCCCATACCAGTTCCCTGAAAAGCTTATTCCGTTGATGATACATAACGCTTGCCAAAAGAAAAACTTGCCTGTATATGGCGATGGCCTAAACGTGCGCGATTGGCTGTATGTTACCGACCATTGCAGCGCCATTGACCTGGTACTTTTCGGTGGCAAACTTGGCGAAGTATATAACATCGGTGGCCATAACGAGCGTACAAACATTGCTATTGTGAAAAAAGTTATCGGTCTTGTGCATGACCTTGTGGACAAAGAAGTCAACGAATCCCTCATCACTTATGTTACTGACCGTAAAGGCCACGACCGCCGCTATGGCATAGACCCTAAGAAAATCCACGACGAGCTTGGATGGAAGCCTGAGACACCTTTTGAAGAAGGCATCGAAATGACTATTGACTGGTATTTGAAAAACGACGAATGGTTGCAAGATGTGACCTCGGGCGCATATCTTGATTACTACCAAAAAATGTATAAAAACAGATAGTTCAAAAGGAGCACTCTGTATGCGACTTGTTATAAAGCTTGGCACATCTACCATCACACATGCTACCGGTGGGCTGAATATTCGGCGGATGGAGCTTTTGTGTAAAACAATATCAGACCTTAAAAATGCCGGACATGAAGTTTTGATAGTTTCTTCAGGCGCTATTGGCATGGGTGTGGGCAAACTGCATCTGCCCAGCCGTCCCGATGATATCCCATCACGTCAGGCTACTGCTGCGGTGGGTCAGTGCGAGCTGATGTATACCTACGATAGGATGTTTGCAAAGCATCGCCATACAGTGGGCCAGGTTTTGCTTACTGCCGAGGATATCCAGCATGATGGACGCCGCAAAAATGTGGAAGCTACATTGTTTCGCTTACTTGAGCTTGGTGTTATTCCCATCATAAATGAAAATGATACCGTGGCCACTGCCGAGATAGAGGGTGGTGAAATTGGCGACAACGACACGCTGAGTGCCGAAGTTACCATTATTGCAAAAGCTGATTTATTGATACTTTTGTCTGACATACCCGGCCTATTCACCGCTGACCCACGAAAAGATCCTGCAGCAAAATTGATCCCTGTTGTCACCGATGTGTCGGATAACTTGCTTCATATGGGCGGTGGCATTGGTTCCACACTTGGCACGGGCGGTATGCACACAAAACTGCTTGCCGCAAAAAAACTGCAATCGCATCATATTGATATGATAATTACCAATGGGCAAAATCCTGAATGCCTTTATGATATTGTAGATGGTGTGGCTGTTGGTACACGTTTTTCTTTTCATGAATAAATCACGCTAACCATAAATATTTATCAAGGGGAGGAACTGTTTATGA
This sequence comes from uncultured Oscillospiraceae bacterium, assembly GCA_964370155.1. Classification (GTDB taxonomy): domain Bacteria; phylum Bacillota; class Clostridia; order Oscillospirales; family Ruminococcaceae; genus JAAYCI01. The sequence goes on from CAYJIC010000025.1 coordinate 2,183, forward strand.
GCAATGTACAAACCATACTTCAAGATGCTCAAAAAGCAAAGTCGGCCATGGCCTTAGTGTCGGAAGAAAACCGTAACAATTTACTTTGTAGCATGGCAAATGCTTTACAAACATCTATCCCGGATATTTTAGCGGCGAATGCTTTAGATTTGAAAAATGCCGAAAATAAGATATCACCCGTAATGCTTGATCGCCTTCGCCTTACGAAAGAGCGTATTGACGACATGGCAAGCGGGATGCTGGCAGTGGCAAAACTTCCGTCTCCTTTAGGCGCGGTGGAAAGAGAGTATAACCATCCAAACGGGCTTTTTATTCAAAAAGTACGTGTACCGCTGGGTGTTGTTGCCATTGTGTACGAAAGCCGCCCAAACGTGACGAGTGATGCCGCTGCATTGTGTATTAAAAGTGGTAATGTGTGTATACTACGTGGTGGCTCGGACGCTATTTTATCTAATACTGCTATTACAAACATACTGCGCCTTACTTTAAGCGAACATGGCCTTCCACAAGATGCCATACAGCTGGTGGAGGATACAACACACCAAAGTGTAGATGAGCTACTTTGTGCAAGAGGCCTTGTTGATTTGCTGATACCAAGAGGCGGCGCAGGGCTTATCCGTGCAGTGGTTGACGGCGCACGTGGCGTTCCCGTTATTGAAACCGGTAGCGGTATCTGCCATGTATACGTCGACAAAAGCGCAGATTTTGACATGGCAGCAGACGTCATACACAACGCAAAGGCAAGCCGCCCATCTGTATGTAATTCTGCCGAGGTATGCTTGGTACATAAAGATATCGCACCCGATTTTTTGCCTGTTTTAGCGAAAACTTTGGCTCAAAATGTGGAGTTGCGTTTAGATAAAGATGCCTTGGATATTCTCGGGACAGGTAACCCTGCCACGGATGCAGATTTTGACACAGAATTTTTGGACTATATAATGGCAGTAAAAGTCATAAACTCTCTAGACGATGCTATTTTGCATATAAACGCCCACGGCACACATCACTCTGATGCTATTATCACTGACGATGATACAGCCGCAAGTGATTTTTTACAGCAGGTGGATAGTGCCGCTGTGTATCACAACGCCTCTACCAGGTTCACCGACGGTGGCGAGTTTGGTCTTGGCTGTGAAATGGGTATATCCACACAAAAAATAGGGGCACGCGGCCCCATGGGATTATACGAGCTTACCGCTTACAAGTATATTGTAAAAGGAAGCGGACAAACACGCTAATTTTCTTATTTCGGAAAGGACATTTCATGGCAGACGATAAAAACCCTATCAATACTTCGGATAACTTTAATCCTACTGGCGATTCATCGAAATCAGCTATGCCTAGTTTGGATACAAGTACAGTAAATTCATCCGGTAAAGATGATTCTTCAGTACCGACAGTAACAAACATTTCACCCGGTAGAGCCTCTATTGGGTCTACTTCTTTTCGTAAGTTTTCTTCCAGACCCGCCACAAAAAAACCATCTTCACCTGCAAAAGAAGCATCTTCTGTTTCGTCTACAGTGCCTGAGTCACAACAAAAAGTGGCGCCCGATACAATAGCTTCAAAAAATGCTTCTGTTGCATCCACTTTGCGTAGTGATGCATCTTCTTTGCCGAGTTCGAAACCTGCTACGCTAATTTCTGTAGAAAAGTCTGAAACACCTCGTAAAGAGACTTCGCCAAAAAAAGAAGAATCAAAGCCCAAAGAAAAGTCTCGCAGACGGCAAACAAAAGCTCAAAGAGACGAAAAACAACGTGCTTCTCGTCGACGTAATAGACAGTTTATTGGGTTTGCGCTTACTATTTTAATTGTTGTTGGTGCGTTTTCCATTGTGCAGGGCGGTATAAATATTTTGACTGACTGGCTGGATGTAAGCCATCAAGAAGAAGAATATCAGGCTCGTTTTGAACCACTTGTTTGGTTTGACATATTGCCGTTTGAATCTATTTCTCAGGTTGATGAAAACAGCTTAAAAGAAGCTTCTTTGTGGGGCGTGCTTAACCAAAAAGGTGAAAACGTATCTCGTAACGATAATGGCGAGGCGCTAGTTACTGCGCTTGAAATGGATCAGTATGGCATTTCATTGTTTGGCCCGGACTTCCGTTTTTCCGGGCACACCACATTCAGTGTACGCGATTTGGTATATACATTTGATGAGGAGGCTCAGGTGTATGCTATACCTGTAACCAGTATGATTCCCGATTATCTTGCGACTGTGGTTGACATTACGCGTGAGTCCGGTAGCGTGCATCGTGTATTGGTAGGTTATGTGTCTGCATATACTCAAGACAATCAAGTTATTGCTACGCCGGACTATGAGAATCCTGTACAATATCGTGATTTTCTACTAAGGCGTGACGGTAGTGACTATTATCTATATTCTATAGAAAATAACACCACTTATATACCGGTGGCCTCTAGTAGCAGCGTGTCTGTACCAGTGTCGTCCAGTATGTCATTAGAAGATAGCAGTGTTTCTGTGCCGTCTATGCCACAAGAGAGTAGTGCATCTGTAGCCGAATCAGTGGTGTCTTCTGTGGCTGATTCCACAGCTGAATAATAAATATTTATTAGGAGAATAATATGCCTGGTATTTTCTTGGGTGGTGTATGTTACTACTTTGCGTACACCTGCCTTGCACCTTTATGGGAGGTGCCATTTGCAAATTGGGAATTGGTGCACTTTCTTTCCATTGGTGTTGGCGTTATGCTGATTTTGGTCGGATCTTATAGGCTGTTGATGGTGTACAAAGCTAGAAAAAATCAGCAGCAATCAAGTCAAAATGTTGACACACTTTCAAAAACAAGTTCGGAAGATGAGACTTGCAATGATTATAGTGATGACAACGATGACTGTTCTACAAACGATGATAATGATTAGTGAAATAACTAATAGTAGTTATTTTGGCAAAAGTTGTTGTGGTCGATAAGTGCCTACTGCTAAAATAAAAAATATTTTTATTTAAAAGATGCTATGGTTTGTTTAAGTTCATTTAAACCATGCATCTTTGTTTTCGCTATATTTATTATGAAAGCGAAAACGCAGTGGGCGAGTGCCACATGAAAGGAAGCTTATATGAAAGGCCGTTTTGCTCCAACGCCAAGTGGGCGTATGCATTTAGGAAACGTGTTTTCTTTTTTACTATGCTGGTTATCTGCCAAAAGCCAAAATGGTAACATCATGCTTCGCATCGAAGATCTAGACATATATCGCACAAAGTCCGAATACACTATTGCGATGATGAAAGATTTAGTGTGGCTAGGCCTTATTTGGGATGAAGGCCCGGGATTTGGCATAACGGATGAAAATCATTTGCCTGAAAATATTGAACTTTCTGAAAATGCGCCTGAATACTTTCAAAGCACGCGCACTGAATTTTATGAAAAAGAACTATTAAAACTTGAACGCTTGAATCTTCTTTATCCATGTTTTTGCTCAAGAGCAGAATTACATGTTGCTAATGCTCCACACGCAAGCGACGGCACGTATGTTTATACTCGCAAATGTATACACCTTTCAGACGCGCAACGCCGTGTAAAAAAGCAAACCACACAGTTCGCTACACGTATAAAAGTACCCGATATCACTGTTGCAACTACTGATATTTGTCAAGGAGAATATACCCAGCAGATTTCGCAAGAATGCGGTGACTTTATTTTGCGGCGTCGAGATGGTGTGTTTGCATATCAATTTTGCACACCCTTAGATGACGGAATACAGGGCGTTACCGAGGTTGTTAGAGGTCGTGATTTATTATCGAGTACTGCACGTCAAACATGGCTTATGCAAACATTAGGGTACACACCGCCTACATACTGTCATGTACCTCTTCTTTTAGCGCCTGATGGCCGCCGCTTATCTAAACGCGACAAAGACCTCGATCTAGGCGTTTTGCGCCAGTCTTACAAAACACCACATGTCATAATTGGGCAACTGGGATATTTAGCCGGACTTATTCCAACTCCTACACCTATATCGGCACAAGATCTCATTCCTTTTTTTGATTGGAAAAAGATATCAAGGAAGGATATTATAATAGAGGAAGACACTTTACAAATAAAATAGGCTACACCAAATGCTTATTCGGTATAGCCTATTTTTATTTGTAATTATGCCGTTTTTGCCTCATACATATCAGGCTGCTCAACGCTTACAGCATCCTACCATGTATCCTACTCAGTGTATGTATTACCGATGCATAACAGATACTATGGGGTGCAGTATTTTTTATGTTTATGTGCCTTCTTCCAGCGCAAGTACCGGTGGCGCGGCTGGTGGCGCATTTTCTATTAGATGGAAACGATTGACCTGATTTTTCATTATCTGTGCTTGTGCAGAAAGCTCTTGGCTTGCCGCCGCACTTTCCTCAGATGTTGCAGAGTTCATTTGTATTACCACTGCAATCTGATCAATACCTGTGGTTGTTTGCGTTAATGAATCTGCTTGTAATACAGAGGCGCTAGCCACTTTCTCCAATATATTCATAATCTCTTGAGCGCCTACTAAAACATCACTTGTTGCCTTTGCTGTTTCAGCGGCCACTGCTGATCCATTTTCTACTGCCCTTAAAGAATTCTCGATAAGTTCGGCTGTGCTTTTAGATGCCTCGGCAGATTTATGGGCTAAATTACGTACTTCGTCGGCAACCACAGCAAACCCTTTACCTGCTTCGCCTGCTCTGGCTGCTTCTACAGCTGCATTAAGTGCCAAAATGTTTGTCTGGAAGGCAATATCTTCAATAGTTTTGATGATTTTACTGATTTCATCAGAACAATTGCTGATTTCCTGCATTGCCGATATTACTTCCTTCATTTGGTTGTCTGTATGGCCCATTTGTTGGCCCACAAACTGTACTTTTTCGTTCACTGTTTGTATATTTTTAGCATTTTCGTTTGTTTGTGCTGTGACGTCATTTATTGCCGCCGATAGTTCTTGAATGGTTCCTGCTTGTTCTGTAGCGCCTTGTGCCAAAGTTTGTGCACCTGAAGACACTTGGCTTGCACCCATTGTGATTTGATCTGCCGACAGAGAAATTTGTGTAAGAGCATCGTTAAAGGAGGCCACAGCCGCTACGATACTTTGCGCCATGTCGACAAACTCGCCTTTAAACTCAACTTCGGGATGAATGTCTAAGTCGCCGCCTGCTATCTCGCTCATACCGCGCTGAATGTCCACAACATAAGATCTGAGATTATGTATCATCTCGCGCATGGAATCTGCCACAGCACCAAATTCGTCTTTGGATTCATAGGTTAACTTAATGCCTTTTAGGTTGCCTTCTGCCAGCTCGCTACTAATTTTTTGCATCTCATATAGTGGCTTTGTGATTCGTATTGTCAAGCTGATGAACCACACTGCCATCAGCCCTAGCATGAACACACCGCTTATTGCAAAAGCAATAAGTGTTTGTGATATCTTGTTTTCAATATCTAAAATTTGGTCGGTTGCATTTATTTCTGTGAGATCTGTTATTTCACCAGCCAAAACCAGCATGCTTTCAATTACCGGCATAATATCATTTTCCAGCATCTCTTCAGTAATTTGCTGGGTATCTATTGTTGATGTGCTTGCAAGAAACTGCTCAAACTGTGCTTGCAGTTCCTCTAGTTTTGGTATTTCTTCTGCAAACACACCGCTTGTGTCATTTTTAAACAGGGCATCTACTTCAGCAATTGCTTCTCCGACAGATACAAATATCGCCTGCACAGCGTCATCTGTATCCTCGGACACGCCCTGTCCATCTTCAAGCGCTAATATGGTTTTGTACATATAAATTTCTAGATCGCGCATGTCTTTTTCAATGGTGTTTAGAACTTTTTCCGCGTCATGCGAGTGTTCAAGAGAAAGAGTCCTGTCTCCGATTGCAGACACATTGGAAACAGCCCATAGAATGGTTGCTATAAAAATCATAACTAATGAACCAAATGCAACGGCTAACTTTCCTTTGACTTTTAAGTTTTTCATATCTGTTCCCTTTCTTGTGGCGCTTTAATGCTTTGATTATTTACATAACTTATATTCAAATATTCAAACATTATTATGTGCTTATATATACACAATCCAGCTTTCGCATGATGTTAATATTGCCTTATATCATGATTTGCACTTTTAAAAGGAAAAAATAAAACTTATCTTTATGCATACTTATCAAAAGTATATACCATACATCGACAACTTTCAATTAATTTCCACAATAGCACATGTAATTTGTACGTCTGCGATAGTTTGAACTACTAATTTTGGTAATTTTGACGTTTACATGCATGTTTATTCAGCATATACTTCAAATTTTTATCATACTTGATTATGTATCTCTGTGGAAATATTTGATTTTTTAGTATATAATATTCATCATATTAGTTGCAATCACATGATTTTATTCAAGGATATTTTATGAACTCATTATCTCTTTTTCAGCGCCGAATACTTGCTACTTTAATCGCTGTTTTTGTCGGATTTTTATATTACTTGCAGGGTGTTTTTACCGGGTTTTATATTCCGTGTATGTTTCATGCCATCACCGGCTTGCAGTGTCCCGGCTGCGGTATTACCACTGCAATTCTTTCTTTACTCCGTGGCGATTTGCAAGGTGCTGTGTATGCGAACCTCGGCCTTACGTTTTTACTTCCGATACTTATTCCTCTTTTGATAAGCATATGGGTTAGATGGACGCTGGGAAAACCATATTATGGTAAAGTAACACAAATTTTATCATGGTTGTGTGTTGGCGCCTTACTTGTTTGGGGCATATATCGGAATATTCCTATTGTACTCAGCTTTCTTCAATTGACTTTTTTTTAGTAACATGATAATATTAGATTATTATTATTGGAGAGGCGGTTTTATTTGTTATGTATAAAAGTATTCCTTTGTGTATTGTCTTGACCCTTGTCACTTTCGGTATTTACGGTATTTACTGGATGTATACCATCAACTCGGTTGCTACCCAGGTAAATCCTACTGAATGGAACAAAGGTTTTGGTATGGTAATCTTACTGTCCATCATCACCTGTGGCATATACACATACTTTTGGTACTTCAAGCTGGGTAAAGCTTTTGCACCCTTCACCGGTGGTGACAACAGCACACTGTACCTTATCTTAGCCATTGTAGTTCCCGGACTTGGCTCTTACATCAACCTTAGCTTGATACAAAATGATATCAACAAACTTTATCCTGCTAGCTAATTAAACAAAGCAAAATCCCTCGGTATATGCCGAGGGATTCTTTTTTTGCGATATTTTCAAATAGTTAATATATTTAATTAATTCTATTAAATATGTACTCTTCACTTTCAGAAAACCTTAATATCACCTGGTCCATGGTAATAAACACAATCTCTACATCTTCATATCCGTTTTCTGAGATAAGTTGTTTGTCTTGCACGCTATATTCGCCGCTTATCCGTTGCTCTAAGCCTTCAAAATGATATGCACTGCCGCGAGAGTCAAATATCCACTCCATCGTGCCACCGCCATCGATTGACTCCCAGTTACCGCTTAAAAATAATCTGATATATTCATCACTCATGACAAGTGGCTCTATCCAAACTTCGTCTTGTAGTTCTCTTAGCGCGTTTAGTGCAGTTTGTGCATCTTCCAAAGAAGCTACACCTTGTTTATATGCTTGTGCTGCTTGCGCATATTTGCCCGAGTTCTTATATTCCGGCGGAAACTCTGCAAAAAGATCTATAGATGCAACTATATGTGCAGCATTCGAGCTCATATACATGCTCATGGCAACATCATACTCTTCTTCATAAAGCTCATTAGCCAGACCTGCCGCCAGCTCTTCACTATCCAAAAAACTATCAAGTGATGTGTATGTTATATATTGCTCGTGTTTATCTGATGAATTTTGAGCCATTATATAGTTGTCTAGACATTCGATATAGTGTTCACTGTCTTTGTAGTCTTCTAAAAAATCAAGCACTTGGAGGCTCTCGTTCAAGTCGCCTTGCTCCATCATATCCATTGCTAAGTCATAGCATGTCGCCTGCACTAAATCGTTACTTGATGCATAGCCTGATAACGACTGTAATATCTCTAGGGCTTCGTCGTGCTCTTCTTCTTGTAGTAGCATCCATGCTTTGCTGTAGTCGTATTGCCATGCAAAATCATTTTCTATCCATAGAGTGCTGTCCACAATACTGACAAGCCGTGGATAATCTTCGTCGGCAAATGCGTCTTGGGCGTTTTCTTTTTGTATTTCGGCCCATATCAATAGTCCGCATACAACAGCTATCAGCACGCCTGCCACCGCTAAAACAGCTGTTTGCAACATTTTTTTACTTTTAATAGGATCTGTCTCGTTTTTTAGTACGATTGCTTCAGCGTCTTCAGGCTCCACTGTTTCGTTTGTGCCAGATTCTTCATCGCTTTCTTGTGACGTTTCATCTTTTGGTGAAGATAAGCTTACATCTTCGTTTTGTGGCTCGGTAGCCGCCTCGGAATTTTCTTCTTCTGCGTCTTCTGCGTCAGGTTCTTGCGTTACTTCTTCATCTACGCTTTCACTTGATGGCTTCGCTTTGAGGTCTTCTTTTTCTGTGTCTTGTTCTTCTTTTTCTATATTGTCCATCTGGTTTTGATCTTCTTCTTTTGCACTTTCCCATTTTTCTAAAGCCTGCATGAAATCATCTAAATCCGTAAATCTATCACTGATTTCTAGCGCCGTGGCCTTATTCACCAGAGCCGAAAAGTCATCTGCTTTTTGTAGCAAGTCTTCTTTTGAGGTGCGTGATCTTACATCTTGTGGTGGTATGCCTGTAAGCATCATATACATTGTAGCGCCAAGAAAATATACCACAGAGGCAGGCGTGGCCTTACCTTTTGCCACTTCCGGCGCTGAAAAAAATGGGTAAGCCCGTGCAATATCACTTTGTGGTGCGGTATCCTTCAATGACACCGATTCTTCGTTTATTAGTAGGTTATCGGGGCTCAGCACAAGATTTACATCATGCTTATCCTGTAGCTGATGCAATTCTTGTGCGAATATTTTCATTGCCCCAATTATTTTTCTTTCACTCACGGGCTATTCTCCCTTGGTATTAGTGCTATTTGTTTCTTCAGTTTCTTCAGGCGCAGGCCTTTTATTTTCATATTTTGATAGCTTATGTCGCCACTTTTTATGATGTTTTGTCTTTTCTGTCAGTGCATGTACCGGATTTTCAACGCCTTTTTCTTCCAGCTTTGTCGTTACATCTTTACGAATTAGAATATATATCACACTAAACAGTGGGATAAAGAATATCATGCCAAATATGCCGGCTACGCCACCGCCGATGGTGACTGCTACCAGCATTCCTACCGGCGGCAAACCCACGGAAGAACCAAGCACTCTTGGGTAGATGATGTTACCTTCCACTTGCTGGACGATAATCATGATGATAACAAACGCCAGTGCCCGCCAAAAGCCCATGGATACCAATAGTAAAAACACGCCCACTGCGCATCCTATGTAAGCTCCCACCAGCGGAATAAGTGAGAAAAATCCGACTACCACTGATATTAAAAGTGCATAATCAAACCCACCCACGCTTAAAATCAAAAGGTAGCCCAGCGAAAGTAAAACTGCCTCTAGGCACTGGCCTGAAATAAAGTTTGAGAATGTGCGCGAGGTAAGAGATGCCACGTCTTTGATTTTCAGATATTTTTCTTGTGGTATATATGCTTGCAATACGCCTTTTATCTGGGCTATTAAATGCTCTTTGCCAAATAACAAGTAGCAAGCAAACACAACAGAGATAAGCGACGTAAATATCCCGCCGGCAATGGATGTGGCAATGGATATAGTGGAAGTGAAAAAGTCGCTTGCGCCACTTGTTAAAAACGCGGTAAAGCTTTCAAACATCTTGCCCCAGTCAAGGTCTAGGCTTTCTATCCAAACTTGTATTTCCGGAATATATTGATAGTATTTTGCAAGGTCTTGCTCTATTCTTGCAATGTATCCCGGCATACTTTCTGTAAGCAATACAACTGTGGCCCACAGTTGCGGTACAGCAATGCCTATTATCAGGCCAACTACCGAAAGCAATAGTATAAGCGATATTAAAAAGCTAAGCAGGCGTTTCAGCGGCGACATTTTCCCGCGAAAAAACTTGTTTTCGATGAATCGCATCGGCATATTTAAAATAAACGCTATCATGAAACCTATCACAAAAGGAAGGATCAAGCCCCATATTATCGATATAAAAGTACCTATTATTTCAAAGTTATTTAAAAGCCAGTTTAGTAGCACGCCACCCACTACCACCAGTGCAAGGCTTTTTATAATGTTATTGTTTAGTTTCAAGTATATATCCTCCTTTTTGAATAGTGGTATATATTTCTATCAGTTTATCATAAAATCACACATATGTAAAAACACTTGCTAAAATCATATATTTTATGGTATCCTTTTATAAATTGTTATTCGTAAACAATTGCATGCGCCCGTAGCGCAGTTGGATAGCGCGTTTGACTCCGACTCAAAAGGTCGCTGGTTCGAATCCAGTCGGGCGTACCAAGCTCCAGCCGATTCATCGGTTGGAGTCTTTGCTTTTTGTGATATAATTGCAGTATGCTGGTGAAGATGTAAACGAGGTGGAAAATGATGAATGAAATAATAAAAAGTTTATATGATAGAAAATCAGTACGAGTATTTAAAGAAGATGTAGTGACAAATGAGATAAAACAAATGTTGCTAGAATCTGCGATACAAGCGCCCACGGCAGGAAACCAGATATTGTACAGTATAATAGATGTAACAGATAATGAACTGAAATTATCGCTTTCAAGGACTTGTGACAATCAGCCGTTTATAGCAAAAGCACCGGTGGTGTTTATATTTGTGGCAGACCATACCCGTTGGCACAGAGGCTTTGAATTAGCGGGTGCAAATCCACGTAAAGTTGCAGTTGGTGATTTGATGCTTGCGGCTGTAGATACGGCGATAGCTGCACAAAATATGGTAGTAGCGGCAGAAAGTTTAGGACTGGGAAGCTGCTACATAGGAGATATTTTGGAAAATCATGAAGAGCATAAAGCGCTATTGAACTTGCCGGATTGCACGGTGCCTTTATGTATGTTAGTGATAGGATACCCTACAGAGCAACAGCAAAAGCGAGTGAAACCAGCACGCTTTGACCTAAAATATATAGTGGGTGAAAATACTTATCCACATTTAAACGATGTAGAAGTAAAAGCTTGTTTTAATGAACAAAGAGAAAGAGGCTTGCTTAATGATAAACAAGATTTTAACGAATACATGAAAGCTTTTTGCAAGCGCAAATTTAATAGTGAGTTTAGTAAAGAAATGACAAGGTCGGTTGAAAAATATTTGAAAGATTTTGAAGATGATGCAAATGAAAAAGGCGAATAATCTGTATTGTGATAGGTTAAGCATATGCCAGAATTTCGTGAGAGATATGGTTGTGTTGACGTCTATTTTTGATGAAAGTAGTGCATATAATGAAACATAGTTTTTCTCCACTTTCTGAGCAAAGTTGCGAAATCTTGATTTTAGGTTCGTTGCCGGGTGATGTATCGCTGCATGAAAATCAGTATTATGCACATCCGCGAAATGCTTTTTGGCAGATAATGTGTGGTATTTTAGGCGAACAGCTTTCCGATAACTATCCGGAACGTTGCAATATGCTTTTGCGGCATAAAATTGCGCTTTGGGATGTAGTGCATTCGGCCAATCGCGAAGGATCGCTTGATACCGCCATAAAAAACTATACTCCGAATGATTTTCATACTTTTTTTTATCGGCACCCACAGGTGAGAAAAATTTTATTTAATGGCAGTAAGGCGGCTAATTTATTCCACAGACACTACAAAGAAAACACCATTCCCACTGTATCTCTTCCTTCCACCAGCCCGGCTTATGCCGGCATGCGATATGAAGAAAAATATGCTGCTTGGCATGCTGCTATCTGTGGACAAGGGGTGATGACTTGACAAAAACCAATGCAATGAGACTACTTGATTTATCGAATATAAAATATGCAGTAAAGGAATATGAAGTAAAAAAAGATGAAATTTTAGGTGCGCAAGTGGCCGAAAAGTTTGGCATGTCTGCTGATGAAGTATTTAAAACGCTGGTAGCAAAAGGCGATAAGAACGGGATAAATGTGTTTTGTGTTCCTGTAAGTTGCGAACTTGATTTAAAAAAAGCCGCTAATGCAAGTGGTAATAAAAAAATCGAAATGATTGCTGTAAAAGATATTTTGAGCGTAAGCGGATATGTAAGAGGTGGATGCTCGCCTATAGGAATGAAGAAAAAGTATCCCACATATATTGATGAAACCGCACTGCTTTTTGATGAAATTGGTGTCAGCGCCGGAGCTAAAGGTTGCGAAATCGTCATAGCCGGTAGGACTTTATGTGATTTTATAGGTGCTGTTTTTTCTGATTTGACATTATAAGTTTCTAAAAATGTCAAAGTATTTTATACGTTTGTGCATACTTTTCGGCGAGACTGGTGCTTGAGTATGCTATTTTCAATATAAATCCAGAGCTGGAATTTTTCATCATGAAAAAGTTAAAAAGTGTGGGGTTAAATGTATGGTGATTAATTGAAAAGTATATGTGAATATGTTAAACTGAATGAAAAGAAAATTTGAATGTAAGACTTTTTGGGGGAGAAGATGGAGCAAAAAAAGGGGTTTAACAACGAGTTATATATTCAAAAGCAGTCAAAATTTATCAGAGAACGTGTGAATCGTGTGGATAAGCTGTATCTGGAGTTTGGCGGAAAACTCTTTGATGATTACCATGCGGCCAGGGTTTTGCCGGGATTTGATGTGAACGGTAAGGTGAAGCTTTTGTGGGAACTGCGCGAGCAAGCGGAAATTGTTTTGTGTATATCGGCCGGCGCTATAGCAAAAAATAAAATCCGTGCAGACCTTGGCATCACTTATGATATGGATGTTTTGCGACTTATTGATGCACTGCGCAAGATGGATTTGTATATCGGTTCGGTGGTTATCACGCAGTTTACTGGTCAGGCCACTGCCGAGCAGTTTCGTAAAAAGCTGGAGATGCGCGGCGAAAAAGTATATGTGCACACCCTTACAAACGGGTATCCTTCGGATGTGGACGTGATAGTATCAGAGGAAGGATATGGGGCAAATCCATATATCGAAACCACTCGTTCGCTGGTGGTGGTAACTGCGCCCGGGCCGGGTAGCGGGAAATTAGCCACCAGCCTAAGCCAGCTTTATCATGAGCACAAGCGTGGATTGACAGCGGGTTATGCAAAGTATGAGACATTCCCGGTATGGGATTTGCCGTTGCAACATCCTGTGAACGTGGCATATGAGGCGGCCACGGCAGACCTGAAAGACGTGAACATGATAGACCCGTTTCATTTGGAAGCATATGGAAAAACAGCGATAAACTATAATCGTGATATAGAAGTTTTCCCGGTGGTGCGTGCGATATTAAAGCGTGTCACCAAAGAAGATGTATATAAAAGCCCTACAGATATGGGCGTTAATATGATAGGCCAATGCATCTCGGATGAAGATGTAGTGAAAAATGCGGCAAAACAAGAGATTATAAGACGATGGTACAAGGCCAGATGCAGTTATTTGCAAGGTATAGGCGATAATGAAACTGTAAAGCGTATTGAATATTTAATGAGTATCCTTGATTTGCACCCACAAGAGAGAAAGACTGTGGAGCCGGCTGTGGAAAAATCAAAAGAAAGCGGGCGCAGTGCGGTGGCTTTAGAGCTGCCGGACGGCAAAATTATCACAGGAAAAAGCAGTGTTTTGATGAACGATACAGCCGCTGTGATATTAAATAGTATTAAAAAGCTTGCGGGAATTGATGATGATGCACTTTTAATTTCGCCTCAGGTTTTAGAGCCTATTGTGCGTCTTAAAAAAGAAATACTGGGAAGCCGGTATCCGGTGCTGAAACTTGAAGAGGTGCTTCAGGCGTTGTCCATTTCGGCGGTTACAGACGAAAAAGCGGAAAAAGCACTGGAATGTCTGCCAAAGCTGCGTGGGTGCGACGTGCACTGTTCAGACATTATCACACGTGGCGATGAAAGCACATTTTTAAAACTGGGTATCACCGTGACCTGCGAGCCACAATACCCAACAAAAGCTTTGTTTTTTAGATGATAAACATATATTGAAAAGAGGAAAACTGCATTGAAACTGAACACAAATTATCAAAATCTGTCAAAAAGCTATTTATTTGTTGATATTGCAAATCGCATATCGGCTTATACTGAAGCAAACCCTAACGCAGATATAATTCGCTTGGGAATCGGAGATGTAACCCGTCCATTGGCGGCGCCTGTGGTGAAAGCTATGGTGGATGCAAGCAAGGAAATGGGCGACGCTTCAACATTTCATGGGTATGGGCCAGATACGGGATATCCATTTTTGAAAGAAAGAATTGCAGGATATTATAACGGATTTGGAGTTTCTTTAGACACATCGGAAATCTTCATCTCAGACGGCGCAAAAAGTGACTGCGGTAACTTTGTAGATTTGTTTAGTGAAGACAACGTTGTGCTGGTGCCGGATCCGGTATACCCGGTGTATGTAGACACCAATGTGATGGCCGGCAGGAAAATCACTTATGTCAATGCCACAAAAGAAAATGACTTTTTGCCCGCACCACCGTTTGGCCAGCACGTAGATTTGATTTATATTTGTAGCCCGAACAACCCCACGGGCGCTGCATATACTAAAACACAGCTGGCCGAGTGGGTGCGCTATGCTAAAGAAAATGATGCGCTGATTTTGTTTGATGCAGCGTATGAAGTGTTTGTTACAGGCCAAGATGTTCCACATTCTATTTACGAAGTGGAAGGTGCGAAAGATTGCGCAGTGGAAATTTGCTCTTTTTCAAAAATTGCAGGATTCACCGGTACACGTTGCGGATATACCGTAGTACCGCAAGACATTAAACCTTCCGGACAAAGCCTAAACGCTATGTGGGCACGTCGCCAAGCCAGCAAATACAACGAAACATCATACATTATTCAAAAAGCTGCGGCGGAAGTATTCACAGAGGAAGGCATGAAAGCTTGCTTTGAAAATGTGGAGTATTATAAAAACAACGCAAAAAACATCAGTGACGCTTTAAAAGAAGTGGGAATTTGGCATTCGGGTGGCACAAATAGTCCATACATATGGATGCAGTGCCCAAATGGTATGGGTAGCTGGGACTTTTTTGATGTATTGCTTAAAGAAGGTGGTGTGGTAGGCACACCCGGCGCAGGCTTCGGAAACAACGGCGAGGGATATTTCCGAATGTCAGGATTTGGCGATGCGCAACGAACAAAAGAAGCGGCGCAGCGCTTAAAAGATGTGATAAACAACTTATGATTTGTTTTTGAAATTTAATGTTAATAGCCGCCATTTTTCTAGCTACAGCTAGAGAAATGGCGGCTATTATGTTTTAGGTAATATACAACTACACTAAAATTAAGAAAGATTTGTGAATTCGACAGAATAATGCTTGCATGAAGAGTATTTTATGATAGAATACTTAATAGACTTAATTAATATGCTTAAATATTTTGTACGTTTTTGTCGATAAACTGAAGATGGGGGAGAATAAATGAGCAGTGAGAAGATGTGGCCTAAAAAATATAAGCATGCCGCGCGCCTTTTAGATGAAATAGGGGTGTTTCGAAAAGTGTGGGAAAATGTACAGCCGCCGCCGCCGTTTAAAAAAGGCGATATAATGCTGCTGGGCATGATGCTGGAAAAGGAAAAAATGGGTGAAAGCCCATTGACGGCAAAAAATCTGGCACAAATGCTAAAGCAAACCCCGCCGGGAATTTCACAGCGTGTTAATGCGCTGGTGGATATGGGGCTCATTAGCCGAAAGGCAGACGAAAACGACCGCAGGGTGATGTTCATTTCGCTGACTGAGCAAGGCAGACGTATAGCAGAAAAAGCTTTAGAACATATGTTGGAGCAGTTATCGAAGGCGCTTGAAGTGATGGGAAAAGAAGATACAAAGCAGTTACTTTTTTTGCTACACACTTTTAGTGATGCAATGCAAAAGGTAATTAAAAACGAAGAAGGAGGAAGAAAGCCTTGATAAGATTGTCACGATATATAAAAAAATATGTCGGTATTTTGATAGTGGCTATATGCTTTTTGCTTGTACAAGCTGCGCTGGACCTTAACATGCCAAACATGATGAGCGATATTGTGGATGTGGGCATACAAAAAAGTGGCATAGAAGAAATTGCGCCAAAGGCGATAAACCAGCAAACAATGAGCTTTATGAATATTTTCATGGACGAGGAAGATTTTAATATTGTCTATGAGGCTTATACGCCGTATGAAGATTTATCGGCACAGCAAAAAGAAGAAATAGATGAAGATTTTCCTTATGCTAAAGACGACAGTGCATTGGTGCTGACAGCGGATGAAAGTGATTTAGCGGCTGTAGACACGGCGTTTGGGCGAGCAGGATATGCGCTTAGCGAGTTTATCCAAAGCGTCAGCACAGAGCAGGGTATGCCCGCACAAGAAACAGACGGCGCATCTGTCGAAATGAACATGGAAGATGTAAGCGCCATGATAGTGGGTGCAGATTTAGGCCAAGAAGCGCTAGATGAAGTGATAGCCAGCGCAAAAGAAGCACCATCTATATTGACGGACGGCATAGCGGCTTCTATAAATAGAAGCATATATCTAAGCCTGGGCGCAGACCTTGAAAAAATGCAAACAGAGTATATTTTACGCATTGGTGGAATCATGGTTTTGCTGGCTGTTGGTAGCGTTGTTTGTGCTGTAATCATAGGATATTCTTTCGCACGTATCGGAAGCGGAGTTGCACGTGACATCCGCAGAGATATTTTTGCCAAAGTTAGCGGATTTTCTAATGTGGAAATGGACAAATTTTCAACATCATCGCTGATAACACGCACGACTAACGACGTGAATCAAGTGCAAATGCTGTATACCATGGGTATGCGACTTCTATGCTATGCACCCATTATGGCAACCGGCGGTATTATTATGGCGTTCAACAAAAGCCCGGGCATGAGCTGGATAATTGCTGTTGGCGTGATGATTCTACTTTTGATTATCGGAATATTGATTATTGTGGTGCTGCCATATTTCAAAAAAATGCAATCATTGATAGACAGGCTTAGCCAAGTGGCAAGGGAAAACTTGTCCGGAATCATGGTGGTGCGTGCGTTTTCAAACCAAAATTTCCAAGAAGAGAGGTTTGAAGAGGCCAACCAAAACCTGACAAAAAACAGCTTGTTTGTAGGCAAGGCTATGAATATTTTAATGCCGTCAATGATGCTGGTGATGAATGGTTTATCACTATTTATTATTTGGCTGGGTGCTGACCAAGTGGCACAAAGCAGCATCCAAGTTGGCGATATCATGGCGTTTATGCAGTATGCAATGATGGTGGTAATGAACTTTTTGTTTATTGCTATTGTGTTTGTTATGGTGCCAAGAGCATCTGTGTCGGCTGAACGTATTGATAAAGTACTCCGCAGTGAAAGCACCATTAGCGATCCCAAGAAGCCGATAACGCTGGGTAAAGATGCAAAAGGCGTAGTAGAGTTTTGCGATGTATCGTTTAGATA
This sequence comes from uncultured Oscillospiraceae bacterium, assembly GCA_964370155.1. Taxonomy (GTDB): domain Bacteria; phylum Bacillota; class Clostridia; order Oscillospirales; family Ruminococcaceae; genus JAAYCI01. Next base: position 19,757 of record CAYJIC010000025.1, read on the forward strand.
TAGTGGTGCAGAGGAGGATGTGCTTTCCAATATATCATTTACTGCAAAACCCGGCCAAACAACAGCGTTTATTGGAGCTACAGGTAGCGGAAAAACAACGCTTATGAACCTGATCCCAAGATTCTATGATGTGAGCGGAGGCAAGGTGACGCTGGACGGTGTCGACGTAAGAGAGCTAACCCAGCATGAACTAC
>CAYJIC010000026.1:0-19914 GCA_964370155.1 uncultured Oscillospiraceae bacterium
CCTTACCCGGGCATTGAAAGATAGTTTTTTTCACTTGTATGCCCTCGGCTTTATCTAGCAAGTGATACTGTCCTCTCACAGGCGTGATGCTGAAATCCGGTTGTGCCACCATGTTATGCACGGTATCACTGTACACGCCCGCCGCGTTTATTATGTATCTGCATTTCAGCTGTCTATTGCCTGAAGTTACGCAAAACCCGTCTGCAACTTTTTCTATCTTTGTCACTTCACTGCTTAAAAACAGCTCTGTGCCGTTTTTTACTGCTGTTTGGGCCATTGCCAAGGCAAATTCCCATGGGCTGACAATGGCGGCTGTGGGCGCATACAGTGCACCTTTTACATCTTTGCTCAGCTTTGGCTCCATCTGCTGCACTTCTTGCGCCGTTAGCATCTGTATGTCCGAAACACCGTTTTCGACACCGTTTTCATATAGCTTTTTGATAGTTTCTTCATCTGCTTCGTCAAACGCCAACACTAAAGATCCGTTTTGCACATAAGGCACATCTAATGCTACGGCAATCTCTTTGGCAAGCCTTACACCTTCTACATTCAGCTTTGCCATTTGCGTGCCCGATTTTGGGTCGTACCCTGCATGTAAGATGCCGCTGTTGGCCTTGGTAGTAGCATTGGATACATCGTTTTCTTTTTCAAGCACAGCTATCGACAACTTATATCTTGACAGCCTATATGCCACCGCCGCACCAACTACGCCACACCCAATAATGACTACATCGTACATTTAAGTGCTCCCCTCTTTAACTTGTTAAATATAATTCAAATCTACCTATCATAGTATACTATACGAATATCTCTGTACATCATCCTTTGAAATCAATGTTTCGACAAAAACCCCACATGCTGTTTGCTATGCTTTAGGAAAGAATGGCATGCGCAAAAGATTACTTGCATACAATTTTCATGTGCGTCGCCACACAAAAAGGAGTGTGATTTCATGAACGAAAATACCCCACCTATCAGTTATATTAACGAGTCCGCCACCACACAAAAACTAATCGATAAGAAAAGTATTCCCCTTTTACTGGTTTGCCTCATCATTCCGCCGGTGGTTGGCTGGGTATCCATACTTTTTGCGCCCGACACCCAGCTGCTTTATGAAATGATGACTATGCCGCCTTTAGCTCCACCCAGCTGGCTTTTTGGCGTTGTTTGGCCATTTTTATACCTAGGCATGGGTTTTGCATCCTACATGGTAATCCGCACAAAGGCCGATAAAAAACTAAAAACCACCGCACTTTTCCTGTATGGGCTACAGCTGGCGATAAACTTCACATGGAGCTATGTGTTTTTTAGCGCCGATCAGCTATGGCTGGCGCTTGGCATCGTTGTCACTTTAGATGTATTAGTTTTAGCCTGCGTTATTTTATTCTATCGAATCCGTAAAACGTCGGCTATACCTTTACTTTTCTATCTCGCGTGGCTATTTTTTGCCACATATCTAAACACAGCTTTTGCACTTGTAAATTAATTTTTCATCTTATCTCTCTGACTTTATTTTATCAAAAATGCCGAACCAAGAGACTTTCTTTACTGAAAATCTTTTAGTTCGGCATTTTTAATGCCTACACAAGTGTTAGGCTTTCTCTAAAAAAGCAAATGCAAACGCATAAGGTCCTACATGAGTACCCACAATAGGCCCTACAGGATATACTCTTGTATCTTTTAGGTTAAATTTCGTAGCAGCTAATTTACTAAAATGTTTGCAATGTTTCACATCTTTTGTATATCCAAAATATACCGGTGCAGACGTATCCACTTCCATATTTTTTTCAAAGTTTCGCATCATGCTGGTGACAAGCCCCGCATGACCTCTGGCTTTTCCCGCCATAACCACCGATCCGTTTTCAAGACATATCATAGGCTTTATCGCCATCATTGTGCCCAAAAGCTCGGTGGTTTTTGGTATACGTCCTGACATGCGCAGATGCTTTAGCGTGTCAAGCGCACCGTAAGTTCGCACACGGGTTTTGGCCTCTTCCAGCACATCTACTATTTCTGTTGCCGCTTTGCCTTCTTTGCGCATTTTTACAGCCATCTCCACCAAAAGGCGTTGCCCAATAATAGCCTGCTGAGAATTCACAATATAAACATTATCGTACCCACATATATTCTTTGCTATTTCGGCTGACTGAAACGTGCCGCTCATCTCTGCCGATAGCGCCACAACTACCACATCATCCTTGTTATTTTTTGCCTCTTCAAACAATGTCAGGTATGCGTCCGGTGGCGGTTGGCTGGTAGTTGGGTGTTCTTTCGAGTTTTCCAAAAGCTCATAAAAAGACTGGAAAGACTCATCCGCTAGCTGGTCATAAGCAACATCGCCAAAATTGATACAAATATTCACAAGGCTAATGTCCATCTCTCTAGCCTGTGTGGTTGTAATATCAGACGCTGTATCGGTAATTATTTTTATCATTCGTTATCCTCTTGCATGATTTTGACAAACTTTTGAATAGTGGTGTCAATATATTCCACTTCATCTTCTGAAAATTCTTTACGGATAGCTTGCATCAGCCTGCTGATTGTATTATCTTGCATCCCGTAATAATCCAGAAATTTATCTGTCACTTCTAGATGATATTCCCTCTTATCCTCACTTGAAGGCACTTTCAGTACATACCCTTTATCTACCAAACAGCCCAATTTATAGTTTGCATTTGGCACCGATATGTTCAAATATTTAGCAAACTGGCTGATGGTAGGTCTATTAAGCAGATAAATAATTTCCACACAAAAACTTTCGGTAGCAGATAAACTACCGTCACGTGTGCCTATTTTCTCCACCATTTGCTTATAATAGTTTGCACGAAACAAAAGATATAGCTGTTCAAAGCTTTTTTCAAGCATAAATATGACCTCCCACTAATTCGCAAACTCCCATTAGTAAAGTTACTAATTATTATACCCTTAATACGCTAAAACTGTCAAGAACTCGCACTACAGCTGCTTACGCGCCTAAAAAATTCACACATTTCGTTTATGCAGTTTTCATACATCTACGGTTTCCGGCGTATATTACAAACAATTTTTCTTTTCTTTTGAAAATCTTCGGATTTATCTCCACCATATTTTCAGAATCGTTCTATATGATATAACAAAGCACTAAAAAGAGAGCCGGCTATAACATTGCAAGATTTTGTATAATATTTCATGCAAACACTTGCCTATGCGTGGTAATATATACAAGAAAACAAAACAAAAGGGGATAGCTATGCAAAAGTCTTGCATTTTAGTGGTTGAGGACGATAACGAGATACGTAAAGGTATAGGCATATATCTGCGTACCCAGGGCTACGACGTGATTTTAGCCCAAGATGGCATAGAAGGGCTGGAGGCCGCAAAAGAAAACGATATCCATCTAGCTATTGTGGACATTATGATGCCGCGCATGGATGGCATCACCATGGTGATGCACCTGCGCCAAACACATGATTTTCCCATCATAATGCTAAGCGCTAAAGGCGAAGAAATAGACAAAGTAACCGGCCTGAACATTGGGGCAGATGACTATGTCACAAAACCGTTTGCGCCGATGGAACTATTAGCCAGGGTAAACAGCCACTTGCGCCGATATGAGCGTTATCGCACTGTCCTAAGCGAAAAGACCGAAACATCCAAGCCTACCATGATTACCGTCGGTGGGCTGGAGCTTGACGAAAGCGCTGTGCAGTTTTTTGTGGATGGCACTTCGGTAAAGCTGACGCCCATCGAGTTTAAAATCCTCACTTTGCTTATGAAACACCCCGGGCGTGTGTTTTCCAGCGACGAAATTTATGAACGAGTATGGAACGAGCGCGCTGTAAACACAGAAACCATCATGGTCCATGTGCGCAACATCCGCGAAAAAATCGAAATCAACCCGAAAGAGCCAAAATATTTAAAGGTGGTATGGGGAATTGGATACAAAATTGAAGACAGTTAAATGGCCTAAGCTTGGGCTCAGCATCACTATTTGTGTTATTTTTAGCATTTTAGTTATGACTTTTGCTTTTTTTGTCAGCACATCGCACACGCCATATTATCAACATGCAGGCTACGGCTATACTTTGCACAAAAACAGCTATACTTTATATTGGAAGCTGACACAAAAAAATAATGACACGCCCACGCTCACTCCTACAGACATATTTTTCCCTGCTGCATCAGAGCTAGTACAAGACATCTACACTGCACAGTCCAGCATAGGTGTCACCCAGGAGCAAGCACTTATACCTGAGTATATTTCAGAGTTTGACGCATATTCTTACGACTTAATGAACTCTTGGTATCATTCGCTGACATCACAAGATATCAACTATATCATGTACGACCAAAAGACCGGCAACACTGTGGGTAATTTTGGAGACGATATACTTAATCTTGCAAAAAACGGTGGTTCCATCGCTTCTTCGGATGAAAAAAGCAGTTTGAGCCAAAAATATCTTTATTATATCGTCTTGCAATGGGATAGCGACGGGCATATGAGTATCGCTTCATCAAACGGTATTGACGAGACGGTTTCGGCACACATGCGTGATGATGGAATAGAAAATGAGCTTTTCTATTCCGGAATCGATAGCACCGTATCTCAGCTTCTCAGTGGCACTATGATACCTCCGTCAAACGTTACTGCCGTGTATGCTATGCCAAAGCTTAATACCCCCATGCAAAGCGATCTTTATCAAACTGTTTACTACGACGCTATGTACAGTTTTGTGAACGAGCCGGGTTTTGCCTTCACATGCTTTGCCCTTTTGATTTTAAGCTTTGTTTTAGGCCTCATCATCGCTTTTCATCAAAAATTCCCGATAGAAGGCAGCTTTTTATCAAAACTGTCTCCTGAGTCTACGTTAGGCATTCTCTTACTATCTGCGTTTTTCATTGTCCCGGTAATGCAGTTCTTGCTTCCAAACTTTTTATACCAAAACCTATTCGCCAGTATAGGCATGCCGGTTTTCGGCGGTATGAGCTGGCTCGCTGTAATTGTTTACGGACTGGGTAGTTTTGTTATACTTTCTGCTTTATTCAGTATATCTCATGTTATGGGCATCTCTGTTTACCAGATTCATACCCTGGGTGTCAAAAAATACCTTTCCAAAAAGTCCTACATCATTATGTTTTTAGCATTTCTGGGCCGTCAGTTAAAGCGCTTGTGGCGTTATCTTTGCACCATAGACTTGCGCGAGGCAAGCGACCGTGGCCTAATCAAAATAATGGTGGCAAACTTCCTTGTGATGGCTGCTTTAAGCTTTTTGTGGATTTTCTGCCTGCCGCTACTTGTCGCATATACTATTATTGTTTTCATTTTACTGCGCAAAGAATATCGAAATTTGAAATCAAACTACTCAAAACTTCTGCAAACGGCGCAAGATATTTCACAAGGCAAGCTGGACACTGTCATTTCTGAAGATGATCTTGGAATATTTGAGCCTATAAAGCAAGAGCTTTGCAAGGTTCAGGACGGCTTCAGCCACGCGGTAGACGAGCATCTCAAAAGCCAAAGTATGAAAACAGAGCTGATCACCAACGTTTCACACGACCTAAAAACTCCGCTGACGGCAATCATCACATATATAGACCTTCTAAAGCAAGAAGATATCACCGAGGAAGATCGCCAAAGTTATATTGACACTCTTGATGTTAAAAGCCAGCGTTTGAAACGTTTGATAGAAGATCTTTTCGAGGTGAGCAAGGCCAGCAGCAAAAACATTGTTCTGACAAATAGCACAGTGGAGCTACAATCTTTACTAAAACAAGTGGAAGCCGAGGCCTCAGAACTTTTAAGCTTGGTAGAAATCACATTCAAATATCATTTCCCAAGCGAAAAAACCTTGATGGTACTCGATGGTGAAAAAACTTCTCGGATATTTGAAAACTTGATTTTAAATGTTGCCAAATATTCTCTTCCCGGTACTCGTGCTCATGTCACTATTATCCATGTTGACGACGGTGCTCACATCACCATCAGCAACATTTCAAAATACGAGTTGGATTTTGACGAAGAACAAATCACTGATCGGTTTGTGCGTGGTGACATTTCCCGCAACACCGATGGATCCGGCCTTGGCCTTGCCATTGCAAAAAGCTTCACCGAAGCTCAGGGTGGTCATTTCTCGGTCCAAATCGACGGTGATATGTTCAAAGCCATGGTGTGGCTACCATCCAACTTACCGCCCGACGATACCGATATCACTACCGAGCCCGACACTATGCCACTTCACCCTCCCATCGAAGGCGATGTGCAAATCATAGACACTCCTATCCCTGACGATAGCACACCTTCATAAACACACCTGATAAGCCTCTCTTCTAAAAAAATGAAGAGGGGCTTATTATTTTGATAAGCTGTGTTTTAAAACACAAAAAAACTCTGCAACAATTAGTTGCAGAGCAAAAATTTAAGAAACTATCAAGTTTATTCATCTGATGCAGCTGCGCCGTCTTGCAAACTCCCTTTGCTTGCTGCCTTTAAGTATGCATTAATAAACCCGTCTAAATCACCATCCATCACAGCGTTTATGTTTCCGTTTTCAAACCCTGTGCGATGATCTTTTGCCAAGGTATACGGCATAAACACATAACTGCGTATCTGGCTACCCCATGCAATATCTTTTTGCACGCCTTTTATATCGTCTATTTTATCAAGATGCTCTCTCTCTTTTATCTGCACCAGCTTTGATACCAGCATTTTCATGGCGTGCTCACGGTTTTGCACCTGGCTACGCTCGGCCTGGCTTGCCACCACAATCCCCGTGGGTATATGCGTCAGACGCACCGCCGATGATGTCTTATTAACGTGCTGACCACCTGCGCCGGAAGCACGGTACACATCCATTTTAATGTCATCAGGACTGATGGTAACACTTTTATCTTGCTGTATTTCAGGCATCACTTCAATAGACGCAAAACTGGTATGTCTGCGTCCGGAAGAATCAAACGGCGACACCCTGACAAGCCGATGCACTCCATTTTCGCTTTTTAAAAATCCATAAGCGTTTTTGCCTTCCACCAGTACCGATGCGCTTTTTATGCCGGCTTCTTCACCGTCCAAAAAGTCCAGCACGGTGGTTTTATACCCTTGCACCAGCGCCCATTTTTGGTACATCCTCAGTAGCATCTGCACCCAGTCCTGGGCTTCGGTGCCACCGGCACCCGCATGGAAGGTTAAAATCGCGTTGTTTTCATCGTATTCGCCTGAAAGCAGCGTCACCAGCCGCATTTGCTCTGATTGCTGCGCTAGCTGCTTTACACACTCGTCGGCTTCCTGCGCTGCGTCCTCGTCTCCTTCCTCCCAAAGCTCTAAAAATGTTTGAGCGTCAGCCATCAAGTCCACCAGGTTTGCATATGCCTGTATGCCGTCACGGATAGCGCCCATTTCACTAAAAACTTTCCCGCTTTCAGCCGCATTATCGTAAAACTCAGGCATAGAGCTTTTTGTTTCCAGCTCTTTCAGTCTGCGTTCTTTTTCGCTTATACTCAGCGCGTCTTTCAGCTCTTTTACCCCCGGCACAAGCTCCTCCAGGCGGTTTTTTACATCATCAAATAACAGCATCTATATCTCCTTATGACAGGTTTTCACCCTTCATTTATTTAAATTTCACAAGCAATCTACATTCATCGCACCAAAATGCATATATACTTTCATTGACTATTTTTATTATAGTGTAAAACAGTTTACCTGTCTATATCTTTGAATTTGTGATTAATATGTGAATTTCTTTTGCTTTTCTCTTTGAAATAAGTTAAAATGAATACTGTGACGCCTTACTGCCAGTTGATATTTTACTAAGGAGATTCTCATGAATCACAATGGAGACAATTGTCCTATTTGCAAAAATGAATTTAACAATAATGACGATGTTGTCATTTGTCCTTTTTGTGGCGCTCCGTATCACCGTGAATGTTACCAAAATACCGGTGCATGCGTTTTTGAAGATAAACACGATTCAGGATTTGAATATATTTCACCTGCCAATACTAAAAAAACCAACATAGACGAGTCCCCCGATCCTGCGCCCACCAAAGGTATTTTATGCAAAAAATGCCAAACCGCCAACGATGCAAGCAATATTTTTTGCGAGCATTGCGGCACTTCTTTACACGCACCTGTAGCCCATCCTAATTCTCCAAGGCCCACTCGTTCTTTTTTTGATGGTTTCTTTGGTGGTGGCAACACCGTCACTAACCCCGACGAAGAAATCGAAGGTATTTCACATCGGGAATGGAGTGCTTTTTTTGGGCAAAATGCCCCATTTTATTTAAATCGTATGCAAATTATGAAGTCTTTGCAGCGTCCAATAAGCTTCATGTTTAGCGCTTTTTTCATCGGCCCGTTTTATTTTGCCTATCGCAAAGTTTGGAACTGGGCGGCCATCTGTTTTGCAGGACATATAATTTTAGCTTTGCCTCAATATATTCTAATGGCTGCTAGCGTAGATATCATTTTTTTACCATTTCTTTCCATAGACACTCTCGATATTATAAACTCTATATTTTCTTATCTTTTTTTTGCAATGCAACTTTTGTTTGGGATTTTTTCTGTTCACATTTATAAAACCCATGCCAAAAAACACATTACTTCACTACGAGAAAAAGACGGCCATAGCGCCACTTACTATACAGAACTATCTCGGGCAGGCGGCACCAGCATTATCGGTGTACTAATTATTTTTGCTTTAATGTTAGCTTTTTCTTTTGCCTTTGTGATTCTCATTAGTCTTTTAGGTGGACCCGAGACTCTGAGCGCATTGGCCAACAGTTATTATTAACAACATTTTTTGTTTTGTATTATTATTTACAAAGGAGATCGCGTAATGCTTAGCAAACTGCGAAGTTGGGGACGTGGCACCACAGTGCCTCATCACAAATCCACAACAAATATGTCTACCGTCACCATGCCACTTCCGGAAAAAGTTTACCTGTCTATGCAGCAACACATCGGTGCACCCAGTATCCCTACTGTTAAAAAAGGTGATATTGTTTGTGTTGGCACAGTTGTGGGCAAATCCGGAGGATTCGTCGGCGCTGATATTCACAGCAGTGTTTCCGGCACAGTTTTTTCTGTGGAGCAAATAACCACCCATACAGGGAATATCGCAGATTGTGTCATTGTCGAGCCGGACGGCCAGCAGACCATCGATGCATCCATCATTCCTCCCACTGTTCGTGATAAGGAAACCTTTTTAGCCGCCATCAGGGCTTGTGGTCTTGTCGGACTGGGCGGTGCAGGCTTTCCCAGTAGCGTGAAATTAGCACCAAAAAACCCGGAAAAAATTGACACTCTTGTAATCAATGCGGCTGAATGCGAGCCCTACATCACTTCCGATAATAGAGAGATTATTGAATGTAGCGACAGCATTCTTTCCGGCATCATGGCATGTAAAAAATATTTGAACATACCAAAAGTTATCATTGGCATTGAGAGAAACAAGCCCGAGGCCATGGATTTGCTATTCAGCCTGACTGCGGGCGATCCCGAGCTTGAGGTATGTCCACTGCCTTCTCACTACCCACAAGGTGCCGAGAAGGTACTGATACAAACCGCCACTTCTCGTGAAGTTCCGGGTAACGGTTTGCCTGCCGACATTGGCGTGTTGGTACTGAATGTAACCACCGTTTCTGCCATAGGAAAATATCTTGCCAGCGGTATCCCCTTGATATCTAAGCGGTTAACGGTTGACGGCGGCTGCATAGCCAATCCTCAAAATGTCGAGGTACCAATAGGCACTCCCGTAAAGGATGTTATTACATTTTGCGGCGGCGTAACAACTCCCCCTTCTAAAATTTTGATGGGCGGCCCAATGATGGGTGTTGCGCTTATCGACACATCTGTACCTATTGTGAAGCAAAATAACGCCATATTAGTGCTGACGGAAAAAGAGTCTTTATTCCCTACACAAACTCCTTGCATCCGATGTGGCCGCTGCGTGATGAGTTGTCCTGTGAATTTATCACCTATCGAAATAAAAGAAGCTTATGATAAACAAGAAATAGAGGTTTTACAGGATTTACACGCCGAGGTATGTATGGGCTGTGGCGTATGCAGTTATGTATGTCCTGCTAAAATACCACTGTCACCCATCACCACTTTGTCAAGGCAACTAGTGATAAAGCAAGCACGAAAATCTTAAAAAGGAGCACTCATGATAATGCAAGAAGGTAAATTATCCGTTTCATCTTCACCCCATATTTTTTCCGGCGTTACCACACGCAACATAATGATGGGTGTTACCATTGCTTTGCTGCCCACCTTAATAGCCTCTGCTTTCATTTTCGGGTGGAGCGTTTTGTTGCTTACTGCTGTCACAGTAGCTGCCTGTGTGGGTTTTGAAGCACTTTGGTGCTACATTATGAAAAAGCCCATGTCTATAGGCGACTTGTCTGCTGTTGTCACCGGTTTAATATTGGCGTTCAACTTGCCCCCGAATTTCCCGATTTGGATGGCTGTTATTGGTGCTTTCATCTCTATCATCATCACAAAACAGCTTTTTGGTGGCCTGGGCCTGAATTTTGCCAACCCTGCTTTGGTCGGGCGCATGGTGTTACAGCTTTCCTTTACCGGCGACATGATAACATATGTTTATCCGGCCAGTGTTCAGGGCGTGGATATTTTGGCTAGCTCCACTCCACTATATGCCTTGCGCGATGGAACTGTGCCACTGCTTGACATGTTATTAGGCACCCATGCTGGTGTTTTGGGCGAAACATGTGCCATCACCTTGATTATGGGCGGCATCTTCATGATAGCCACCCGTATCATCAGTCCCTTGATTCCTGTATTTTACATCGGCGGAACATTCTTGTTCACATTTTTCTTTAACCTTGGCGATTTATCTGTTTCCGTTGCTTTGTTCCAAAGCTTTGCGTCTATATTTGGTGGTGGCTTGTTGCTTGGTGCTTTTTTCATGGCCACCGACTACACTACCAGCCCATATACACGCAGTGGTAAGGTTGTCTACGGCCTGTTGCTGGCCTTGTTCACCGCTACCATCAGACAATGGAGCAACACACCGGAGGGTGTATCTTATGCACTTTTACTTGCCAACTTAGTTGTACCTTATATAAACAGTCTATGTAGGCAGCGCCCTATGGGCATCGCCCGCAAAACGAAAAAATCCGCCGATAAGGAGGTTTCCAATGGCTGATAAAAACATTCAGGCAGGCAACGATCCTGCTATAAAAAACCAGCCCTCACCTACTCCCTCCGACACCGGCCACATACCGCTGAAGGGTGTGCCTCTTACGCCACTTCCCACACCGAAAAGATTCAACTTGAAAAACACAGCCTCTCAGAGAATTTCACTCAAAGAGAGTGAGCTTGAAAAGTCCACTGTTCCTGCTCAAGAGGAAGAAAAAGTGCCTGAAGTGAATATATCGCCTGAGGCAAATGCGCCTTCCGAAGCAAGTGAAGCCGCTCAAGAAAACATTTCTGAAAGTAAGTCCGCCGGCACAGTGTCTCCTTCGCCAAAAAAGCCGCCTAAAACCCAAGAACAGCTGGATTATGAAGCGGCTATGAAGGATCACTTCAAAACAAAATATTGGCAACCGGTGTTTCGGCCTATTGTGGTTTTAGTCAGCATTTGCATTGTCACCAGTTTGCTTTTATCCCTCACAAACTCTGTGACACAGCCGATTATTGCACAAAACCTTGCCGTTGCCGCTGAACAAAGTCGTCTTTTACTGTTGCCAAATGCCGAAGGGTTTGAGAGTGTCGACACGGCAGGCGCCGAAAATGTCACCGCTATATACAGCACCACCAACAATGTCGGCTGGATTATAGAAGCATCCGCGCAAGGATATGCCGGAAAAGTACCTGTCATGGTAGCTTTTGATGATGGCGGCACCATTCTTGGCGTTTCGTTTCCTGAAAACAGCGAAACAGTAGGCCTTGGTCAAAAAGTAAGAGAGCCTGAGTTTTCTCAGCAGTTTACAAATCTTCCTGCTGAAAATATTTCACTCGGCGATATTGACAAAATTGCTTCCGCCACCATTTCCAGCAGTGCCGCTGTGAATGCAATAAACGCGGCCATCAATGCCTACCATATACAAACAGGCTCTTCTTCCGGTGCCATACCCACCGAGCTCTCTGATGTGGGCGCATATCTGTTGCCGGGCGAGATGCTGGTTCCCATCACTATCGATGCCAGCGATGTACAGTCCACCGCTTACCACAGCGATAAAGGAAACTACATCATTTACGGCCAGGCACAAAGTAGCGCTTCTCTTGTCACCGCGGCGGTTGCCATGGATTCTGGGGGCACCATCCTAAACTTGTGGATTGACACCTCGGGCGAGAGCGAACAATATGGCCAAACACTTGCATCAAACCGCGATTTCCTTGACAGTTTTGTCGGGCTTGACTATCCGGCAGACGTCGACGCTGTGGCCGATATCACCAATTCTTCAGCCACTGTGATGCAAGCTGTCAATTCTGCCCTTGCGGCACTATCTTCGGCAAAGGAGGCTTCCTAAATGGACAAACCAAAACGTTCCAATTTATCGGTTTTCACAGCCGGTTTTCTGCGTGAAAATCCTGTGTTGCGCCTAGTTTTGGGCACATGTCCCACTCTTGCCGTCACCACCGCTGTTTTCAACGGTATAGGCATGGGCGCGGCCGCCACTTTTGTCTTAATTTGTTCCAACGTGGTTATTTCCGCTTTGCGTAACTTTATCCCCTCTAGGGTACGTCTTCCCAGCTTTATCGTCATCATAGCATCCTTTGTTACATTGGTGCATATGCTTATCAGGGCGTTTCTACCCGAGCTTAACGAGTCCTTGGGCGTGTTTTTGCCGCTTATCACTGTAAACTGCATCATCTTAGGCCGTGCAGAGATGTTTGCCTCGAAAAACGGTGTTGTCGCCTCGGCGCTGGACGGCCTCGGCATGGGCCTCGGCTTTACCATCGTCATCACGTTTATGAGCGCTATCAGAGAACTTCTGGGTGCCGGAACACTGATGGGTTTTCAAATCATCCCCGAAGAAATCTCTCCTTTAGGCATCATGGGTCTGCCTCCCGGTGGGTTTTTCGTCTTTGGTATTTGCATGGCCTTGGCTTTTTATTTCGAGCATAAAATAGGCAACAATCCAAGCAAAAACATCGCATGCGGCACTTGTCCTTCTGCAGAAATTTGCACTGCGAAAGGAGATGAAGAATAATGGGAGTACAACTTGCATTCATCTTTTTTTCCATGATTTTGGTCAACAACTATGTGCTGGTAAAGTTTTTAGGCATCTGTCCATTCCTTGGTGTTTCCGGCAAACTTAAAAGCTCTGTCGGCATGAGTTTCGCAGTTATATTTGTCATGGTTTTGGCCACTGCCGCTACTTGGCCCATATACACATACTTTTTAGTACCGTATGGCCTAGAATACCTCAACAACATCTGTTTCATTCTTGTTATCGCTGTTTTAGTGCAGCTGGTGGAAATCACCCTGCGTAAATACATCCCGCCTTTATACAGAGCACTTGGTATTTTTTTACCGCTTATCACCACAAACTGTGCTGTTTTGGGTGTCACCATTTTAAACATCGAAACACCCAGCTTGATTGATACAAGCGCCGCTTATTACACTTATGTTGAAGCTTTGATATCTGCCGCAGGCGCAGGTGTAGGATTTTTAGTAGCGATGGTGCTTTTCACAGGGGTTCGTCGTGTGCTTGATCGTGCAAAGCCACCAAAAAGCTTTGAGGGCCTTCCCCTCACTTTAGTTGCAGCTTCCATAACCAGCATTTCTTTCATGGGTTTTGGTGGAATTTTAGAAAACCTGTTTGGCATCGCACTGTAATGTTTCGTCTTTCTTAAATAAAATCCATTGTGCAATTCACACATATCAGTGTCACATTGCCATTATGAAGGAGTCTTATTTATGTCCGTAGCTGTTGCTGTTCTTATTGTAGCCTTCACAGGCCTATTGGGTGCAATCATCCTGGTTGTCGCTTCTAAGTTCATGTCAGTCGTTGTGGACGAGCGTATAGAGCAAATTTCTGCTGTTTTGCCTGCTGTCAACTGTGGTGCATGTGGTTTTGCCGGTTGTGCCGATTATGCCACCAGCATTGTAGAAAATAATGTAGCGGTAAACTTGTGTGTTCCCGGTGGTGCCGCCATAGCAGGCGATGTTGCAAATATCATGGGCACTGTTGCCGGTGAAGTGGCTCAGTACAAGGCCATCATCGCATGTCAGGGCTCTTCTGAGTACACCACTAATAAATACAACTATAGCGGCCTTGCATCTTGCGCCACAAATGCAGTCTTGCACGGTGGATACAAGTCATGTTCATACGGATGTCTTGGGTTTGGCGACTGCGTGCGGGCATGTAAGTTTGGCGCCATCAGCGTCAGCGACGGCATTGCACGTGTGAATCCCGAGCTATGTACCGGATGCGGCGCATGTGAAGAGGCATGTCCAAAACGTGTTATTTGGATACGCGAAGTTAGCGAAAAGCCTGTTGTAATGTGTGCAAACCATCATCGTGGCGCCGCCACTCGTAAAGAGTGTACTGCTGGATGTATCGGTTGCAAAAAATGCGAAAAAACATGTCCCGATAATGCTATTGTTGTAACTGAAAACGTGGCTCGCATTGACTTGGAAAAATGCACCGGGTGTAGAGCCTGTGTCAACGTATGTCCTGTAAAGGCTATTGCTATACCAAAAGCCGTCTAGTTACACCTTCAATTCAAACTTAAAACCCCCGCATTGTTTTCACAGCATACGGGGGTTTATTTTATAAAAATTAATTTTATTTTGAAGTTTTTATCTCGATTTTTTCTGTCACTACCCAGTCTACAGGATAGTCCCACTCATCGCGCAAAATACTATCTTGCAACAGATCATCAAAACACAAACAAACTGTAGGGCACGCCACATTCGGCAGATATCTATCATAGTATCCACCACCATGCCCCAGCCTATACCCATTTTTATCCGCTGCAACACAAGGCACTATCACTAAACTAAGCTGATTTGGCAGTATCAGTGGCGCACCTATTTTAGGCTGTGGCACTCCATATTTTCCAATAGCCACATCATCAAGTGATGTAATTTGTAACGCATCCATTCTTCCTTTACCAAAACAATACGGCGCATACACTTTTTTGCCATCACTCAGCGCCTGCGTCACCAGCTTGCCTGTGCCTGGTTCGGTCTTTGTGCTGATATACAAAAACACGTTTTGGCTTTCTTGCCAGCACCTGAGATTTTCCACTCTTTTTACAATGTCGGCACTTGCTTTTTTTATGTATCCTTCGGGCAACTTTGCCGTTTTCTCTCGCAAAATCTCCCTTTGCATCTTTTTTTCTTGTTGCAACAAATAAAACGCTCCTTTTCTGTCACCGTTTATAACTGCTTCCAGCGCCAATAGCCATCCGGCAAATATTACCTGGACATCCCTTTCATCTGCTTATATTATATATCAAACTTCGCTTTTTTACCAATGTATCATTAGATGTTATAAGTTGACTTTACCCACTTTTTACTTTTTTATACCAGGCTAATATGTTATAATATAATTAAATTATTTTACATTAAATTTGCAACCTAAGGAGGAAGCGCCTGCATGCCAAAACTACTGATCATCAGTTACGATGCATTGGGTGACAGCGAATTCAAGCGTTTGCTCACATATCCAAACTTTTCAGCTTTAGCGGCTCGCTCGGTGGTGCGTCGTAGTGTTCCTTCATTGTTTTTAACAAACACATACCCCGTGCACACTTCAGTGGTTACAGGTCGTCTTGCGTCAGAGCACGGCCTTATAAACAACACCGATCCTTTCCCTGCTCACAACCCACACTGGTGGTATCAATCACATCGTATAAAGTCAAAAACCTTGTGGCAGGCAGCGGCCGAAAAAGGCCTTTCTGTCGCCAGTGTAATGTGGCCTGTCACCGGCGGTGCAAAAGAAATTCGTTTCAATATACCCGAACTCATGGCTCAGCCTGGTGAAAACCAAGTACTTTTAAACCTGCGTTACGGTAGCAAGCTATCACAAATATTTCTTTTTCTTAAGTATCGCCACCTTCTTCGCGGTATATCTCAGCCTGCACGCGATAATTTTGCCACTGCTTGCATGGCTGATATTTTAAAAAGCAAAAAGCCGGATTTAGCATTAATGCATTTAACAGCGTATGACAGCTTGTGTCATTATCACGGCGTTGGCTCGCCAGAACTTGAAATAGCCTTGGACTCGCTTGACAAAAATCTCGGCACATTACTAGGCGCTATAGACAGCGATACTAATATCATTCTTTTCAGCGACCATTCCCAACTCCCATCACAAACATCCATTTTACCAAACAAGCTATTGCATGAAAACAAGCTTTTAGACATGGATGATGATGGCCTGTACATCAAAAACAGCGGCAAAAACTGTTTTTTCGAATGCTGTGGCGGTAGTGCATTTTTTCATCCCGGCGAGCTCACCCAGCAAGAAATACTTAATATAAAAGAAAAATCTTCTACAGTTGCCGGCTTTTCACGGTTTCTCACATCGCAGGAAATGCATATTTGTGGCAGAGAGAACCTACCTTTCGGCATAGCTGCTTTGCCCGGATTTGCTCTTCATGCATATGAAGAACCCGATATGGCAAACCATGGCTATCCCGCAGATTACGATAACTATAATGTGTTTTATATGTCTTGCACCGACGGACATTCAGCGCAAGAAACATCGGGTGGAAGTTTACTGGATATTGCGCCTTTAGCGGCAAAGGTGCTTTCCTTGGATATGTAGCTTTCTTTCGTCTAATTCTTAGTTTGTTTTCTGCAAGGCTTGAGTTTCAGCGGCTGTATCATATTTCGCTCGCCATTAAAAAGGAGGATCTCTAATGCAACAAAACGATTCTACCCCATCTTCAAAAATCCGTCTAAAAACCATGACTCGTCAGGAAAAAAGCTGGATTCTTTACGACTGGGCAAATTCTGTTTATGCCACTGTCATGCTGGCCGCTGTGTTCCCTATTTATTTTACCGGCATGGCGAACGAGCAACTGGGCAACAATTCCGGTGACTATTGGTGGAGCATCGGCTCTACGGTCGCCATGGCCACCATTGCCGTGCTAGCGCCCATTGTTGGTGCATTTGCCGACTACAAGGGCTATAAGAAAAAGATATTTATTTTCTTTTTATTTTTAGGCCTTGCGTTCACCCTTTATTGTGGCTTTACAAACAACTGGGTGGGAATGCTTATCGGGCACATCCTATCTCATATTGGGTTTTCCGGCAGTTGTCTTGTATACGACACATTCTTGACCGATGTCACGTCCGAAGATCGTGTGGACACCATATCAAGTTATGGCTACGCGTTCGGATATATCGGCGGCTCAACCATCCCTTTCATTATCTCCATACTTTTGATACAGTTTTTAGATATCACATTAGCTATCAGAATTTCTTTGGTGATCTCCGTGGTATGGTGGGGTATTTTTGCCATTCCAATGCTAAAAAACGTACATCAAAAGCACTATATGGAAAAACCTGAAAAAGGTATCTTGAAACAAACTTTCATAAACGTTGGCCACACCGCCAAACGCATTTTTCAAAACAAAAAAATCTTTTGGTTTGTTCTAGCTTATTTCTTTTACATCGACGGCGTTGGCACTGTTATTAATATGAGCACCAGCTACGGCACCACCCTCGGCCTTGACAGTGTTAGCATGATATTAGCTTTGCTGGTCACTCAGCTGGTTGCTTTCCCATGTGCTATATTATTCAGTCGTTTTTCTCAGAAATACGGATCGCTGCGCATGCTCACCTTTGCTGTCATCATGTACTTTTTCATCTGTATCACCGGTTTCATCATGGGTTTCGGCCTGGAAGAAGGCATGTTTGGTATTCCTGTCGGTCAAGTTCTATTTTGGATACTCGCCTTCATGGTGGGCACTGTTCAAGGCGGCATTCAGGCTATTTCTCGCAGCCATTTCAGCAAAATGGTTCCGCCTGAAAACTCCGGCGAATTTTTTGGATTTTTCGATATTTTCGGTCGGTTTGCAGCAGTTATAGGCCCGGCACTATATGCCTTCACCCGCAGCACTACAGGCCGCAGTAGCTTTGCCATACTTTCCATCATATTACTTTTTCTTATTGCACTTTTAATTCTTCACACAAAACGTGATATATTGACACAGAAAGATTAACCCACATCATAATAAAAACATCCCGGAAACATAAAAAATGTTTCCGGGATATTTTTATAGTTGCATATATTATCAAATTGACATATCCGCGCCCACAATGAATCGCATATAAAGAAAATACACACCCATCGCTATAAAAAACACACCTATGATTCGTGAAGTAATTGGCCAGTTTTTTGGCGGAACAGGCTCTTTATCCTTATTTCCAAAGGTATACATTTTGTTTGGTGCCACTATTAGGCCTATGCCCGCCACTAAACTAAGCACCTCTACCAGCAAAAACCATACATCTACAAACCCATCCATCTGAAAGTTCCCCCATTATTCTACTTTTATCATCAATGCCTATTACTCTAACCAAAAAAGTCCATAAAGTTCCGCATTCTTTCAACTACAACTTGTAAATCTTCGATACTCTGATTTAGTTTTTCAAAGTCTACATCAGCCAACCCATCTTCCATCTCGCTGATAGCATCGTTTAAGTTTTCAAAATCAATCGAGCTGACATCTTCAAGAGTGCTTTCCAGCTGTTCCATGCTATCCGTGGCAGTTTCCATCAGCTCCGGCAGCTCATCGGTAGTTTTAACCACAGTTGTGTTCAGCTGATACATTCCTATCGCAACCACCAGCACCAGCGCCGCCATAAGTCCTGTCATTATCGTCCGGCTTGTGTTCAGCTTTTTGTTTTGATTTATCTGCTGGCGCATCAAGTCTTCCATGGTGCCAAGCCGCTGTATCAGCTCGTCTGTTTTTGAATCGTCTCTTTCGCTTTTCAGTGAACTCGCTTCTTTTTTTATTTCCTCTACCACATTTTTTTGCTTGTTTTCTTTTTTAGTGTTTTCCATGTGTATCTCCTTTATTTTCAGCCAAGCCGATGTAATCCGAACCCGCCTATTTTTGATACCGCCAAAAGTTCTACAGGTAAGGAAGTGCGGTGCCGTAAGGCTGCCGCCTTACAAGGCGCACTTGCAAAGTTCTAGGGCTTTTGGCTAAATAAAAAACGGGTTCGTTTTACATCGGTTTGGCTAAGGTGAATGGAATTTCTTATACTAAAATTATGCAAAAATTTAGCTTTCGCCTTTCAAAAGTCCCATTGCTTTAGCAATTTCCAGCACCGGCACAGGAACAATAGCAAGACCTAGGGCAATAAGATACATCATCGGCTCCAGTGCTACCAGCTCAAACGCTGTAGCCAGTGGTGGTATAAACGCTACTGCCAGTGTCAATCCAAGGCTAATCAGTGCAGCTTGGTTCAAGTATTTATTTTTGAATACACCGATTTTAAAGATGCTATGTCTTGAGCGCATATTGTAAGAGTGGATAACCTGAGAAAACGCAAGCACTAAGAACGCCATAGTTTGGCCGGTATGGTCTCGCAAATACGGGTCTGTGATGGGATTGCCCAAATTCCAAAAATATCCAAGCGCATATCCTGCCAGTGTCAGCGCCGCAAACATCGCACCTTGCAATACCACCTGCACGCCAAGCCCGTTTGCAAAAATACTTTCTTCTTTTTTGCGTGGTTTTCTTTGCATTACATCGTCTTCCACCTCTTCACGCCCCAGCGCTATTGCAGGAAGTCCGTCCGTCACAAGGTTTATCCATAAAAGTTGCATCGATACCAGCGGGCTTTCTCTCCACGCCAACATCGCCACCATCACGGTGATAACCTCACCGATGTTGGTGCCTAAAAGATACCCAACCACTTTTTTGATGTTGTCATAAATACCACGACCTTCCTTCACCGCATCCACAATGGTGGTGAAGTTGTCGTCGGTCAAAGTCATATC
>CAYJIC010000027.1:0-19543 GCA_964370155.1 uncultured Oscillospiraceae bacterium
TTGGGTACGCTGCACCCAAACAGGCATCGGATTAAGTTCCGGTGTCTTTTTTATGTTCCCAGCAGCGTGACGTTTCACCAAAAAAGGCATCGGATTAAGTTCCGATGCCTTTTTATAGTAAGTATTCATGATGCAATCTGCATGTTTCGGTTTACTTCAGCCGGCTTTGTAAAAAACATGCTACATGTTGTCACGCAGTTTCCCATATGGATCATCACCATAGGCACAAAGGGTAAAAACCATAATATATAGTTTATAGTTTCATGAAAATACGAATGTCCATGCCCTAATATATGCCATGAAATCGGGGCCATGAACGCTACTATACTAACTACCGCCAGTTTTATATGCTTAAATATTTCATTCTTGTCTCGTTTAAATGCACATACCCCAAGTGTTATAGTCAATATTAAAATATATATCCCTATTATTTCCATCATTGTGAAACCAAAAGCAATTTCTGAATTTGTAAGGTATGTTTGTATAATGTCCATAACGGAAGCTTCAAGCGAGTCTTGTGTAACAAGTTCGATATTATCCGGCAAATAGTCCAAAATATTGCTAAAAAGCCCTGTTCTGGTGGCGATAGGTGTAAGCATTTCTCGTATGGCAAGCTCCCATGTGCCAAAATAAACTCGCAGCTGACACAGCCATGCACCTATGCTAAATGCAAATGTCGCTATGCCCGCAAGCCCATTATACAGCGCCGCTAAAAACCATTTTTTTGTGTCTTTATGATGTTTAATCCAATAATATATCACCGGAATTTCCATTGAAATCAAAATTGTACTGGTGAACTCATAGCCGCATGCAAACCGAATAAACAAACTTATTATTATGATGATATTAGTCCATATAGGTACTTTTTTGCTGTATTCGTAGTATCGGCATATCCACAGGTTTACCATAAATGGAAGAAGTAGCAGGCTTGTCACCCAATATAAATTGCCTATACTGCGTTGCGTCCATGAAGATGTCATGACTACAAAAAACAAAAAGCATGCCGTGCCAAAGCCAAACTCTTTATACACCCAATAGCAAACCGAGCCAAATATGGCTAAAAACGACCATATGACAACAAAATACAAGCTTTGCAACCTTAATAATGATTGAAAGGACAACGCACATAAAACACGATTTAACACACCTAAAACCGTTCCTTGTAGGCCTATTTGATGAAAATATACAGAAGTATTTTCAAACTGGCCATTAAATAAAAGCAGCTCTTCGCCTATTACGCTTCCTTCCGGGCCCTTTTCGGCCATCAAAAAACCACCTGGATTTTCATGGCCTACTTGCATCTGATATACTCTGCCAGCAACGAACGCCTCTGAGAAACTATCCCATTCTCTCAAACTGGTTTTAAACCAATACTGCGTGAATATAAACGTCACAACAAAACTAATAATAGATAACCACATTATTTTTTTAAGCACCGCTTTGTGCGAGTTATTTATTCTATTTTTAATATTAAGTATCATCACTAATCAATTCCTAACATGTATATTGTTCCATAGTATTTTGCAAACTTATATTAATATTTATTTTACATTATGTTCACATTAAATTCAATTGTTTTTCTTCACTTTTTCCAAAGCGCAGCCCTTGTATTCATTGACCATACACGGCATTGATGTTATACTTTTTATAACATTCTATCTACAATTTTAAGCGAGGTATAAAACATGAAAAAAACCATATCTGCTTTACTGGCCACCTTAATGGTTTTACTTTTTGCCGCATGTTCCGGTGCAAACGCCACCTCATCCCAGGCACAGCCGGCTTCAAGTGCTACGGCCTCCTCTGTACCCGATGACAAAGATGTGTCCACCGCACAAAGTGCAAGCGCTGAAAGCGTCCTGACTATTGAGTTCAACGGCAGAGAATACAACGAAATCAACGTAATAGAAATTCCTACATTTGTGGGTAGTAGCGCCGAAATCCCAGCCATGAACAAGGCTATAGAAGATACCGTCGGCGTGATGATGGATAATCTTCAAAGTGACGGCGGGGTTGATATCATATCTTATCCTGTCACATCCGAATATTATATCCAAGTTGTCACACGATATATGTCTTACCCTACATACGGTACACACGGTTCCATCGTCACGGTAAACTATGACAAAGATCAAGATAAATATATTACTTTAGAAGATATGCTTGCCATTCTTGAGCTTGATGAACTTGATATTTTAAGCGTGGCCGCAAGCCAATATGTGCCTGAATTTGAAGGCCTTACCATATCAGATGGCGAAGTTTTAGGTTATTTCATCCATGACGCCGGCGCTGACTCTATCATAGAATTCTTTATTGCTTTCACCATCGATAATCCCGATGCAGAGCCGTGGACATATCTGTTTAGCTTTAAGCCGATTGACAAAAACGGTAATACCACTGTTTTGACTGAACTTGATCCTAACATGATAATAGACCCCGCCATGGCAGATGTTCTTGAGCCTCCTCTTTTGGCAAACACTATAGCCAGCCAATACTCTGCTCCGCAAAACGAAGGTGTTGTTTTATATCCTGTGTTTTATGGCGAGATAAGGGATGTTTATCCTATAGACTATACAGGCGAAGTGAGTGCCGAATATCTATCGGATGCCCTCACCCAGCTTACCGGCCTTGACTTTTTTATCACTGCTGCGCCTGTTAGCGACGGTATCTTGATAGACTGGAATATGGACTCTACCCTTGTGGCCGGACTTGATGACAGAGAGCAAAACGAAGATTTCTTCTTTTTTGATGCCACCAGTCTTGGCTGGTTTATGCTGGACAGCATGTGGATAACATTGACCGAAAACTTAGGCTATGAGAATGTTTATTTCTCGGTGAACGGCGGCGATTTCATGGTCGATACCATCGAGCCTACGTTTACTCTTCCCATAACAGAGCCTTACATGGGGTCTAGCTTCTATTTGTGATTTTAGTTTGGTTCATGCCATCTTATATCCAAAACAAAAAGAGATGTTGCACTACCAACCTCAAAAACCAGGCCTAAAAACCTAATAAGTGAAATTGTACAAAAACATAAATATACAAAAAAACTATTTATTTATAGCAAAATACTGTATAATTACAATATGAATATTATATGTATATCTTGAAAACAAACTAAAAACGGCGGCGTGCTTATTTTGAAGATTCGAACGATATAAAAAGCAAAGCCGAAACAATAGCTATTTAATGAGGTGAAATCATGAAAAAAATGATAATAGGGGCATCGCTGGGAAACTGCGTGCACGTGGCCGGTGTGGCGCATTTCTTAGACTTGGCGCAGGATGTGGGATATGAAACGTTGATGGCCGGGCCGGCTGTTGGAGTAGACAATGTAATAAAACTTGTGAAAAAACATAGCCCAGACATGGTATGTTTAGGATATCGCCTAACTCCGGAAAATGTGGTGCCCATAGTAGAAGAGCTGTGTGAAAAAAGCAAGACGCTAGAAAAACAACCCACATGGATATTTGGCGGCACGTCGCCTGTGGCTGCTGTGGTATCGGAAATCGGGTTTTTTGATAAAATATTTGACAGTAGTGAAGACTTGGACGATTGCCTTGCTTACCTGCGTGGTGGAGAAGGTGTAGCAGAAGAAGAGCTGTATGAAGACAAACTGATACCTAGGCTGAAACAAAAAGCGCCATATCCGCTACTGCGTCATCATTTTGGTCTGCCAAGTCTTGACGAGACTATAGATGGCGTAAGCGAAATTGCAAATGCAAAAGTGCTGGACATAGTGTCTTTGGGCATAGACCAAAATACCCAACAATATTATTTCCATCCACAAAAGCGCGATCCAAAAATGGATGGTGCCGGTGGCGTTCCTGTGAAGACTGACGAGGAATTCAGACGACTGAAACAAGCGACAAAGTCCGGAAACTATCCACTTATACGTTGCTATTCAGGTACAGACGATGTAATTTCTTTAGCCGAAGTCCTGAGTGACACCATAGACAATGCATGGTGCGCTGTGCCACTATTTTGGTACAACGATCTGGACGGTCGTGGCACACGTACGTTGCAGCAGTCGATGAATGATGCACACGAGCTTGTCCGTTGGCACGCAGAGAGAGGCATTCCGGTGGAGCTAAATGAGCCACATCACTGGGGACTTCGCGATGCGCATGATGTTATTTCTGTGGTAGCGGCGTGGCTTTCGGCATATCATGCAAAAAAACTGGGCGTAGAAGATTATATTGCACAGTATATGTTTAATGTTCCAAACGCTATGAGCTTTTCCATGGATTTGGCAAAAGTGCTGGCACAAATTGAAATTGCACAAGACATGATTTCGGAAGACTTTAATATATGGCGCCAAACAAGAGCCGGCCTGCCATTTCTATCTGGCGACTTAAACCTGGCGAAGGGCCAGCTGGCGGCGTCTACTATGCTACAAATGGCGGTGCATCCAAATATCATCCACGTGGTGGGATACAGCGAGGCAGAACACGCCGCCACACCACAGGTTATTGTGGAAAGCACTAAAATTGTACGTGGGGTTATTCGCAGTTGCTTAACCGGTCAGGCCGACCCTACAAAAGATGAAGTGGTACAAAATCGTAAAAACGAGTTGCTAAAGGAAGCAAGATATCTGATATCGTTTATAAAGAATACTTATGCCGAGTTTAGCGAAGATCCACTGTTTGATCCGGCCGTGTTGAGCGACTGTGTCCGCAGAGGGATTTTAGACGCACCACATATCGTGAAAAATGATGTATATCGTGGTATTTTACAAACACGTATGGTAGGCGGAGCCTGCGTGGCATATGATGTGAATGCGAAAAAAGCATTGTCGGAAAAAGAACGTATAAACATGCTTTCAACGCAAGGATTACTAAAAAATATTGGAGAAAACTTAAGTGTAAAAGTACAAAATGTATAAAAAGGGGGAACATATGTTAAACAAAAACAAAATTGCTGTGATATCCAGTGGTAATGGTGGGCAGTCAATGGCGGCATATTTTGCCACACTAGGTTACGACGTTGCGTTGTATGTTCGTGAAAAAGATCGTGCCGAGATGTTCCCTAAAGACGGTGTCTTCATGCTTCGAGGCATGGTAGAAGGTGACCCTGTAGTGAAAATTGTCTCGCATGATATGGAAGAAGTGATACGTGACGCATACTTAATCATGGTAACCACTCCGGCTCAATATCAGCCTATAGTGGCAAAAGAGATGGCAAAGCATCTACAAGACGGGCAGATGGTGGTGTTGAACCCCGGGCGTACGTTTGGCAGTTATGTGTATAAAAAAGTGCTGGAAGACAATGAGATGACTGCGGATATTATTTTGGCCGAGGTGGAAACATTCGTGTTTGCGTGCAGATGTGTACGCGTGGCCGAGCCGTATATTCACGGCATCAAAGGACATGTTCGTGTGGCGGCGCATGTTCCAAAACACACCCCAAATGTGGCCATGGAGCTAGCTAGACTATTTCCCGGCAGTATAGAAGAAGCTAAGAGTGTTTTTCATACCGGTTTTTCCAACATCGGCATGATTTTCCATCCTCTTCCGATTTTGCTGAATATGACACGTGTGGAAGCTCAAGAGAAATTTTTATTCTATAAGCAAGGCATCTCGCCGCTTGTGGCTAATATTTTGGAACGGATGGACAAAGAACGTTTAACGGTAGCGGCAGCGTATGGTGCCGAGATACAAAGTGCATATCAGTGGCTACTTTCACATTATGAGAGTGAAGGCGATAGCCTTTATGAGCGCATACAAAACACTGCAGCATATCAAAACATTTACGCGCCTATTGATATCGACACCAGATACATATATGAGGACATGCTGACAGGATGCGTGCCAATGATGTTTGCAGGCAAGGCAGTAGGAGTGGATACTCCGGTTATAAAATCTGCTATTTTATGGGCATCGACTATATATGAAACTGATTTTGTGCAAAATGGGCGCAACGACACCATGCTGGATTATGAAGAGCTTAAACGAGACGCCAACATTTTATGATGAGTATCTAAAACAGATATCCCCCGGTAAATCCGGGGGATATCTGTTTTAAGTAAAAGTATTAATAATCAATATATGAACTTATTTATATTTTTGCTGCTTATCTGCAATCCACTTAATCAAAGGTGACTTATCCACTAATTTTTGCTGAGTACTTTTCACAAATGTATCCATGCGACTGATTTCATCAGTTATTTCTCCGTAGCGATATTCCTGGATGGATGCATTAAGCACTGCACCAAGCAAAAAAAACATGGCGGAAAAATGAAGCCAAAGCATAAGTACTACAAATGTGCCAAGAGTACTATAGCTGGTATATCTTTGTGCAAAAAACCGTAAATACAGAGTGAATCCCTGCACAAGACAGAGCAAACCTGCACTTGCAAAGATTGCACCGGGCCAAACGTTACGTATTCGCACTTTTATGTGAGGGGTAAGAAAGTATACAAGTACTGTCAACAAAAACAAAAAAGCACAAGCAATCGGCCATTTTAAATCAGTCAGATACATAGACAAGGTATACGCCCAAGGAGCAAATTGCACTATAGAGTCAAGTATGGTATATCCAAAGCTAAACACAAGTAAAAATGCAATAAGAAACAGTGCAATCAGCACAATGATGATAAGTGAAACTGCTTTCTTGATGACAAAATTGCCACGAGGTGATACACCATATGCTTTATTGACACCACGCTGCATATAAATAATGCCTCGGCTGGATGACCATATGGCCGCTAAAATACCAAACGATAGTAGCTCACCACTGGAAGTGGAAATCAAATCTTGTACCAAAGAGTTTAATATTTCAGACGGGATAACCACACGAAGATAAGAAGTGACAGCAGTAATATCAATGCCCCAAAAAGCCAAAATGTTACCAATGGCAATCAGTAAAGGGAAAATCGAAAGCAAAAAATAATAGGCTATCAATACCGAAGCGGAACGCACGTCGACATTTTTGAAGCGAGACATGAAAATATGAAAAAAGTTTATATACCATTTATCTTTCATTTTTAAAATCCTTTATCCGGTTTTCAAAAACGGTGTGGTTTGTCAGACGTTGTTTGGACAATCAGTAATTAACGATTAGCCCAGTTCATCCATGCGGTTGCGTCCGCTTTCCACAGCGCTCATCACAGCGGCACGAAAGTTTTTTTCTTCTAAGGCGCGAACACCTGCGATGGTGCCGCCACCGGGCGAGCAAACATTATCGCGCAGCCTGGCAGGATGTTCAGTAGACGCCAACACCATTTCAGCGGCACCGGCTACTGTTTCAGCGGCGATTTTTAAAGACATTTGATGGGACAAACCCTGCTGAACGCCAGCAGCGGCCAAAGACTCTATGAACAAATAAGAAAACGCAGGACCGCATCCACTAACAGCGGTAAACGGATTTGCAAGTTTTTCAGGAATGATATCAGTGGTGCCCACAGCGGCAAAAAGCTGCTGGCACAGCTCGATATGCGCGTCTGTGCAGCCTGCGCCTGCAATGATGCCTGCCACACCTCTTCCAAGCATCATAGGCGTGTTTGGCATGACACGCACAAGTGGGCTTTGTGGTAGCCATTCATGCAAAGTATCTAGCGTGATACCGCCAATAATGGAAAAAACCGGCGCATCAGTGCGAAAATACGAAGATAAAGGAGTAAGAATATCTTTAGCCAGCTGAGGCTTGATAGCCAAAACTAATATATCGCATGAATCTATCAGCTTTTTTGCGCCATTATTGTCGGAACTGTTTTCAATGGTATTCACGGCATATTCAGTGGCTAAATACTGAAGCCTTGAAGATGAAATGTCGCTTACATACACATTTTGCGGCAGTATAGCCTTTGCGTTTAAAGCACCTGCAAATATAGCCTCGCTCATTTGTCCGCCGCCAAGAAACCCGATTTTTTTGTTTTGCAACATATCCGCCTTCCTCCAGTGAATAAAACAAATTTTGTTCATTATAACATACAGAATAATGATTGCCAAATAAGACATTTTTCTCAACAAAAAACACAGGCTTCTTTAAAAGCCTGTGTGAAATTCGAATAAGATATATCCAGACAAAATCTAACTATTTAGTATTGGCTATCATGGAGTCTTTCTTGCTATTTTTATACACCGAAATCAACGCAGAAGCTTTTTCCTCTTGGGTTTTCTTATATGTTGCAATAATGGCAGAAGCTTTTTCTTCCTGAGACTTCCTATATTCCGAAATAGTATGAGTGGTCAAAGAATTTTTTTGAGCCTCTTTGTAATATTGCAAAAACTGAGGTATGTAAAGGCTACCACCACAAAGTGCAACAATTGACAAAAGCGCAAGCAAAGAATATACCGCCCAAGCCGGAATAGAGAAGAACAGCAAAACAATCATGATGAAATAAAATAGTCCTGTGACTACCTTGCCGAACCATCGAGAGCTTTTGATGTGTACTTTCTTTTGAAGTAACCATCCACCTAAAAGTAACATGATAAACTCTTTAAAAAGTAACACTGCAAAGAATATCCAATACGCAGGCATCTTGAATGCCAACATCACGCAGACAGTTACCTGAGTAAGCTTATCCGAGACAGGATCTAACACCTTACCAATAGAACTTGTCCAGTTAAATGTACGCGCCAAAAACCCGTCAAGAAAATCAGTAATCCCGGATATAAGCAAAATAACGGCCGCAGTCATCCAGTTGTCTTCATACATCTGGAAAACAAAAAAAGGAATCAAGCATATTCTGCTTGCAGAAAGAACGTTAGGTATGTGCCGCATGGTTCCACCTCCTACCATGTATGGGTGTGAGGAATCCTGGCACAAGTATAGCATTTTTTTCGCAATATTGCAAGAAAAACAAACTGTTCGGTTGACAATTTTGTGCAATATGCTACAAAACCATTCTGAAAGACCGAGCGTTTTATACCGATTCTTTTGGTGGGCATTGGTCAAGATAGGCTTTTTTGCCGGTTTGGTACAAATTTTCGCCTAAAGAATCAATAACTACCACGGCGGGAAAATCTTTTACAACAAGGCGGTGGATAGCCTCGGGGCCAAGGTCAGGATAGGCCACTACAGTAGCTTCTTTTATGCAGTCGCTAAGAAGTGCACCGGCACCACCGATAGCGCCAAAATACACCGCGGTGTTCTCCACCATGGCAAGGCTCACTTCTTTACTGCGATGTCCTTTGCCTATCATGCCGCGCAGGCCCAGCTTTAACAGCTGTGGAGCATATGAATCCATACGATAACTGGTGGTTGGTCCGGCGCTGCCTATTACTTTTCCGGGTTTTGGTGGAGTTGGGCCAACATAGTAGATTACAGCGTCGCTAATATCAATTGGTAGATCAGTGCCTTCCTGCAGCTGGGCTATCATGCGCTGATGCGCGGCATCACGGGCTGTGTACATCACGCCGGAAAACTTTACCATATCACCACACCGTAAAGAAGCGGCAACTTCTTTTGTCATAGGGAGCATAATGTGTTTTTCCATGCTACAGCACCTCCTGTGCGTGACGAGAAACGTGGCAGTTAATATTTACGGCGCAAGGCAGGCCGGCAATGTGCGTGGGCAGAGTTTCTATAGCCACAGACAACGCAGTAGTTGCGCCACCAAAACCCTGAGGGCCGATGCCCAAAGAGTTTATTTTATCCAGTAGTGTGTTTTCAAGTTCTGCGTAAAACGGATTTGGATTTTTCACGCCTATTTCACGCAGAAGAGCTTTTTTTGATATTAATGCAGCTTTGTCGAATGTGCCGCCTATGCCAACGCCTACCACTATTGGAGGGCATGGGTTTGGCCCGGCTTTTTCCACTGTTTGCAGTACAAAGTCAACAACACCATCTACACCGTCGGATGGACGAAGCATAGAGATAGCGCTCATGTTCTCACTACCAAATCCTTTTGGAGCCACAGTTATCGTAAGGCTATCACCTTCTACCAGCTCGGTATACAGCATAGCGGGTGTGTTGTCTTTGGTGTTCACACGATGTAAAGGATCACCCACCACACTGCATCTAAGATATCCGTCGGCATATCCACAGCGCACTCCTTCATTTACAGCTTGCATCAAATTCCCGTCAATGTGCACATCTTGGCCAATTTCTAAAAAAACGCAAGCCATGCCGGTATCTTGACAAATAGGTACTCGGCGTTCTTTTGCCAACTCGAAGTTTTGACAGATATTGAAAAGTACATCTTTTGCCACAGGCCAAGATTCGGCAGTCTGGCAATTTTTCAAACAGTTTGCAACAGACGACGGCAAGTCATAATTAGCTTTCATACATAGGCGACGCACTGCCTCAGTTATGTCTTTAGCCTCAATGATTTTCATGATAAGTAAATGTCTCCTTAATTGTGTTGGGTGTAGCGTGTCATTTCGGTTTTATTATATCTCTTTCGCGTTAAAATGCAAACATAATTGTAGCTATATTTTAAAGTAAAATCAATTGGCAAAAAAGCTTTTATATGATATACTTTTGTGCGGACATTATGAACTGTCAATATGAAAGGATGCTTAAAATGAAATATAAAGCAGTTGTGTTTGATGTGGATGGAACGCTGATAGACACTAGACATTTTATTGGTACATTGCAGCGTGCATATCATCAAATGTATCCACAACGACCCAGCATGTCGTATGAAGAATTCACACCCTGCTATGCAATGACAGGCGACATGATGTGGGAATATTTAGACATACCGCCGCATGAGCACGGCTTGATAAAATGGCATTTGCAACAAGTGATGAGCAAAAATGGGTTCCCCACAGATTTATTTGAGGGAGTGGCTGAAATATTGCAAATGATAAAAGATAAAGGGTATTATTTAGGTATAAACACTTCTCGTACGACAGATTCACTTGAACGCATTATAAAAAACTCCAACGATAGTACATGGGATTTGTTTTCACTACGCATCACCGAAGATTTAGTAGAAAACCCAAAACCTGCACCGGACTCGCTGCTGTTGTTTCTGGAAAAAACACAGTTTTCAAAAGAAGAAGTACTGTTTATCGGAGATAGCATGAGCGATTCAACATGTGCTAAAACAGTAGGTTGTGATTTTGCTGTGGCCGGTTGGGGTGAAATTGCGGGTGTCGAAAGAGAACCATTGCCCGGAAAATATTATCTTAAAACACCAACAGATGTGCTTAAGATATTGGATGAATCATAGTGTATCAAAACCAGTACTTTCCCATACACATAAATTATGATATACTTAGTATACTATTTAATTATGTGTGTTTGTCAAAAAAAGGATTTGCCATGACATATCGTTTATTAATTCATCAAAAAAACGGATTATTTAAGCATAGCCTTACTTTCGCACAGCTGCAAAAGCAATTTGGCGGCTCTTTTCGCATTGGCGGAATTGGGCCTTTCTTCGGGTTCGAACCCACACCACAAAAACCCGATGACAACCATGAAGCATCTTATATGTTACACGGTTTAAACACCGCTTTGGGGCGTGGCTTCTATTTGTTTGTTGGCAAAAAATTCTCCTCATATGAGCTTATCATTCCTTTGCCAACCACAAAAGATGATTTGCAGGACATGTTTTCTTTTGCCGGTACATTAGCACATTATTTAGAAGCTGACACTGTAGAAGATAGTAGAGGCGAACGCATTTCTAGGGCTGGGCTTTTTGTGTTGTATCCTCATATTGCCCAGCACAATGCCGAAGTGCTGAAAAGTTATGCCACTGTACACGACGATTTTTCAGTCAGCGGCATAAAGTATCCTTTGAAAGTTCCTGCTACCTTGTGCAAGCGCATGGCAAGCGCACCACCCGAGCATGCTGAGCGTTTTTTTGCGGCATGGCTTTCAGAAACGCAAGCAGTAGATTATGTATATATGAAGCCGTTTTTATGCTATAACGAACACAAAGAACCTTGTGCTTTTTATACTTTACATGAAGGCGATATCACCATCATTCCCAAAAAGCCATTTCTGCCATACGGGCCTAATCCCTTCTCGGTTCCATTTCCTTCCCTTTGTTATGTAGAGATAATGAGTGCCAGCATCGGTCTTTTGGGCATCATAACGTATGATGAGTTTTTAAGTCGTTTAAATGAAGATGAGCTGAAAGAGTTTGACGACGAGCACTATATTCTTCGCACTGTATACTTGCGTCGGTTGCAGGAACTCGCTGAAAACGCTCTTTTTCCACCGCCAAGAGCTCATTAATGTGCATCTGTGCACTTTTAATATGATTATTAATCACCCGTCTATCATTCTGTCGGAGGTATGTTTTGCCGTTTGATATTGTTTTCGGACTATTGTTTAAGCTACTATTTCTTTCTTTTATTGGTTTTTTCCTTTCACGCAAAGGATTTATAAACGAAGACTTCCAAAAAAAGCTGTCGCGTATTTTGGTTCAGATAGTACTTCCTCTCAATATTATTGTTGCTGCCCACCAAGAATATAGCACCGATATCTCTTCACGCCTTTTCATCACCACCCTTATTGCTGTTTTATATCATGTGGTTATGTATGCGGGCTCTTATCTTTTCACTCGCAAGCTATCTATGTCACTTGATAACAAAAATATGTTTACCAACATGCTCACCCTTGGTAATGTTGGTTTCATGGGTATCCCCATTGCGCAAGAGCTTTTTGGTGGCGAAGGTGTTTTATCAGCAGTTGTATTTACCATCACATTCAACTTATTTGCGTTCACGGTGGGCATTCATATTTTAGGACAAAAAACCTCCGCTTTATCTATTTTAAAGTCTCCCATGGTGATATCCGGGATTTTAGCTACAATTATTTTCTTTACCCCGCTAACGTTGCCTACAGTTTTAGTCGATTCTTTTGCGCAAGTTGGTAACATGACCACCCCATTGGCCATGATTATTATAGGTGCATCTTTGGCCAAAATCAACATTATAGATATTATTCGTGAGAAATGGGCCTGGATATTGGCACTTATTCGCCAGTTTCTCATCCCAGGCGTGATCGCTCTTATAATGTGGTTTATCGGCCTTGAGGGTATTGTGCCATCCGTTGCATTGGTGCTGTCCAGCATGCCTGCCGCCACAAATAACGTGATTTTTGCCCAAGAATATAACAAGGATATTTCTTTTACCACTCGCTGTATTGTTTTGGGCACTTTATTAACCCCTGTTTCATTGATACTCGCCATATGGATAAGCGATATTTTGTTTTGATAATATAATTTAAATAATAAAAAAGCATTGAACCTTAACATTAGGCTCAATGCTTTTTAATTTTACATCATTATTTTCTATACCATAAGTATGATAATCTTTTAAAATAACTCATTGTTTCTTATTTGGACGTCATACCACGGTGCTGGAGCTGTTATTCTCAGTTTACTATATTCGTCATAATATTTATCTTCGATCACCGGAAAGCAGATTGTATGCGCACAAAGACACTGATATTTACACCGCAGCTCTCTGTTTATTGCAAGGTTTCCATATTTTGAGTCACCCAGTATAGGCGTGCCCATTTCTGCCATATGCGCCCTTATTTGGTGGGTTCTGCCCGTATGCAGCGTGATTTCCAGCAAAGCTAATCTTCCGCTTATTGCAAGTGTATCATAGCCTGTTCTTATAGATTTTGCACCTTTCGCCTTGTTTTTTATCACTTTCACCGTAGACGTGCTTTGATTTTTCAAAAGCCACGCGTCTACAGTAGCACTTTGTGGAGACGGATGCCCAAACACAGCACCGATGTATGTTTTTTTTAGCAGCTTTTTGTGCATCAGATCCACTATAAACTCTTCTGTATTTGCATTTTTCGCCATCAATACTACTCCGGAAGTACCGGTATCCAGCCTGTGGCAAGGCGCTAAATCACGCGCTTGGTGCAACTTACCGCTCTCTATTAAATATTGTTTTGTATGCATCAAAAGGCTGTCTTCATCGTCCTCTTGTCCTATAGTCACCAGTCCTGCTGGCTTATTTATTGCAATGATATTATCGTCTTCATATAAAACATCCACTAGCCCGGATTTATTTTTAGGCAGAAATGCTTCTTCAGGCAAATACAGCCTTACTTCGTCACCTTTTTTCAATCGAGTGGAAAACAGCATTTTTTTACCATTTACCTTAATTTTATTTTGCCTGAGTGACTTGTGTAACACACCAAGGCCTACAGCCGGATATGACTCTGTCAAAAATTTATCCAGCCGCATCTCTTTTACCTTGGTATAATATAGCGTTCTCATTAGTCTTCCTCCGCAAACACCGGTGTCAGGGACTGACCGCGTAAAACTCCTGCGTCCCCTACATCCAGTGTCACCAATATCCACCCTACATCCCCATAGTCTATTTCCAATATTTCATATCTGTTTCCGTTTGCTGAAAATGCAATCGCATCGTCTATTTTCTCGCGTGCAAAAACCGAGTCCACAAAGCAAACTATCCTATTATCACTTTTAAGTACGCCTTCTTCCCACAAAGCATCGCTGTAGTTTGATATCTCTAGTGGATATGTGTCTATCAGCTGTGCATCCACACCGTTATAACCTGTCATCACATCGGTATACGGCGCAAAAACATACCATTCTTCGTCAATTTGAGCGCAGTACATGCTATCTTGCAGCGCCTCGGCAAGGTTTAAAAACGTTGTTTCATTTCCTGTTATATACAAAGTATTTTCATCAAAATCGCCACTTGTAAGATTTGACACATGGGTATCAATTTGGACTTTTCGCATATCCATATCAAATCTTGCGGCAAAGGTATCGTCTGTTGTCATGCCATTATCGGCCGCATACAGTGCCAGGTGGATGCCTTGTGGCAACACTTCGGTGTCTAAAGAGGCTATTGTGTCATAACTCTTGGCCAGCTGCCAAAATTCGCTATCCAGTGGCGACGGCATAATCGCAGTATATGGGCGAAATGTTTCCATTTTAATTTGCAAAGCAGGTGTAAGGTCCACCAGCTGTACAGCCACAAAAGCATATATTACTATTTCCTTCCACTTCCCGCTAAACCGGCGCAATAGATATACACAACACACCAGCGCTATAGTGTACCACACAGGATAAAAAAGGCGCCCTGAAGACCTAAATATAGTGGCAAACTGTATTATAAGCTGTGGCAACGGCACATAAGCTAGTATTCTTCCATTAGCTGTTATCTGATTCGACACAGCAAACACCGCCAAGCACAGTAACACTATCAAAAGCATCCAATGACGTTTAGCGCAAGAGATTATCTCCATGCCTTTTTTGCGCCATATTAAATCCACCACCATGAAAGGTATCAGCAGTAAAATACCAAAACCCAAATAATTGAATCCATCAATATTTCCAAGTACTTGATTTTGCGATGGAAGGAACAAACTATAATCGCCGTCTTTTGTTATTGGATTAAACAAAGCGTTTAAGTTCATCGAGAAAAAACCGTATGTTGTGCTACCTGCCGATGAGCCAGAAGAAAATGCGCCAAATATAAACCCAATTATAACTGTTGACAACAAGCATACCCCCATCATTATAATGGGTTGTTTTATTTTTTTATGCACCATAGCGTTTTCAGCAAGTAATGCTAATAATATAGCAAATACCATGGGAATGAAATATGGGTGAATTACCATAGAGAGGCTACAAATAACCACAAATCCCCATACATAGAACTTACCTGTGCGTCGATGTTTTATATACAAGTACAACGCAAACAATATCAGCCACTGTGCACTTAACGCTCCGTGACGAAACAGTCTGTCTAAAAATATTGGTGCCGTAATAAACACCATGCTAAGTGCTGCATTTTTTATTCTGTTATCTGTAAAAAGCCCTAAAAGCAAAGACGCCGACGTGCCTTGTAGCATACAGCACAAAAAAGCCCAAAGCCCAAAATATTGAAACGTTTCCGGTAATATCGGGCTTAATATCTTAAATAACACTGCAAATATCGGAATAGAATCAGTGAATCCCACATATCCACCAGCAGGATAGTTTATATATTCTGATACGCCTATAGGAAAGGTCCATGGCGCGTCTCTGTATAGCAACCATCCTGCATAGTGCTGTACCGTATCCATTTCTACCACTCCGCCGCGTAGCCATACATCGTTTGTCACGGCTAGCGACGAAAATCCATATACTGCAAAAAAGAAAACTGCACCCAGCGCGGCACCTATCCGCACAGGAGATATGTTTTGTATATCAGTTTTAAGCACGCGTTTTTCCATAAGGTGCTAATATCCTCACTTTACATCCTTTTCTCTTTTTGAGATATTACTATCTTTCAAGATATATTGCGGGCGACGTTTTGTCTCTAGATATGTTTTGGCCAAATATTGCCCCAAAACACCAATACAGAAAAGCTGTATTCCAAACGCAAACAGCATAATAGCTACCTGCGACGCCCAGCCGGTGACGGGCTCATAAAAAAGCAACCGGCGCACCACCACCACCACCGTAAACACGAACGCCACCAAGCAGAAAAAGAAACCCGCAAACGATGAAACAGCTAATGGTGCCGTAGAAAAAGCTACAATCCCATCAATGGAGTATAAAAACAAGCGCCAAAAGCTCCATTTTGTCTCGCCGGCCACCCTTTCTACATTTTCATATTCCAGCCATTTTGTGGAAAATCCCACCCAGCTGAAAATACCTTTTGAAAATCTATTATACTCGCTCATTTCTAAGATTGCATCCATCATTCTGCGACTCATCATGCGAAAATCACGCGCACCGTCCACAATCTCAGTTTTAGAAATTTTATTTATAAGCTTGTAAAACGCTCGGGCAAAAAAACTGCGAATTGGCGGCTCGCCTTTTCTTGTGACACGCCTTGTGGCCACACAGTCATACTCGCCATTTTTAATATCTTCATACATTGCCGGTAGCATTGAAGGCGGGTCTTGGCCATCTGCGTCCATAATGGTGACATAATTCCCACTTGCATGTTCAAACCCTGCCAGCATGGCCGCTTCTTTTCCAAAGTTGCGTGAAAAAGACAGATACTTTACCCTTGCATCTTTTTCAGCTAGATTTTTCATCACCTCTGCTGTATCGTCGCTTGAGCCATCGTTCACCAAAACCAGTTCAAACTTTACTCCAGGCATATTGTCCACTATATCGCATACCATGCCATAAAAAATTGGCAGCGCTTTTTCTTCGTTATAACATGGTACTACAATAGAAATAACATCCATGCATCGTGCCTCCTATTTTCTCTTACCACAAATATTATTTATCATGTAGCGTTTTTTCATCTTCACGAACTAAAATAGAGATTTCACCTATTCTGTTCAGGTGCAAAACAATAGTAATAGCTACCGGTAAACCAAACAATCCCCAAAATCCAAATAATCTTGCACCTATAAACATTGAAATCAAAGTAAGCAGTGGATAAAGGCTGATTTGGTGGCCCACTACTCTGGGTTCTAAGAACTGCCGAACAATCGCAATAACAGCATATAATATCAATAGGCCTATGCCTAAAAAATAGTTCCCGCTAAAAAGCGAATATAGCGCCCACGGAATCATTATCGTACCTGTGCCGAAAACAGGTACAATGTCCACAATTGCAGTGATAAACGCAATCAAGAACACATTGGGTACGCCCAGTATCAACAGACCAATAGACACTTCTATAAACGTAATAGAAAGCAAAATACAATAGGCTCTGGCAAATTTCAATAACACGTTTATGGCGAAGTCTTTTATAATCAACAGCATACGTTTTACGTTTTCAGGTATCTGAAGCGAGAGAAACCTTGTTATGACATGATAGTCTGACACAAAGAAAAACGATGATATAATGCAAATTACCACACCTGCAACAAACCACGGCACACTTGTGGCAAAGCCTGACAAAATCCCAAGTGCATATGATGAAATCCATGATACCACATCTTCTATCATAGTGGCCATGTTATCGTTCACAGTATCAAAAACCACACGAAGCGAAGGATCAAGGCCTAAAATGAAGCCGTCAAACCAATCTATCACATCTTGAATGGCCGGCTCGATGTATGTATTATACATCTGTGGTATTTCTTCAAAGCCTTGTATAGCTAAAAGAACTAACCTTGAGCCAAGAATGGCTATCAGCCCGGCTACAATCAAATAAACCAATATCAACACTAATACTGCCGCAAAGCGATATCCCAGCGGTGTCTTTTCTGCTACTTTCGTTATCAGTGGATTTAATAAAGTTGCAATGAGAAGGGCTATCAAAAACGGCATGAATAACGGCATGCCATACTGTAAAACCACATAAATGATTCCTACCCAAATTGCAATATACACGCACCTAACGATAAAGCCTTGCATTTTTTTGGTATCTTTCAAATTCATGTCCTTCTTTCACATATTTTGTGCAAAAGAAAATTGTTCATATTTATAGTATTATACGCTAAATTCACAAAAATTTCCATATGAAAATATGGAAATTCCCATATTGACGAAAAATATTAATGTGTTACTACAGTATATATTAATATCCTAAACAAAATTACAAAAAATTCATTGACATTATGGCGCATATTAGATATACTATATAAGCGTTCTGTTTTCGTTGGCCTGTCGCCAAGCGGTAAGGCACCAGACTTTGACTCTGGCATTCGTAGGTTCAAATCCTGCCAGGCCAACCAGCGTGACGCTGGACCCAATTCGTTTGGGTTCAGTGTCATTTTTTATTTTATATATAAATTAAATTGTGATAGCTTTATCGATAAGTAATCACACCAGCGTGATGCCAGATAAAAAAGACACCGAGTTTTACTCAGTGTCTTTTTTATCTGCGTTGAAATCCGCTAACTGCTAGAATATGTGCAATAAAAAATACCAAACTCAACCATAATACGGTCAAGCTTGGTATTATTACTGAATTTAGTCTTGTGGCTGAGTGCTTTCTGTTATAATTTCTTCTGCGCTTTTTTCTTCCGCTTCAGCGCCTGCTTTCAGCTTTTCAAATTCCCTCATAACATGCTGGTATGTACCCATTGTTATCTCAGGCATTCCCTCGCCTGTTTCAAGGTTAAGGCCTGCTGCCTCAAAGCCTTGTTTTACAGCATTTTGCAACTTGGCCAACATTTCGGGATCATCTCCGGCAAGAGATGTGGCCATAAGCATAATCCTACTTGAAACCGACTCGACGGAATATGCTCCGCCCTCAGAGATATCTTCAAGCGCACCTTCTGGTGTAGTGGCCGGTGTGGGCATAGCATTCTCCATGCTACCAAATATATCAATCAGCAAGTTTGCAGACTCTGCGCTTATTTCAAACCCATTGTGAGAAACAGTTGTCTGTTGTGCCTGTGTTGTAACATTTTGCTTTACAGCAGTAGTAATAAAGTCCAGTGTGGACTCTACCCTTTCTCTATTAAGCGCTTCTATTTGGTCCGTCGTTAATTTTTTTGGTGGCTCATAAGTCACACTTTCATCAATACTATTTTGCTTTTTAAAAGTGTCTACTCTTCTTTCAGCTTGTGCTGCTACAACACTTTCATGCTTTTGCTTGAACTCAGCCTCGGCGTTTACTTTCACTGAGCTGTTTTGGGTTATATTTTGTGTGGTTGGAATTATCATCACATTACCTCCTAATATGCCATACGGCAACACGTCTTATCTAGTATATCGGCCGCTTCACAGAAAACTTTAGCTTTA
>CAYJIC010000028.1:0-19442 GCA_964370155.1 uncultured Oscillospiraceae bacterium
TAACCACAATTGCACTCACAAGCATTGCCTACTCTAAAAGCGAAACCAGCCGTCACGATAGCGGCAAACGTCTTTTCGAGGTGTGTGATTACGTGCTGGACAACCATGGTGACCCGGGCGACGCATTGTGCGAAGTAGAAGGTTTGTCGCAGCGTATGGCGCCTTCCTCCACCGTAGTAGGCGCCGCACTGGTAAACAGCCTGGTGGTGGAAACAGTCAAAAAACTGCGTGCGGCCGGGGTGGAGTATCCACCTGTATTCTACAGCGCAAACCAAGACGGTGGCGACGAGCGCAACCGCAAGCTTTACGAAGAATATAAAGATGGCATTAGATACAAGCTGTAACTTTTTTGTGTTAATCATCTTTTACATTTTAGCACTTGTATCATTTTAAAAAACCTGTTATAATTCATTTTCGTACTTTTTATTTATCAAAAGGCCACTTTTTCATTCATCGAATGAATTTTGGGCCGCTCGGCTTTGGTTTTTGCCGATACACCTCATGGACACCGGCGGAGTCTATGAGTAAAATTTTACCGCTAAGGAATATTTTTATGTCTGTACAAAAACTTGTCCGTATTGCTACCATCGCAGCCGTTTATGTGGCCATGTGTCTTGTGTTTTCGCCTATATCTTACGGTCCTGTGCAAGTCCGTGTGGCTGAAGCTTTAACCATTTTGGCCGTTCTTTCACCTCATGCTATCATTGGCCTAACCCTTGGATGTTTTATTGCCAACATGATTACCGGTGTTGCCCTTGATATGGTGGTAGGCACTGCTGCTACGTTGATCGCCGCTATTTTAACCTATCGATTGCGCAATATCCGTTTTCGTGGCTTGCCTGTGCTTTCCAGCCTTCCACCCGTGATTTTAAATGCTATTTTTGTGGGAGCTCAATTGGCCTATCTCTTCCCGATAGAAGGCGCATCTTTTGCTGTCACATGGGCAAGCTATGGCTTTAGCGTCGGTGTGGGTCAAGTAATAAGCTGTTGTTTCTTAGGTCTTATCTTGATATATGTCATAGAGAAACGTCCCGTTTTACAGTCTTTATTACAAGGCTCGCGATAAAAGTAAAGCAAAAATTAAAAGGCCCTCTTTTCTAAGAGGCGCCTTTTTTATTTGGATATTTTTTATTCTTTTTCAGCTTTTTCGGCTTTTTCGGCTTCAACCGTTTCATTTTCGTGCTCTTTATTTTGGGGCTCTGGTTTTTCTATTTCTTCTGCTTTTGGACCTTCCACATCTTTTGTTTCATTCTCAGGTTGTGGTTCTTCTTGTGTCTTTTTTGGATCTTCGTCGTTTAAAATCGCCATAAATTCTTCGCCGGTTATTGTTTCTTTTTCCAGCAAATAATCTGCCAGCTCATCCAGTTTTTCTCTGTTATCAAGCAAAATTTTCTTTGCACTCTCGTGAGCTTTTTTGATGATTTCTAGCACTTCTGCGTCGATTTTTGCCGCTGTTTCCGGGCCACAAGCCAGCTGAGCATCTCCGCCAAGGTATTGATTATGTTGCGTTTCCAGCGCCATCATGTCAAACTCTTTACTCATGCCGTAGCGTGTTACCATTCCACGTGCCATCTTTGTTATCTTTTCGATATCATTAGATGCGCCTGTGGTGATGCTACCAAACACCACTTCTTCTGCACTGCGCCCACCTGTAAGGGTTGCTATTTTATTCAGGATATCATCCCGTGACAACAGGTTTTGCTCTTCTTCATCCACCTGCATTGTATATCCAAGTGCACCCGAGGTACGTGGCACAATAGTGATTTTTGTCACCGGTGCGCTTCCTGTTTGTTTTGCCGCCACCACCGCATGTCCAATTTCGTGATATGCCACAATCCGTTTTTCTTTCGGGCTTATTACTTTATTTTTACGTTGCATACCGGCTAGCACTACCTCTACACTTTCCATGAGGTCTTTTTGCATAACCATACGACGATTTCCTTTTACTGCAAGTAGTGCCGCTTCGTTGATGATATTTGCCAGGTCTGCACCTGATGCACCTGAAGTGGTGCGTGCAATGATATCATAGTCGATATCGTCATCCATTATGACTTTTTTGGCGTGTACTTTCAAAATGTCCACACGTCCTGCCAAATCAGGTAGCTCTACAGGAATGCGCCTATCGAAACGGCCGGGACGAAGCAAAGCCGCGTCTAAAGTCTCGGGTCTGTTTGTAGCCGCTAAAATTACCACACCGCTACTTCCGTCAAATCCGTCCATCTCGCTAAGCAGTTGATTCAAGGTTTGCTCGCGTTCATCATTTCCGCCCATGCCGGCAGTGTCGCGCTTCTTGCCTATTGTATCAAGTTCATCAATAAACACGATACACGGAGATTTTTCTTTGGCTTGCTTGAACAAATCACGTACACGAGCAGCACCTCTACCGACGAACATCTCCACAAACTCACTACCTGCAATAGAGAAAAATGGTACGCCAGCCTCGCCTGCAACCGCTTTGGCAAGCAGTGTTTTACCTGTTCCCGGTGGGCCTACAAGCAATGCACCTTTTGGCATTTTTGCGCCTATGCTGGCATATTTGCTTGGATTGTGCAGAAAATCTACAATCTCCGTCAATGCGTCTTTTGCTTCTTCTTGACCTGCCACATCCTCAAACGTTATTCCTGTTTGCGCTTGGACATATACTTTAGCATTGCTCTTTCCAAAGCTCATCATATCGCCACCGCTGCGTTTCATCATGCTGCGATACAAAAGGAACAACAAGCCCAACATTAGTATCGTTGGTATCATCGAGAACAACAAGCTGGTTAGATAGCTCATTTGCTCAGGTACTACTTCACCAAACTCTATTGGTTCTCCATCGGCTGTTTCAGTCTCACGTAGCCGCTCTACCAAGTCCGGATCTTCAAACAAACCGGTGTAATATGCTTTTTCTCCCACTTCGAAATTTAGGCGACTTTCTACTTCGTTCACTTCTACTTTTGTGATGCTTCCTTCATTCAACATGTCCAAAAACTCAGAATAACTCACTTCTTCAATTTGTGGTTCCGTCACATTAGGAAGGACCAAAAACTGAAAAACCGCCATCATCACAAGCGCGATAATGACATAAATCAAAAATGATTTCTGTGGATTTTTGGGAGTATTATTCATTCTATTCTCCTTAACCTGCTTTTTACCCCTATTATGTACCCTAGGCCGCTGAAAAAAACAGTATCTTTTGTAGATATTATACTACAACTTGCATATGTTTGTCATTTGTAATACGAGTGAAGTTTTTGTGAAGAAGTAAAAATTGCCATTTTCCTCTTTTTCTGTAGAAGAAAATGGCAATCACACTTTTAAGTTTTACACAATTTTAGAGGTACTGTGGTACCAACGAGCACCAAACTTCCAGTCCATTTCATATTGACTATAAATACTTTCCAGATATGCTTCATATTCTTCGCTTCTCAGCTGTGATAACACTGTTGAGAACATGCTGTCATACTCTTCCTGGTCAACAAACGTAGGAATCACTTCATACAAAATAACTGTGCTACCCATGTTGTATGCGCCAAAGTCTCCCACTTCCAGACCTTTTAAGTAATGCAAAAACTCTTCGGTATACACATCGAATTCCTCTTGATCGTATTCAATGTACGAGTCATAAATATTGTCTTGTCCTGCATCTTCATTATATGTATCACGACCCAACATATCATAAAGTGGCGTGATGTCTTCAGCCGCTACTTCTTCCAGTGTTTTGCCGCCTTCCAGCACTTCCACCAACTTGTCAACTTCAGCCAAAAGTTCTTCTTGCACATCTGTTGTTCCGTCTTCAGCGGTTGTTGGAATAGAAATTACATTTATATGTGCATATTGCTCGGCATACTCTGCCTGCAGCTCGTCCTGCGCCACTTCCATCTCGCCGCCTTCGCCATACATTTTCTCAAACACCATGCGTGCTAGCTCTTCTGAAGTATATGCACGCAATACCGTGTCTTGAGAGATGCCATTTTCCCAATACAGTTCTTCCAAATATGGCCAGTATTCCATAAGTTGATCTATACTGTTTTGGCCTGCCGTGTCTACTTCCACTATGTCATGCTCACGCGCCAACTCACGCACTGCAACATAGCGGCTTAGATTTTTTTCAGTCTCTGCTGAAATCCAGTCGCCTGCACTTTGGCCATCTATTTCATCTCTGGATAGGCTCATATCTGTCACACCAAGTTCTGATTCTGCTTCAGAATATGCCACGTACTGCATCATAAGATATAGCCCCGAAGAAATATCCACCCCATTGATGGTTCCTACATTTTCATATGCATTGCCTACGCACCCGGTCATCGAAAACACCAATATTAGGGTAAGCAATAAAGATATCCATTTTTTCAATTTAAAACAACGCTCCTTTTTTGGCCCAATTAATTACCTAACATAAATCAAACTATACCGATATATTATATACTGTTTCTCATTTTGTTGCAAGGTTTTTATATTTTACACGCCGGCCACTGCTTCAATTGCTACTGCCACGCCGTCTTCAGTGTGCGATGTAGTGATAGCGTCTGCCAATTCTTTCAGCTCTGGCACTGCATTTTCCATTGCTACGCTATACCCTACGGCTTTCAACATCTCAATGTCGTTTGTATTGTCGCCTATAGCCATCACTTCTTCTTTTTTTATCCCCAGTTTTTTTGCAAGAGCTAGCAACGCCGCACCTTTATTAGCAGTTTTTGTGTTCAGTTCTAAGTTCATTTTAAACGATGAGCTCACAGCACATCCAAAAGGATATTCTCTTATTTCTTCGCGAAAATCCTTATCTAAAAACATTAACTCTATTTTTCCAACACCATGTGTGCTTTCTGTGACAAGTTTGCGTAAATCGCTGACAGGCGCTATATGTAAGTCAAACATTTCCATCAGTTTTCTGCCATAAACTTTTTCAAGACCTTCTTTATCAAGCTTCGAAAAATAGAACTGATCCTCTAACAATATCGCTCTCATGATGCCTTTTTCTTCACAAATTTCCAAAATACGTAATGCATCTTCTTTTTTAAAGCAGTCTTCATATATCACAGTATTGTTTTGTATGTCCGTCACTTTTGCGCCGTTTACAGTCACTACATACTTCATGCCGTTTATTTTTTTTATATCTTCGGGAATTTGAGGCACACTGCGCCCTGTTACCGGTAAAACAACTATACCTTTTTTGATAGCATTTTCTATAGCCGCATATACTCTCGGCGTTACTTTTCCATCTCCGTTCAAGGTAGTGCCGTCCAAGTCAAGACCTATCATACGTATATTAT
The DNA here is from genome assembly GCA_964370155.1 of uncultured Oscillospiraceae bacterium. Taxonomy (GTDB): domain Bacteria; phylum Bacillota; class Clostridia; order Oscillospirales; family Ruminococcaceae; genus JAAYCI01. The sequence continues at coordinate 5,256 of CAYJIC010000028.1, forward strand.
CCGGCTTATTTTCAAACATTTACTTCACCTTTTCTTCTCAAATTACACAAAGCAATATACTACTATGCTTTAGATTCCAGCACTTTTTCAATAACCACAGCCACTCCGTCTTGGTCTGCTGTGCTTGTCACATGTTTAGCTATTTTTATCAAGTCTTCACATGCGTTGCCCATGGCCACACCATATCCTACCGCACGTATCATCTCAAGATCGTTTGAGCTATCCCCCATAGCCATTATTTCCGGCTGGCTTATTCCCAGGCTTTTGCCCAGTTCCAGCAAGGCTGCACCCTTATTGACACCGGGTGCATTCAGCTCTAGGTTATTTTTCAGCGAAGATGTCACCTCGCAAAGCCCCGTTTCTTCAAGCATGCGATGTATTGCATCTCTGATGGATGGATCGTAAAACAAAAGTGTGAATTTTTGTATGATGCTTTCACTGTTTTCAATGAATTCTCTTAGGTTTTTTACTATCAAACGACTTTTTTTGAAATATTGCAGTAAAACCGGATCGTATACACGCGAAAGTGCATCATAGTCTAATCCACACTCGCTATACACATCGTTTTCTATAAACACCGATACAACTATATTATGCTCTTTACAAATTTCCACTATCTTAAAGGCATTCTCTTTACTGAACCCACTTTGTGACATGACTGTGTTATTTTTCAAGTCGTACACAACCGCGCCGTTTGAACACACCGCGTACGACACACCCGGTATGTCTATAAACTCTGCCGGCAATGCACTGTATGGACGACCGGTAATTGGCAACACGATAATCTCTGCATCTATGGCGTTTTTTATAGAATTTTGCACCCTTTGTGACATTTGTTTTTTGCTGTTTAGGGTAGTGTCGTCCAAATCAAGACCTATCATCCGTATATTTTTTAGCATATTGTTTGCCATGTTCACTTCCTCTATTTCTTAGGCATAACGGCCTCGATAACAAGCGCCACACCGTCTTCGTCAGAAGTAGTCGTCACATCGTCCACCACTTCCAATACATCAGGATGACTATTCGCCATGCCCACAGCATATCCCACAGCTTTTAGCATCTCCAGATCATTTGTGCTGTCGCCCACAGCCATTATTTCCTCTTTTGGCACCCCAAGCGCCTTGCCAAGCTCTAGCAAAGCGTTGCCCTTATTCGCCGTTAACGTGTTTAGCTCCAGGTTGTCCGGCAAAGACCATGTGACGCTGCACAATCCACTGTTTCTGAAAATTTCTTTAGCTTGCTCTCTTTTTTGCAGATCAAAAAACACTAGCGAATATTTTTCCACCAAGTTTTCGCTCTCAATAATAAGCTTGCGGACATCCGGCACAAAATCACGGCTGTCTTTCATATATTTCGCTTGTTTTTCTCCATGGTTTTTTGCCACCCATTCTAAGTCAACAGGGTTAGAATATACTTCGCCATCAAGAAAAATGCAAGCTAAAATATTGTGCATCTCACACAAATCCAATAGCTTAAGCGCATCTTCTCTTGTAAAGCAATCTGATAAAAAGCTCTCGCCTGTTATCACGTTATACACATTTGCTCCATTAGCAGTCAAGGCATATTGCACACCCGGAATATCTAAAAATGCTTTTGGCACACCTCTCTTGGCGCGTCCTGTAGCCGGCAAAACCTGTATCCCAGCCTCAATAGCATTTACAATCGCATTGTGTACACGCGGAGTAATCTCTTTATCACTGTTCAACGCTGTTTTATCTAAATCAAGTCCTATCAAACGAATTTTAGGCGGTTTATTGCTAAACATCTCACTCATAACTTTATTTGACAATTTAATCAGCCTCCTTAGCAAATTTGCTATTTATCTTTAACTTTTAGTGTTTTTGAATACAAATTCATTAGATTTTCATTCATTGTTTTGGTATACTAAACTTACTGAATTTATAATCGGTCTTTACCAAAATATACACATTCAGTGTTAAGTGTACCTTTCTTTTTTATTCTGTGCAAGCAATTATACATTTTTTCACCCAACTTTAATATTATTTTACCATTATTTAATGAACAAGTTATGATTTCAAGGAGGATTTTATGCTTTTTGTCAGCTGGAACGTCAATGGGTTTCGTGCAGTACTTAAAAAAGGGTTTGATGCATTTTTTTCTGAAATAGACGCAGATATTTTTTGTATTCAAGAAAGCAAAATGCAACCCGATCAGGCCGACTATACTCCAAAAGGCTATCACCAATATTGGAACTCGGCTGTGCGCAAAGGGTATTCAGGCACGGCTATTTTTACCAAAAAAGAGCCTATTTCGGTGTCGTACCACCTTGGATTTGACGATAAACACAACGACGAAGGCAGAGCCATCACCGCAGAGTATGACGATTTTTATCTCGTAAACGTGTACACTCCAAATGCACAATCCGGGCTGAACCGTATCGACTACAGGATGCAGTGGGAGGACGATTTGCGCGATTATTTAATAGCACTTGATGCAAAAAAACCGGTGATTTATTGCGGAGACCTAAACGTAGCCCACAACGAAATCGACTTAAAAAATCCCGGCCCTAATCGTGGTCAGGCCGGATTCAGCGATGAAGAACGTGGAAAAATGAACGAACTTTTATCTTGTGGCTTCACCGACACCTTTCGCGCACTTTATCCCGACAAAACCGGCGCCTACAGCTGGTGGAGCTATCGTGGTAACGCCAGAGCAAACAACACCGGCTGGCGTATAGACTACTGGATTGTTTCAAACCGTCTTATGTCGAATGTGCAAGATAGCATGATATATGCCGATATCACCGGAAGCGATCATTGCCCTGTAGGGCTTTCGTTTGGCTAGTTTATGTTTCATTTTGTTTTCTATGCAGTTTTTTTATCACTTTTGCTATTTCCATCGGTATATCTTGCGGCAACATGCCTGCTGTACCAATTTTTTTAAAAAGTCTGCGCCCGGCTTTTGCATGAAGCCAAACACCTAATATTGCCGCCTTATCCGCCGAAACACCTTGTGACAACAACGAGCTAATAACACCTGCCAGCACATCGCCGCTGCCGGCTTTTGCGAGTCCCGGATTTCCACCCTCGTCATGAATAAATGTTTGTTTTTGTGGAAACGCTACCACTGTTCGATAACTTTTCAGTACCACAATACACCCATATTCTTTTGCGTACTTTTCGGCTATTTCTTGCTGGTTTTCAGCCACTTTTGCCGTCGTGCATTGACACAACCTTGCCATTTCACCTATGTGCGGAGTAATGATTGTTGTCGTTTTTCTTTTGCTTAATTTTTCTTTCAGCGCTTTTGCTGTTTCTTCTTGGCCTTCATTTTGGCATTTTAATATGTTGCCGGACAACACGTTCAACGCATCTGCGTCCAATACCAGCGGTATACTATCATTTTCCAGTAGTGTTTCTATCATATGCGCTGTATCTTGAGTGTTGCCAAGCCCACATCCCGCCACGATGGCCTTTGGGTTTTCTTCCAAAAGCATTTTGGCGCCTTTTTTATCAATACCGCCTGTTTCATTTTCAGGAATTGGCAAAAACGTACACACCGGCAACTTTATTGCCACTGCGCTACACACAGCTTCCACAGATGCCAGTTGCACCATTCCTGCACCGCACCTCAAAGCTGCTTCGGCACACAAAACTGCCGCGCCACGATATTGGCTGCTGCCACATAATATGCCCAGCCTACCCAGCACGCCTTTATGCGCTGCATTATTATGACAAGGTAGCCAATCGAGTATTGGAACTTGGTTGTTGTTTATCATAGTTTCCACCCTTATAAGCAATTGAAATAGTAATTTATATTATTTCAGCATATCATACTTTTTACACCCTTATATTGTATACTATAACCATAGGTAAATCAAAAGGAGTTTTTTTATGAGTGGCTACAAGTCCATCTTCCATGGATTTCCATTTGTGAGTAGAGAGCAATTGGAAAGAGAGGAACGAGATTTCAAAAATCGCATATTTCCTTTGGGTATAGAGCAGCGTGAACATATCGCCACTATACTTAGTGAAGTAATACCTGAAGTAAGAAATGAATCCGACAGGCTATATGCTTTTATTTCTGCCAAAGATGCCTATATGCAGGAGTATACCTATGATGCAGGCCGCGCTATTTCCCTTGCACGAGATGCCATCCGTGTCATGCGATGGAAAAACTCTCACTTGGAAAACTTGATTCTTTCCTTGATTATACTAGAACTGCCTCTTACATCACTCGATGAATATCCCACTGCAGAGATGGTTCGTCAAAAAGCTGCGGAATTTGAATAATTTTGTTGACTTTTCGCATATTATTCTTTAATTGTTGAAAAAACTTCTGCCAGTTTGTCTATATCGCTTTTTGTCGTTTTAAGGTATACTTTGTGTACTTATCCGACTAGATAAAAGCCTTTGTTTTTATTCGTACGTTTTACCTTTTGTAAGCTTGTATATGCCGGCCTTGTGCATATACAATAAGGAGCAATTCATCTATGTGGAAGACCGAAACTCGCGAAGACTTTGAGGATATTGTCTCAGACATTTTAGCCGACCCCGAGGTGCTACTCCTTGGGGATGAAGAACATCATGGCAAGTCCATGAACCGTTTAGACCACAGCCTTTATGTGGCTTATATGAGCTTTTTGATCTGTCAGCGTCTAAAACTTGATCATGTAGCTGCTGCTCGTGCCGGTTTGCTACACGACTTTTTCTTCGAAGATAAATCAATGGGTGCAAAACGCCTTTGGCATCACCCACACAGCGCTCTTGATAACGCACAGCGCAAATACACTTTATCTGAACTGGAAGAAGACATCATAGTAAAGCATATGTGGCCTGTGACCAGACCACTACCTCGCCATAAAGAAAGTTTTGTTGTTTGTATGGCCGATAAATTATGTGCTATTATGGAAGTTTCTCGTTTATATTCTCTGTTACGCATCAAAAAGAAATTCTCGGCAAAGCTGGCTTTTGCCAGTGCCTAACCTTATCAACAATCAAAAAACACTGTACCAATCTTATTTTTGGCACAGTGTTTTTTTTGCGTTTATGGCTTCAAATATTTATAAAACCATTGTGTAATTTCTCTCAGCCGCTTTATGCGGTTTTGTGGCTTTCCACTGCGGGACAGTTCATGGTTCTCACCGTGGAATATACATAACTTTGTAGGTATGCCAAAATACATAAGCGATGCCGCCATCTGCATACCTTCGGGTAGCGGACACCTATAGTCTTCATCCGAATGGATAAAAAGTGTGGGTGTTTTTATGTTTTGAGCTGAATGTATCGGGCTTTGTCTTCTCAGCTCTTCTGCCCCACTCCAGATATCTCCTCCTGCTTGATCTTTTGTGAAATAATGGCCTATATCGCTAATCAGCGACATAGTGTCCCAGTTGGCTATACTGCGCTGGCTGGCCGCTGCCGCAAAACGATGTGTATGACCAATAAGCCAATTTGTCATAAACCCACCGTAACTTCCGCCTGTTATCCCTATGCGCTTTTTGTCTATCTGCGGGTATGTTTTTATAGCCTCGTCTAAAAAAGCCAAAACATCATCAGCGTCCTTGCCGCCATAGTCTTTTCGTATGTCGGCAAAGGCATCTCCACGTCCGCAACTGCCACGTGGGTTGCAATATATCACAGCAAATCCACACTCTGCCCAGTACTGCATTTCATGAAACAAAGCCGCACTGTATACGGTTTTAGGCCCGCCATGAACATCCAAAATAGCAGGTATTTTCTTTTTACCGGTTTTAGGCAATAATACAAACCCACGAATTTCTTTATCATCTAATCCTACACTTAGCGGTATTGGTTTTCTTATTTTAAACTTTTTTTCCACCTCTGTGTTAAATGACGTGATTTGTTTTTTCACTTTGCTATTTTCCACTGTGTAAATCTCAACACCGTGCTGGTCTTTCATCGCCGAGATATAAATACCCTTATTCCCTGCATTTGCCAGTTCATGCACCACGCAAAATTCTTCTGCCACGGGATGTATCTTTCCATTATTTGCGTCAATACACATAAGCATGCTTTGCTGATTCACTGTACTGCTCCAATAAACATTATTTCCCACAGCAAATGGGCGCATCTGGGCCGCCATGGAAAGATCTGTTGAAGCAGATGATCCTGCGCTATATGCGCCACCTTCATAAAGGCACTCCCAGCTTTTTCTATCTGCACTAAGCTTGTAAAACGCAGGATTTTGACACAAGCCATACTCTTTCATGGTAGTTGCGGCCACCAGTGCACTTGTGTCTTGCATCACCGCCACCCAGCTAATTCTGAAATCATCTGATGGTGTGCAATCTGAAAGTGCATCGCTTTTTTCTTCCCACCACCAAAGCCGCTCATTAGGTGTCATCAGCACTTGCTTTTCTTGGGCCGAAAAAAACACACCTTCACCGCTTTGTGCCGGCCACATATCCAGCACTTGCGTGTTTATATCTGTAATCGCTCTAAGCGACTTTTTCTCCCACACATATATCCTACGTAGTGTGCTTTTGATGTAGCTACCACCGTTTTCCCAAAAAGGCAGGCTAACTACTTCTGTGCAGGCTAAAGTTTTTTCTATTTTATCCGCAGCTTTTTTTGTATCATATTTTGCATTTTTTAACGCTTCTTCTACTACAGGGTCCCAACATGCCATAAATATTATTTTTCCGTTTGGCAACACCGCTATGTCTTCAACATCCATAGAAACAGAAAATAAAAATTCCGGTTTTGATTTTTTTGAAATATCATACCTATAAAAATCTGTATATGGCATACCTTTGCTTGCCATGATTTTTTCCTTTTTTCCTCCACATCCCATCAATAGCAAAGAATCCTCGTTATACCATGCAACACGATTTATAGATTTCGGTAAAGAAATGTGTTTTAATTTTTTATTTTTATACACCCACCATTTGGTGTCGTAACTATTTTTTTCAAGATTGGCTTTTTTTGTTCTAAAGCATAAATCTCCTTTTTTGTTTGTGCATAACGCACCCGAAAACTGAAAATGTTTGAAAAAATCCACTTCAATCGGCTTTTTATCCACTTTTTTATGTGTACTGTTAATTTTAATCCCCTTCCTTTCTGTCACACTTTTAACGATTTTATTGTTTATTCATACTTGTTTGCTTGACATGTTTTGCACACTGTTTTAGACTAAAATAAGAGAGTATAATTATTTATTCTAATTTATAGCATAACAAACTGTGAAGGAGGGCGCAAGATGGCCGGTCGATTTTTTGTTTTACGCCGTGTGACTGATTTCGCGCCCGGTTATTTTGAGAATGCTGCTGTTGAGTCAGGATGTGTTCAACTGGGGCGACATGCCGGTGAATATGTTGACCACGGCACTTATACCTCTGTATCCTTTTCTTGTGAGGGATTTTTCGGTCTTATTCCCAGCTGGAACGTAGACACACCTAAAGGCACCAGCGTAGAAATGGAAGTGAGAGTTGCCAGCCGCGGTGTATGGAGCCAATGGTTTGGTTTCGGGCTTTGGGGCACGTATATCACCCGCTCTTGTCCTGAGCTGATTTCTGATGAAATCGCGCAGGTAGACGGCTATGTGCTTAGCCTAGCTGACGGTGTTACACCTGCCGATAAAGTACAGATGCGCATTTCTTTATATACTGAAATTCCCACTGTTAGTCCACGTGTTTATTTATTGGCTGTATCTACCAACGCTACACAGCAAATTGGGCAAAAACTATCTGCATACGATAAGCTTTTACATCTGCCGGCATATTCCAGCAACACACGTGATCCCCTTTTGACAAATAAAATATGCAGTGTGACCGGTTTATGCATGATGATAAACCGCTATGGCCGTGATTTACTTCCGGAAGAAATAGCACATTGCTCTTATGATTTTGCCCGAAAAAACTATGACAATTTATCTTTTTTATGTGCTACTGCCGGTATCTATGGCTTTTCCAGCTATCTTGCTTATACTAGTATTCCTGCCTTAAGGCGGGAAGTGTGGCTGGGTAGGGCCGTCGCTGTGCATGTGCATTCGCAAACTCAAACAGAAAAGACCGGTGAAAGTAACGATATACACGATTTGCCGCTTTCAGAGGATGTTGATAACTGTTACTTAATCATCATCCACGGGTTTGCCAAACGCAACGGCGCTGAGTATGTTATTGTGAGCGACCCGAATGCCGCAAGTGATGACACCGTGAGAACAGAGCTGCCACTTGCGTCTTTTACCAAAATATACACAGGAATCGCACTTTTTTTAGAGCCCGGTCTCCCATCAATGAGAAAAAGCAGTCCTGTTCGCCAAATGTCGATTCTTACTACAGAGGACGATAAGCTTTATTTGCACCATCATGAGAGAAATATCATTGCCGACGTTGTGGCGTCTTCTGCCTCTTATACTTTGTGTTTTACGCTTTCTGACGGCAAAGCCTACGCTTCTACTGCTCAGCGGAAGTTTTATTATCTTCGACCTGATGCCAATGGCTATGTCACATTTGATCGTACGATTGTTAGTGGGCACCGTATGTCGCTTTTCCTTATTTCTTCATCGGGAAACGTTTGGGTTGCTGAAAAACAGTTTGATGCTACTAAGGAGGAAACAATATGACATTTGATGAAATTCTTCATTCTCGCAGAAGCATTCGTCGTTATCAAGACAAAAGTATACCCCCGGAAATGTTGAACGCCGTATTGGAAGCCGGACGCTTGGCGCCCAGCTCACGCAACTCGCAAGATTGGCACTTTACTGTGGTTACAAATTCTGATTTGCGAAAAAAATTGGTTTCGGCATGCCATGAGCAAGAGATGGTAGCTCAGGCACCTGCTACTTTAATCGTATCACATAAAGAACTACCACCCATGGTCTGCGGACAAAACAGAGGCACTGTAAACGGATCTATTGCACTCAGTTTTATGATGTTGAAAGCTGCCGATCTTGGCCTTGGCACGTGTTGGCTTGGTGCTTTCACAAACGATACAATAAAAGATATACTTGATATTCCCGATGAATATACCGTTATCGCCTTGACGCCACTGGGCTATCCCGATGAATCGCCATCGGCGCGTCCACGCAAATCTATGGACGAAATCGTAGATTTTAAGGAGTGATTTTTATCGAAACTTTTTTTATTGAAACAAAAACTTCCGAGATGAAGCTTATCACATCTCAAGTAAAAAAAGCTGTGAGCCATAGTGGCGTAAAAGATGGTATTTGCATCATATACACTCCTCATACCACTGCCGCAATTACCATCAACGAAAACGCCGATCCCGATGTTGTCACCGATTTGCTTTTTGCCTTAGACAAAACATTTCCAAACAGAGCAGAATTTCGGCATATAGAAGGTAATTCTGCCGCACATTTGAAAGCTTCTTGCGTAGGCGAAAGTGTAACTGTGCCAATACATGACGGACAGCTTGCCCTTGGTACTTGGCAAGGCATCTACTTTTGTGAATTTGACGGACCTCGTTCCCGTAAGTTTTTTGTGCAAATACTGAGCAAATAATATTAGCGCATATAAAAAAAGGTGAAACTTTTAATAAAGTTTCACCTTTTTTATGGATTTTTATCCTCTAACTTTATTTAACACTGTTTCAACTTCACTTGTTGTCAAAACCTTGCCGTAAGATACTACTTTTCCGTCTACCACTAGCGCAGGCGTTGTCATAACGCCATAGCTTGCAATAGCCGAAAAGTCTGTCACATGGTCAATAGTCGTATCCATGCCCAAGTTTCCAAGAGCTTCTTTTGTAGCTTGTTCAAGCTGATTACACTTTTTGCATCCCGAGCCCAATACTTTCACCGAAGCTCCATCTGCCAAATTTTCTTTTGCATTTGCAACACTTTGAGCATCAATGTTTCCACAGCAACCTTCTGTTGCCTTTTCTTCTTGTGCCGGATTGCAACCACCTGCACAACCACATGATGTTTCTTTTTTCTTTTTTCCAAAACCGAAAAATGCCATTTTTAGTCCTCCTAAATTTGTTATCTATAATCTTAATTTAAAATTCAGCCATAATAAATCTTTACTGCCATTTCCTATTTTGAGGCCATGCGCTATATAAGTAGATACTGGAATGCATTAAATAAATACCCCACAATAACTATTCCTATTGCACATATCGCAATGAATGCACCTAGCAACCTAGGTTTTACTGCCTTTTTCAGCATGATAAGCGACGGTAGGCTTAGGGTGGTCACGGACATCATAAAGGCAAGAATAGTTCCCAGCTGTGCGCCTTTTCCAAGCAATGCCTCTGCAATAGGAATGGTTCCGAAGATATCTGCATATATCGGAATACCCACTATCGTTGCTAAAATAACGCCAAACGGATTGTTGCTACCAAGTATACTTTCAATTATTTCCTGCGGTATCCAGTTGTGAATAACAGCCCCGATGCCCACACCTATCAAGATATACGGGAACACTTTTTTGAATGTGGAAATCATTTGCTCTTTTGCGTATATCGCGCGCTCTTTTTTGGTAAGGTCGGGCGACTCTAGGTCTATATTTCCGGCATTTATTATGAAATCTTCCACATACTTTTGCATGCCCATTCTGTCAAGTAATGTGCCACCGATCACTGCAATAGTCAGGCCTACTATAACATATACAACAGCAACTTTCCACCCAAATATACTCATCAATAATACTAAACTGCCTATATCCACCATGGGTGACGATATCAAAAAGCTAAATGTGACACCTATCGGCAGGCCTGCACTGGTAAAACCCATAAACAACGGGATGGAAGAACAAGAACAAAACGGTGTCACTGTGCCCAGTAGCGCCGACACAATATTTGCCCAAATGCCTTTAAACCGACTAAGTATTTTTTTACTTCTTTCGGGCGGAAAATAACTTTGTATATACGAAATAATAAAAATTAACGAACATAACAAAACTGTTATTTTGATTATATCATATATAAAAAACTGTACGCTTCCACCAATCGGCGAGGTGATATCAAGCCCGAACCCACTCAATATACTTCCTACTGTATCATTTAACCACTTCATGCCCAAGATTTGCGTTTGTAAAAAATCCCAGGCCGATTTCATAACTTCCATTTTGGCGCCTGCCTTTCTCAAATACGAAACTATCATATCAATATTTTTTGATTTGACATCAGTATACACCTCTTCCGCATAAAAGTCAACACTTAAATCAACAAAATTTGATTTAAGTGTTGACTTTTGCACATGCTACACTATTTACAACAAATAAAGTGGCCACTCTGGTAAAAGTGGCCACTTTGTGTTTGTTTACTATAAGCTTCGCGCTAGCTACGCCTACGTTGTCTGCTGGAATTTTTCTTCGGCACGTTCTTCATAACGATGTGCCTGAGCCAGCATCATGTCTTTCACCTTCATTAGGCGAATTTGTGTGCTGCGCTCGTTTTCATCCAGCTTCATGGTGATTTGCTTGATAGTTTCCTGCATACCCGGAATCATTACATACTCCAGCGCATTAACACGCCGGCGAGTTTTTTCGATTTCGGCCGCCATCAACTGACAACTTTTTTCTACTTCTGCCAGTTTCAGCATATCAGGCAACACATCAGCCACGCTTTTTACTGCATCGTCTAAATCACCGGAAGTGAAAGCAAGACCATAAGAATATATGTTGCTTTCATCGGAACTGCGAGTTTTTATTTCAAAATTCGGCACAAGCACACTCATTATATTGCGCTGAGAAGCTTCAATAGAAATTTCTTGGCTGGGCGCAAGCAAAGCAGTGTCCAGTACCTCATCACTCATCGAGGCCCTGGCCAACGCAAAGTTACCGGCCGCCATTTTGAGGCCTTCTTCCACTTTTTCGCGCAAATCCTTATTTACCCGTACCAGTTCTAAGAACTGACGCATCAGCTCGTCCCGCTTATCCTTCAAAAGCTTATGGCCACGTTTAGCAGTTGTTAGCTTTCTTTTTGTACGGGTGAGCTCCATACGGGTTGGGTTCACCTGTTTTTTTGCCATGGGAACCTCCTGCATCCTTCTTTAGTCTTGATTATACACACTCTGCATCGCCATGCCTTGATAGTGATTTTCAACACTCAAGCACACGGCTATGCATTGTGTTTTCTTGCTTTTATACCTTATTTCAGCGTGTTTTATTCGCTTTTTGGTGCATAATACTCATCCAGGAACTTGTCGTTGATACGTTTCAGCTCAGAGCGCGGTAGTATGCGCAGTAGCTCCCAGCCAATGCTGAGGGTTTCTTCAATATCCCTGTTTGTCTCGTAGCCTTGGCTGACATATTTCGCTTCAAATTCATCTGCAAACTTAGCGTACAAAATGTCAATCTCGGTAAGTGCAGCTTCGCCCAACACCGTCATCAGCTCTTTTGCGTTTTTACCACGGCTGTATGCGGCAAACAACTGGTTCATTGTGTTGGCATGGTCAGCTCTGGTTTTGCCTTCGCCTATACCTTTATCTTTCAAACGAGAAAGACTGGGTAGCACGTCGATGGGTGGTTGCAAGCCTTTACGATACAAATCACGTGCCAAGATGATCTGACCCTCGGTGATATATCCGGTAAGGTCAGGGATGGGGTGAGTTTTGTCGTCTTCAGGCATGGACAAAATAGGAATCATTGTGATGGAGCCATTGTTGCCGTCAAGACGTCCTGCTCTTTCGTACAGTGTAGCAAGGTCGGTGTACATGTAGCCGGGATATCCACGACGACCGGGAACTTCTTTACGTGCGGCAGAAACCTCACGCAAAGCATCGGCGTAGTTTGTGATATCGGTCATGACAACCAAAACGTGCATGCCTCTGTCAAAAGCTAGATATTCTGCGGCAGTAAGACCCATTCGAGGAATAGCGATACGTTCTACGGCGGGGTCATTTGCTAGGTTGATAAACATAACAGCCCTGTCGATAGCGCCGGATTCTTTGAAAGAGTTGATAAAGAAGTTCGACTCTTCAAACGTGATACCCATGGCCACGAAAACCACAGCAAACGGATCTGAAGTACCACGCACCTTTGCCTGACGAGCAATTTGTGCGGCTAGCTGTGCATGTGGCAAACCACTACCCGAGAAAATAGGCAACTTCTGGCCACGAACCAAAGTGTTCAAGCCATCAATGGCAGAAACGCCTGTTTGGATAAACTCTTGTGGATATGAACGAGCCGAAGGGTTCATCGGCAAGCCATTGATATCACGGCGAAACTCCGGCAAAATGTCGGGGCCGCCGTCGATGGGACGACCAAGGCCGTCAAACACACGAGAAAGCATATCCTCGGAAACACCCAGCTGCATGCTACGCCCTAAAAAGCGCACTTTGGAGTTTTCAAGGTTGATACCACTGGCAGACTCAAACAGCTGTACCAGTGCGTTGCCACCGTTTATTTCAAGTACCTTGCAACGGCGACGCTCACCGCTGGCAAGTTCAATCTCGCCAAGCTCGTCGTAGGCAACATCTGAAACGCCACGTACCAACATAAGAGGGCCTGCTACCTCTTGTATGGTTCTATACTCTTTTGGCATCAGATTTCCTCCTTCTGCTTTTGTACCAGTTCTTCTATTTCACGATCTATTTCGTCGTTGATGCGTTTGTATTCTGCTTCAATTTTTTCAACTTCCAGGTACTTGATACGGCCTATAGCCTCACGAATACTTAGCTTTGCCAAGTCGTTTACGTTAACGTCTTTTTCTAAAGCTCTTTGTGCTGCATCGTAATAATCAAGCACCAAAGACATCATTTTATATTGCTTTGGCAGTGGGGTAAATGTGTCCACATCATGGAAAGCATTTTGATGCAAAAGGTCTTCACGAATACTACGTGCAGTTTCCATTTTCAGGCGGTCCGGTGGACTAAGCGCATCCATACCAACCAGCTGCACAATCTCTTCCAGCTCGCTCTCTTCTTGCAACAATAACATTATGCGGCCACGTTTTTCCATCCAGTCGGATTCAACTTCGGAATCCAGCCACTTGCCCACGTCGTCAAGATACAGCGAGTAACTTGTCAGCCAGTTGATTGCCGGGAAGTGACGTGCATAAGCCAACTGCGCATCAAGACTCCAGAAAACTTTCACGATACGAAGTGTAGCCTGTGTAACCGGCTCGGAAATATCACCACCGGAGGGAGATACCGCACCGATAACAGAAAGCGCGCCTTCTCTTTGCTCGCTACCTAATGTAACCACACGGCCTGCACGTTCATAGAACTGCGCCAGGCGGCTGGACAGATATGCGGGATAACCTTCCTCACCGGGCATCTCTTCCAAACGTCCGCTCATCT